>QBLX01000069.1:7569-9420 GCA_003241825.1 Alphaproteobacteria bacterium
TGTCGCCGAAGAGATCCAGCACGAGTTCGGACCCGGCAGCGTCGCCACATGCTGGGGCTACAATGGCTCGACGCCCGGGCCCACGATCGAGGCGGTCGAGGGCGATCGGGTCCGCATCTTCGTCACCAACCGACTGGGCGAGCATACCTCAGTCCACTGGCACGGCTTGATCCTGCCCGCCGGAATGGACGGCATTGGCGGGCTGACCCAGCCGGCGATCCAGCCGGGCGAGACCTTTGTCTATGAGTTCACCCTGCGCCAGCACGGCACCCATATGTATCATCCGCACGCCGACGAGATGACCCAAATGGCCTACGGCATGATGGGGCTGTTCATCATCCATCCGCGCCAGAAGGAAGCGATCGACCGCGACTTCGCCTTCCTCCTGCATAACTGGGCGCTGCATCCGGGAACGTGGCGTCCCGATCCGTCGGTCATGGTCGATTTCGACCTCTGGACCTTCAACTCCAAGGTTTTTCCTGCGATCGAGCCCCTGGTGACACGGACCGGAGACCGGGTCCGCATCCGGGTCGGCAATCTGTCGATGTGGAACCACCCGGTCCATTTGCACGGCGTGGAGTTTCTGGTCACGGGCTCCGACGGCGGTCGCTGGCCACAGAGCCAGTGGCGGCGCGAGGTGACCGAGACCGTCAGCGTCGGCCAGATGCGCGACATCGAGTTCACTGCCGTGCCCGGCGACTGGGCGCTGCACTGCCACATGGCCCACCACACCATGAACGCCATGGGTCACGAGGTGCCCAACCCCACCGGCGTTGATCAGACCGGTGTCGGCGCCCGGGTCCGGCAGATGCTTCCGGGCTATCTTCCTATGGGTCGGGAAGGGATGGCCGAACACCAGGAACACACCGATGCGGGTCACCAGGGGCCGGCCAACACCATGGCCATGATGACTGGCAAGGGGCCGTTCGGGAACATCGAGATGGGCGGCATGTTTACGCTGGTGAAGACCCGTGACGACGTGAGGCCGGGCGATTACGCCGATCCCGGTTGGTATGCTCATCCGCCGGGCACTGTGGCCAGCCGTGTGAGCAGCGACCCCTCCTTCGGTTCGCCACCTCGTCGGGGCAGCTGACACCTCGAACCTATCCGGATTTCCGGGACAGACTTTTCAAGGAGACGACGATGACCAAGATCACGACCTTCGCGGCCGCAAGCCTGTTCGCTGCTCTTGCCGCCGGGGCCGCAAATGCCCAGACCGCTCCAGCGGCCGATCCCCATGCCGGCCACGGGATGCCCGCCGCGTCGCCTCAGAGCGCTCCGTCAGCGGACCCGCACGCAGGTCACAGCATGCCCGCCGCGGCACCGCAGACCGCACCCGTCACCGATCCCCATGCCGGTCACGACATGTCCGCGATGTCCAGCCAAACCGCGTCGGGCGCAATGTCGGTCCCGGCTCCCACCGGCACCGCGCTGCAAGCGTCCTCGCCCGCCGCAGGGGCCATGCTCAACGGATCACCGGCCGAGATCTCCCTGACGCTGCCGCACGCCATGATCGTCCAGTCGGTAAGCCTGACGAATGCGGCTGGCCAGCGGTTCCCGCTGGCGGCGACCTTGTCAGAGACGGCTGTCGAGAGCGTCACCACGCCGGTTCCGACCCTTCCCGCAGGGTCCTACACCGTTGCCTGGACCGCGGCTGGCACCAACCACACCATGACCGGCACATTCGGTTTCATGGTCCATTGAGTGTAACGTTCCCCTTCAACACGTGGAGACGACCATGACCGGAACTCAGAAGATCCTCACTCTCGTCATTGGCCTGACATTGCTCAGCGCCGGCGCAGCCGCAGCCGCGGCGCCCTGCTGCTGTGACAAGATGAGGTCGAGCGGGGG
>QBLX01000069.1:9458-13643 GCA_003241825.1 Alphaproteobacteria bacterium
GCCTGCTCCGGCACCCGCGCCTGAGCCCGCCCCGCAGCCGGTCCCGGCCCCGTCCGCCTGACGTTACTGGCACACGGCCCTTGACGGTCAACGATCGTCGAGGGCTGCCTTTATTCGGCTTGCCAGCATCTTACGCGCCCTGCCGATCCGGGTCTCGACGGCCTTGGCCGAGATATTCAGGATTTCGGCGGTCTCCCCGTGACTGCGGCCCTCCATCGCAGTGAGCAGCAGGGGTGCCTTGAGCGACGCGGGAAGCCGCTGAATCTCGTGGTTCAACTGGATGGCCGCCCGTGCGGCATCAAATTGGTCCTCTGCGGAAGGGCTTCCGTCTGGGATCGCCATGGCTTCGGGTGTCGACAGGTCCGTCACCCCACGAACGAGGCGACGCACGAAACGTCGCCGAGACCAGTCCCTGCACTTGTTGAGCGCGATGGTCCGGAGCCACGCCTCGAATGGTCGGGCGGGGTCGTATCGCCGGAAGGCGAGCCAAGCCGCGGCATAGGTCTCCTGCAGCAGATCGAGCGCGTCCTGTTCGTCGCCGACATAGCGCAGGACGAAGCGGAACAGACCGGAACGGGTCTCTCGCATTAGGTCGCTAAACGCTGCCCGGTCGCCAGCCGCCGCCCTAGCCGGCAGCTCCCCGATGTCCACGCCGCCCCTCAGGGCTCGGTCGGTGTGAGCGCTTCGACGATCCGGTCGTTGAAGACTGTGGCCTGCGTGGGCGTCAGGACCGATCGCATCTCGAACACATGGGCGATCGTCGCCTTCTGCAGAGCGCCCATGGCGACGTGGAAATGATCGACGGCGGCCTGGACCTGGGGTCCATCGCCATCGCTCTGCTCGATCGCTCTCGCAAGTTCTCGATTGGCGGCGCGCACCTTGGCCTCAAGGCCCGGCCGGAGGGCAGCAAACCGGGCCTCGATCACCTCGATCCGGGCGTGCTGGTCGGCTGTGAGGTCCAGTTCGTCGTGTACGATGTCGTGCAGGGACGGAGGCTCTCTGCGGCTCATGACCCAACTGGCCCCGATCCAGGTGCCCGCTGAACTCGCGACCGCAGCCAACACTGCGGTGAGTACGATCGCGCGCCAGCTGTTCCTCACGAGCGAACATCCATCCTCAGGAGCGGAGACAGCCCCGCTTCGACGGTGAAGATCGACAGCTCTCCGGACGGCCTGGGCGCCGTCAGGACGCCGACCCCGCCCACCGTCAGACCCATCACCAAGGCCACGGCGATGGCTCCGGTTCGCACCTGGCCCATCATGCGCTCGGTCCGCAGGGCATCGACGCGCGCCCAGACGTTGGACTCAAGGGCATCCATCGCCGGATCGACGGGCAGGACGGCCAGGCGTCCGAGGAGATCATCGAGATCACGCGTCATCATCACTCTCCATAAAGCCCACTTATCCAATACGCAGCGTGCCGCCTTTGCCCTCAGGCGAGGGGGCCGTGAATGCGGCGCGTATCTAACACCATAGGCCTCCTGGCCGGGGCCAGAGGCAAACCGAGGGGAATTTGATGACGTTTCGAATGATATTCGCGGGCGTGGCTGCGGCCGCCGTCCTCGCCTCGGCCGTCCAGGCCCAGAGTATCGAAGAGCAACAGGTTGGCGCAGTCGTTGCGGCCTACCGGGACGCGATCGAGCGCATGGACGTGTCCGAAACCCCCGCCCTGTTCTGGCCCGACTCGGCGATCTTTGAGAACGGCGGGGTGGAGGGGACTTTTGCCTATTATCTGGAGCATCACCTCGGCCCCGAGTTCGACGATCTGGCCGGGTTTGACTTTCGAGACCACGAGACGAAGATCGAGATCGATGGCGACACCGCCTTCGTCAGCGAGACCTACACCTACCACATCACCTTCAAGGATGAGGCGCGCGAAGCGATCGAGCGCCGCGGCGTTGCGACCAGCGTGCTGCGCAAGCGAGGCGAAGAATGGCGGTTCGTCCTTTATCACTCTTCCGCCCGGCCCCTGCGCCGACCATCGTGATTCCGCCCACCCGGGCACGCAGACTCAATACAGGAGGTCTTCGATGCCGCTAGCAACCGTGTCGCGCCGCGTTCTTCTCGGTGCCGCTCTCGGCGCCGCCGCCACAACCGCCTGTGCCCAGGTCCCGCGACCGGCTCCCGAACTGGTCGTCTACAAGAGCCCCGCCTGCGGCTGCTGCAGTGCCTGGGTCGATCACATGCGCGCTGCCGGCTTCGGGGCGCGGATCGTCGAACAGTCCGACCTGGCACCGATCCGCAAGGCACAAGGCGTTACGGATGCCCTGGCCGCCTGTCACACCGCCCTGATTGATGGATATGCAATCGAAGGCCATGTCCCCGCCCAGGACGTCCAACGGCTTCTGCTGGATCGCCCTGAGGCGCTCGGACTGGCCGTGCCCGCCATGCCGCTGGGGTCACCCGGAATGGAGATGCCGGACGGTCGAAGACAGCCGTTCGAAACCTTTCTGATGCTGCGGGGCGGTGCCACGCGCGTATTCGCGCGACACGGTTGATAGCGCGACACAAGCCCTCGGGTTCGTCCCGTTCCGATCTTACAGTCCCATGTCCATCGCCGAGACCGGTGCAAGGGTACCCATCACCGCCACGACGGCCAACAGGGTCAAGGCGACGAGGGTCTCGAGCGCCAGACTGCGCTTGAGCCGGAGGATGGCGAGCTGCAGGTTTGAAGGATTGTCCAGGGCGCCGGCAAGGGTCGGTGTGAGATGGAAGCGGTTTGACGCCGCCAGCGCCAGCATCACGCCGAAAAGAACCAGCTTTGCAAGAAGCAGCCATCCATAGGGCATGGTCACGAGGCCCACGATCTGGTCGACGCCGACCATGAACCAGCTGTTCACAAGGCCGCTGAGGATCAGGACCGCCACGGCGACCGTGCCGACGCCGGAAAATCCGCGCAAGGCCTGATGGAGAACCCGATCGGACACGGGATCGCCCGGCCGGTGGCGCGCGGCCATCGTCAGAAGGGCGGCGAGGGCTCCGAGCCAGAGCGCGGCGGCCCAGCTGTGCAGGATCGCGCCGACGAGATGAGGATAATGGCCAGGGCCTTCTGTCGCCGCGCCGTGGCCCGTCCAAGCGAAGCTCGCGCTCACAACCAGACCGGCGACAACAAGAACCATCCATTGACGTCGGGACGGCTGAGCCAGCAGCACGAGTGCCAGCGCCGCCAGCGCGATCCCGGCACGCAGAAGAAAGGCGGGGCCTAGCGTCGTGCCCGTGATCATGAAGCCGAGGGACGCTGGCTTCAGGCCCTCGGTGATCGAGCCCGCCATGACAGAGGTCTGGGCGACCAGCCCAGCGGCCGACGCCACCGCCACGGCCGCACAGGCGGCCACCACCAAGCGCCTTGGCCAAGTCTGCGCCAAGGCATCTGGGGCACGCAGGCCGTAAAGCAGAAACAGGGGCGTTCCCAGCAGGATGACGGCTCCGCCGTACTGGGCGAGCCGCAGCCCGATGACCAGAAGATCGAGCACGTGAACTCAGCGGACGGTGAAGGCGAAATTCCCTGTCATGCGATGGCCGTCGGTCGAGGCCGCGCGCCAGTTCACCGTATAGGCACCAGGCGTGAGGGCACGGGCGGTGCGGCCCGAGATAGTCTTGCCGTCTTCCGATACGGTCGAGGTCACGGCGACCTGGGTACCGGCCGCATTGACGACGTCCAGACCCGAAAAGGCCGGGGCGACCCGGTCGCTGAAGGTCACGGTGATCGCTTGGGTGGATGCGACCGTGGCGCTGGCCGCCGGGGTGGAGGCGATGACACGGGCGTGCGCGTTGGCCTGGCCGGCGACAAGAAGCAGGGCTCCGGCCGCGCCGATCAGGGACAGCAGTTTGCGAGAAGACATGATAGAAACTCCGAATAACCACAAGGGCTCATAGGGTTATACGGGCATCGGCGCCCGATCCCTCATCGCAGACCAAAATCGATGCTGTCAGTCCGTGAAACGCCGGTGCCGTTTCGCGGAATGCTGCATAAACGCAAAGAGGGCCGGGCGGGAATGACTGGGCCTGACTCAACTGAGACATCGAGAACGTCAGCAATCTGTCAGTTGCCCGGATCAGTCAGCCCCCTGAAGAACGCGACGCTTCCTGCGTTTGCACGTCGACATACGCTTGCGTCCGTCGCGACTACCGCCATTCGTTGAGCGCTAAGTTTAGGCATCGGTTGACCTGGATCAACGACGGGCGG
>QBLX01000006.1:0-4915 GCA_003241825.1 Alphaproteobacteria bacterium
AATTCTGACCGACCCGAAGAGCTTCGCAAGGCCATCAGTGACGACATCGCCCACGGGCGTGAATGGGCTGGAGAACGCGCCCGGCATGCGCGGGCTGTGATCCAGGCGGAGCCGATTCGTGCGGCGGCCTATGCCGTCGGGGTTGGCATCCTGATTGGCCTGCTGCTTCGCCGCTAAGACCTACTCGGCCCGGTTCGGTCGCGTATCCTCGCGATCGGAACCGGGCTGCCGGGTCTGGCGGCGCCAGCGAATGGATATGCTGGCGTCGCCCTGGCCTCCGAATTTGGAACTGACCGTCAGATTTCTGCGAACCTGCCATTCAACATTGACGGCAGCTCCGCCTTCCCCGCCACCAATCACCTCCAGATAGATATCGTCCGTCACATAGCGTCCGCCAGCAACGGTCAGGCCGGAAGCCTCGCCACCGAACGACAGACGGTCCAGGCCTGCCAGTTGCCTGAGATTACCGATCACATCGAAGCCGCCACCGCCCGCAAGCGATGCCACTCCGGCCGCCAGCTGCGCGGCCTCGAAGCCTGAAAGCTGCGATGCCGACCGCCCAAAGAGGACCTGAGACAGGATTTCGTCCTGCGGCAGATCCGGAACGGAGGTCAGCGCAATCTCGGGAGCTGCAGCTGTCCCTGTGACCCGGATTGTGGCTGTCAGTGCCGGATCCTCACGCACCGCCGACAGATTGAGGCGGATTTGCTGCGGGTTTGTGGAAAGCGCGATCGTGCCGCGGGGATCAAATACGAACCGCTTGCCCGCAAACTCATAGTCGCCGCGAACTATCCGCGCGGTGCCGGACAACACCGGCGTGGCGATAGATCCCGTGACCGCAGCGGTGACGCCCAGCTCGACATTCAAACCGCGGCCGACCACCGTCACGTCGCCACCGGGCGAACGTAGCTGAATGTTCAGATTGATCTGAGGCCCGCCGCGCCGTCCCTCGACGATCTCCTCCTCGGCATCACCGCCCGGGCGATTGATCTCGACCACGTCCATTCCGACGATTCCTGTCGATCCAGGCAAATTGGCCTCGATACGGGCCTCGTCGATGTCGATCGGACCGGCCAGAAGAATGTTGCCATCCTCAGCCCGCGTCACCGTGATCGGGCCGGAAGCCCGGGCCCGCGCGATATCGTTATCGATGATCCTGAAGCGCGTTAGGACCAGTTGAAGGCTGGATGCCGACCCTTGTCTGAGGCCTATGCGGCCACGGCCGGTGACTGCGCCGCCAGCGCCGTCGCTGGCCGAGAACGTTTCGATCAGTGCTGTGGTATCATCGAAGCGGCTCGCGAGCGTCAGGCCGTTGAGGACAACCCCGGTGCCGTTATCGCGGAACGTCCCTTCGGCTACGTTCAGCCGCCCGTTGACCCGCGGCTCATTGAGGGTACCCGCCAGCGTAGCCTCGCCATCGACCTGACCTGTCAACGAGCGCTCGCCGCCAAGGAACAGGTCCCAGATCGGCTGTATCTGGCCGCTGATCGACACCTTGCCAGTCATTGGGCGGGTCCGGGCGATGGCGAGCCTGAGAGGTGAAGCCGTGGCCTCTACTGGCAATGTCACGTCGGCAACGGTCCGCACATTGGTGCCATCTGCCGCATTGGCCTGGATCCTGAGCGTATCGCTCGCGAGGGTCGCGTTGACGACGCCATCGACCGCCAGCCCGCGAGGGGCATCGATCGAACGGATTTGCGCGAGCGTGACATTGGCCGAACCTGCCAGGTCGTCGCCCGATCCGCGTACCGATATCCGTCCGGTGACGCGGCCACGCATGTCCGGCAAGAGGGATCCGAGCTCAACAGATTCCAGTTCCGCCTCTATCACTGCAGCAGAGGCGTCCTGACGTAGTTCGCCGGTCAGCACCCCGCCGCCGAGCCCCAGATCGAGCCGTACAATCCGGCCATCGCCGTTCATCGCAAGGATGGCGGGCGAGCGTGTCGTGAACGCGATCTCACGGACCCGGCCGGCCCCGGTAAGCGTGACGCTCTGCCCTGAGCCCGCCCTTGCATAGACGCCTGTTCCGTCGAACTTGACCGGGTTGTCTCCGCCGACATCGGCGTTCAGGGTAAATGGCAACTGGTCCAGGGTTCCTCGGCCGTTCAGGTCGAAGGTGCGGACGAGCAGGTTTTCCTGACCAACAATGCGGATACTGCGCCCCGTCACATCGAGGATTGCAGAATTGGTGCCCCCTCCGTCGGTCAGGCGAATGCGGCCATCCGCCGTGCCAGACCTCAGGAAGGCCCCCTGACGGGCTGTGAAAGTCAGATCCGCACTGGAAGGGATGTTGTTTGACAGGGCGACCGCCCCTTGTGCCGTCACTCCACCCGCATCCAGATCGACGTCCGTCAGACGGATCTGGTCATTGCCCAGATAAAAATTCCCCGACGCGCGCGCAGGACCGTAGTTGGAGCCACTGTTCAGCACGATCCGTCCGTCAGAAGCGTCGGCTCCCCTGCGGAAGCTGAGCACGAGCTCTGCACCGGTCAGCGTCAGCGGGCCGGCGGCCACCTGGTCGAACGCGGCCGTAAGATCGGCGCGCGGTTGTGCCAGGGTCCCGGTCAGCGCCCCCTTGCCGGTCATGGCCCCGTCGATCGCGACAGGGCCAATGCCGAAAGGTCCGCGGGCGTCCCAATCGAGCGCGAGCCGCAGTCGTCCGCCGAATTCAATGAGGCCTCTGGCAGAAGCCCGGCCCGCCGCGCCGGTAAGAACCCCTTGATCGATCGCGATCTGACCACCATTCAGGAGACCAGCCATTTGCAGGCGGGGCGCAGGACCCAGAAGACGGTCCAGTTCCTCCATGCCCGTGCCGAGACGGTTTCCACGGCCATCGAAGCGGATCTGCCAAGGGGTCCCCGAGCGGGCTGAAGACGCCTCGATCGGGCCCGCGAAGCCACCGCGGGCACCGGGGCGGATTGCTGCGATATCGGTCACGTCGGCCCGGCCGCGAAAGCTGAGGCCACCGAGCAGATTGCGCGAGCCGGAGCCTGTCAGGCTCAGCGCCTTGCCACGTGCATCGATCCGTTCGAGCAGAATGGCCCCATCGGCCATCCGGGCGACGGCAAACTGCGCACGCGGCGTGGAGCCAAGCAATGCCCCGATGATCCCGTCTGCGCGACCGCCCACGGCGCGAATATCACCCTCTGCATCCACCCGGCCACTGCGCGACGTGATGTTGAGGGGGCCGGACATCCGGGTCGCATTATAGCTCGCCAGGGCGGTGTTCTGCAGGCTGACCGCGCCGTCCAGCCGCCAGGCCTCGGGCGTGCCGGTGAACTTCCCGGTGTAGGCGGCAGGGCCAGCGAGCGGGGTGCCGGCAAGGCGGGTCAGCGACGACGTCGAGACCGCGATCGCCACGCCCTCCGGGGCCGTCCGGTCATCAGTGCGGATGAGGCCTTGCGCGCGTGAGTTGAGATTGTCCGAGATCAGCCGCCACGCGACACCCTGAATACCCTCCTGCCTGCCATCCGGAACAGCCGCAAAGCCGAAACGCGCCGTCTGTCCGATCCGGTCGACGAAAGGCGCAAGCAGATCCGAGCCACGGAAATCGGCATAGCCAGTAATGCGCGCCCCGTCATCGCCGTATCGGCCGTTAATCTGCAGGGGGCGGAAGGTGCCGGTGCGAACGGTAGCGTCGACGACTTCTCCGGTTACGATTGCGACCGCGGAGAACGACTGATCCGGCGAGTACCCGAGCGCCCCGGCCAGCGGTCCGCCCCGCGCCTCGCTGGCGCGCAGGTTGAGACGCAGGTCCTCGATCTTGTCTCCAAGAGTCGCAGTGGCACGGAGATAGTCGCCCTTGCGGTTAAGACTGTAGGCGTTGATCGCCGCCGTCTTGTCTCCGGTGCGGGGGATAAATGCCTCCCCCGTCAGTCGCCATCGGCCGTACTCCCGGCTGAAACCCTCCTGCAGTTCGACGTTGGTGGCAAAGCGATCGATGTCGAACGTGAGGGGGGAGGGGCCACCTGGCTCGTCCGAGGGCTCAAGCGCCGGACGGCGGATCAGGCGTATCGTATCGGCTGTGATCTCGTCGGCATGGAAACGACGGGTCAGCAGCGGAAGATAAGACCAGTCGACCCGGACATTCAACGCCTCGAGCCAGACACCGTCCGCATCGGTGACGGTGACTCTGCGGATCCGGAAATCGTCGAAAAGATCCCCAGACAGTCCCTCGACGTTGATCCGGCCATATCGGCTGATCTGCTTCCCCGAGACGAAGCTGGTGACCAGATCTCTCCCTGGCCCGGACACGAGGTACATCCGCCCGCCAACGAGAGCGACGATCAGAATGGCCAGCAGTCCCGCCACGGCGATACCGCCGAAGAAGGCCAGCGCCTGTAGCCGGGTGCGCTTTTTGCGGGCCGCCTCAGCCGGAGTGTCCGGGATTTCGGTGACGGCCTCGATCTGCGTTTCCGGGGGGCTGGGATCGGTCAAAATGCCTGACCGATGCTGACATAGATCTGGAACGCGGCATCGCCTTCGCGCTTGTCCAGCGGAAGAGCGACGTCGAACCGTACGGGGCCGAACGGCAGCTTGTAGCGAACGCCTGCGCCGACGGCGTAGCGGAGATTACTGAAGTCCGGCGTTTCCGAAGCCCCGATTGCGCCGGCATCGAGAAAGGCCACGGCCTGAAAAATCTCGCCAATGTCGCGGCGCACCTCTGCAGACACTTCGAACAGCGACAGACCTCCCCGCGGTGTATTGTCAGGCAGCCGTGGTCCCACACCTTGGTACTCAAAGCCCCGTACCGAACCACCGCCGCCGGAATAGAACAGGCGGTCGGCGGGGATGGTCAGTTCCTCCCCGCCGATGATGGATCCTAGTTTGATCCGTCCAGCCACGACTGTCCGGGCATCGTCCTGAACGGGCAGATAGGCGGTCAACTGTGTTTCGGCCTTGAAGAACAGTAAAC
>QBLX01000006.1:4925-20146 GCA_003241825.1 Alphaproteobacteria bacterium
ACAGTAAACTGTCTTCCCCCGTCACTGCGGTCGGCTGGACATTGGCAGTAAAGCGATAGCCCTTGGTCGGGTTCAGCGCGTCATTTGAACGGTCCAGGAAGGCCGCTCCCCGCAACGTCAGAATGGCGAGATTGCGACTGACGTCGATCGGCACCTGCGTAACCGGGTCGAAGCGGCTTTCGTCATACTGACCGGCATCCACGCCGATCCCGTAGCTATAGTGGGATGTGCGACCCAGACGCTGGCGCAAATCCGCAGCAGCCGTCAAGGCCAGGCGGCGATAGGCGTCTGTATCTTCGTTGACGATGGCGGTGGCCAGAGACAGCGTCTGACCCGGGCGATGCCAATGAGGCAGGGACAGATTGACACCGATCCGGCTGTCAAGATCGGTCAACCGCGCCTCGAAGCGCAATGTGTCGGCCCGTCCGAACCGGTTGTACCAGGTCCACAGGCCATCGACGCCTGACCCGCCCGCGGTGGTCAGGGTCGCTGCCGTGGCCGTTGGCGAGGCCGTTGCCGTCGAAGCCGTGATCCCGGCTTCCAGAATGCGTCGGGGACGGTCGGTCAGGCTGACGATGACCGGACGGTTACCGTCTGGCAGTGTCTGATCAACAGGCGCAAGAGCGACGCCGACCCCGTCGTATACGCCGGTCTCCAGTAGGCGGCGCTCGAGTTCGGCGACATCATCCGGGTCATAGACTTCGCCAGCTGTCCACGGCGCCAGCGCCGCAACCCAGTCCGGATTTGTCGGCCCCCGCGTCTCCAGTCGGACACCGTCCAGTCTGACCAGTTCGCCCGAGACGATCGCGTAGGTGGGCTGAACCGTGAAGGCGGAATGGTCCACCACAACACGCCGAGGCTGCGTTTCGGCATCGGCATAGCCGCGCCGTGTCAGGCTCGCGACAATCCGGCCCTCTGCAGCGATGACATCGACTGCCCGACCCGGACTTCCAGGCTGCAGATCGATTTCGGTTTCCACCTCTGCGGCTACCAATGGATCAGGTTCCGGCGCGACGTAGCGGATCGCTGGGCTTGCGATCACGAAGCGCTGGCCTGGCGTGATGACGACGATCGCCACCGGAGCCTCGTCACCCTCTACAATGTCTTCGAGGGTTGGCTGGTAGTAGCCCTCCGAGCGCAGCAGGGCCTGTGCCGAATCCATTGCCGCCCTGGCGCGTCTGCGGGCCTCGAACCGGTTTGCAGGCGGACCATCGACCGCACCCACAGCGCGCTCGATCTGGACACGTAGCTCGCCATCCATCTCGCCTCGAATCTGGGCCCGGGGCTCTGCCATCGCTTGACCAGGCAGCCCAAGGCCGAGAATTGCGCACAACGCAGCCCCAACCGTGGTTCCTGACAGTCGTGATCGCCGCGTGGGCCGAGGTGCCGGTCTGGTCTTCAAAAGATGGTGCTTTCGTTCGTGGCGGGCTGTCATTCGCGCACGAGGGCGGGATCAGGGACGGCGCTCCGATGCCTCAATAGAAGAGCGTCTCGCTTTCTGGTGTAACGCTCTCCTGCGAAGTCGCCTCGTCTGGCGGCAGGACCGGTACCGGTTCGACCAGAGCAGGTTCCTCGGGCGATGTGGCGGCCACATCCGTTGCGGAGTCCTCTGCAGCGGGTGCTGCCTCGACGACCATCGTCGGAGCGTCTGACCGGTCATAGCCAGGCTCATCGCAACCGACGAGCAACGCGGCCGTCAAGCCAAGGGCCAGCAAAATGGGCTTCATCGTCTTCCTTCCCGGATCGGCTATCGAACGCGCTGGATTTCAGGGCGTTCCCTAGTCGGTGTCGGGCTCGGTCGGCAACAGGGCAGAGTCAGGTAGCACCTTCTGATGTTGTGCTCCCGGAAGCAGCCCATACAGACATGGCGGCGTCCAGGGTCTGGATAGTGGCGGGGGCAGGGGTAAAGGCTGCCTCTGTGAAACGCGGTGCCGGCGAGGGCTGGACAGGCGGACCGGAGAGGAAGGTGCCACGCGCGACATTGTGTGGGTGCAAGGGGGCTTCGACCATGTCGAGTACCGGGGTGACGCAAGCCTCTGTTCCTGAGAAATGACTTGCCCAATCGTCTCGGTCGCGTGTGGCGAAGATCGCCTCGAAACGGGAGTGCAGGGCGGGCCATTCTGCCATCGGAAACTGAGGGGCATCGCCCATGTCGATGCTGAGCCCGTTTAGAAGCGCTGCGTAGAACCGCGGCTCCAGGGCGCCCACTGCAACAAATTTTCCGTCGCGACAGGTGTAGCAGCGATAGAAGGGTGCACCGCCGTCCAGCAGATTGGTCCCGGGCGTATCGTTCCACAGACCGAGCGGTCGGAACGCGTGGAAAAGACTGGTTAGCAGTGCGGCACCGTCCGTCATGGCCGCATCGACAACCCGACCTCGTCCGGTGGTTCGGGCCTCCATCAGGGCCGCAAGCACGCCGATGACCACCACCATGGCTCCTCCGCCATAGTCCCCGAGCATATTCAGTGGGGGTCTTGGGGGACGATTCCCTTCACCAAGTGCGTGGAGAGCGCCGGACAGGGCCAGATAGTTGATGTCGTGACCAACGTCACTCGCCAGTGGCCCCGACTGGCCCCAGCCCGTAACTCGACCGATGACCAGGCGCGGGTTTCGTGCCTGCAGGGCATCAGGTCCAAGACCCAGCCGCTCCAGGACCCCGGGTCGAAAGCCCTCAATGACGGCATCGGCACTGCCAGCGAGGTCAAGGACGCGTGACCGGTCGGCTGCAGCCTTCAGGTCCACTGGCACACCCGCGCGCCCCCGGTGAAGCACCTCGCCTCCGACCTGGTCGAACACGGCTGCGCCAGCAGATGCGGCTCGAGTCAGACGGATCACGTCGGCACCGAGATCCGCCAGCATCATGCCGGCAAAGGTCACGGGGCCGAGTCCATCAAACTCGATTATGCGTATGCCTGAGAGGGGTTTCATTCACTGTGCCTAACCCTGTCCGGTGTTTTCGTCGAGGACAGCGCTTGACCTGACGCCCGCAATGCAACAGAAGGCGCTCCTTCGCGGGTCCGCCTGTCGATGTGCGTCCTTAGCTCAGTTGGTTAGAGCATCTGACTTTTAATCAGAGGGTCCTCGGTTCGAGCCCGAGAGGACGTACCATAGCGCCGCCGGTCGCGATGAACTCCGGCATCAAGAGTCATCACAGGCTTGCCCTGTCTCGGTTTTCACAGTGGTTAGACGCATCGCGTCCCGCTGCGCCCGTCTGACCGGTATCGGTCGTCAGGAACACATTCAGTCCGGGGCTGGATCTGGCAGGAATTATGCGTGCGTGGACTCTCTTGCCGCCTTCATCCATGGTTTCTGTCTCGAAAACTAAATATATTGATGTTTAATATATAGCTGCCTGTCACGATCTCAGCAAGGTTTCCCGAACTCCGCTCTGATCGACAACAAGAAATCCCCGATATCTACACTCGACCGACGTTATCCTTTAATTACACCGATTAATCGGATCGGATTACATCGATATAACCAAGGTTGAGTATTTCTGGCCTCACGGAGATGTGGGGATTGTTTTGTCAGAGCGCGAGTTTCGTAGCCTTGAGAATCTGGAGGGATCCGCATCGACCGCCCGAGTGCTGAACCTTGTTCAGGTGGCCCGCGACCATCGGCTCACGGAGGAGTGGCTCGAGCGCCCAATGTTCCAGACGGCTGAACTGAATTCCTGCCTGCTTATCAAGCATAGGCTGCGCCGAAATGAGTACGACGTTTTTCGGGCTCCCAAACAGGTTGCGACTAAGATTGTTATCCCGATCGATCGCCGTGATCTGAAGTCAGGAGGGCGATACGTCTTTGTCGACCAGATCAACTATGAACGGACAATGACGGAAGTCTTTGGCGTCACGCCTGATCATCCCGATTTCAAAATTTTGTCCATGATTGATCGACTGCCGTCGCTCGATCCTTTTCTCCTGCGGGAACAACTGGGCCGCGCGGGCCTGCTTCCTGCAGCATGCTATTTCGCGATCAGCGAAGCCGATCTTGAAAACATGCTCAATTTCGTGAAGTCGGAAATCAGTCCCCTGGTGCAACTCAGTATGGGAGGGCACACTGCAGGGCCTAGATCAGTTGAACGAATGGCGCTCAAGATACTATCCAATAAGCCGGGAAATGATTCCGACACATTGGGGGAAACACTGAAACTTAGTCCTGATCAATATCAGGAGGGCGTGTTTTGCTGGAAAGGTTTCTTGTATTACAAGTGGATCATGAGCCGTGTCATGGGGGATATTGCCGCTGTTTCGAAAAAAGTCGCGACGATAAAACCTGTGGGACCCATGGATACGATATCCCGCGAATACATATCGCGGAGTCGCAGGGTTCTTAGGACACAGGTCGTCCGAACCTGTGTGGACGTGAGGAATACGCTGCAGATTTATGATGTCGCTTATGAGGGCCTGACCCAGAATGGCAATCCCACCGCTTTTCGTGATTTTCTGCTTGAGGCACCGGCACTTTTCGGTCGCCTCGGCGAACAACTTGGTGCCATTCAACATATTGTCAGTTTTTCGAACTACCGGTTTGGGCCAAAGGCGGCCGCGCCCGGGAGTGAGGAGTTGATGGACATCCTGATGGATTTCGAGGCCAGCCTGCGGGGGCGCGACGACCACTATGCATTTTGATTATGAGCCAAGGTCCGACGATCCGGCGGCTGAAAATGATGAAGACGGAGCGTCAGGCATCAAGACAACCCTGAAGGTTGTAGCCGTTGTCGTCGGAACCATTGCACTCGGCGTCGTGCTGACGCCCGCCTTGACCGGATACCAGCCCGTCGTTTCGCAGCGCCTGATTTCGCCCGGTCAGACCTACATTACCAAGGAATACGGTGATCTGGGAGCCAATAGCCGGGGCTCGCTCGTTTGTACCTATTTCACGGGCCGGCGCTTCGTGCAGCGCTTCTACTGGCACTCAAGGGAAAATCTGTTCGGCAAGGCCAACTGCCCCCTGATCCTCCGGGACTGACGCCCCGTTAGACCAGCGGGCATGCCTGGTTTCTTTAGCCCTCCAGAGCTAGCCGTTCAGCCAGTCGTGTCGGTCGGAGCAGGCTTTGCTTTGTCGAGGCCTGGCTCTGGCGCTTCATCGTCGATGAGGATGCGCTCGGCGGAGCCCTTGATGTCGTCATACTGGCCAGCGCGGAGCGTCCAGACAAATGCCGCGACCGCGAGCAGGCCGAGAATGACAGAAAAGGGTGCAAGAAGCAGGAGGATGTTCATCGCGCGCCCTTGAGCCTTAGCGCGTTCAGCGTCACCACGAGAGACGAGCCCGACATGGCCAGTGCAGCCACGAAGGGATTGACGAAGCCGAGCATGGCGGCGGGCGCGGCGACCAGATTGTAGACCGCAGCAAACCCGAAATTCTCCAGCGCGCGCTGGCGGGCGGAGCGGGCAACGTCCAGCGCCTCGACGATGGCCATCAGNGTTCAGGCCATCGCCGACCATCAGGACCTTGCGTCCCTCGGCAGCAAGACGGTCGACCGCCTCGGCCTTGTCGCCCGGCAGAAGGCCTGCACGGAAACTGCTGATGCCGACTGTCCGGGCGACGGCCTGCACGACCGTGGGCTGATCGCCGGACAGGATCTCGACGGTCAGTCCGCGTGCCTGAAGAGCAGCTACGGCAAAGGCGGCATCTGACCGGACCTTGTCGGAAAAGCGCAGCCGAACCTTGGGGCCCTCGTCATAGCCGAACCAGAGTTCAGTCTCTGTCGAGCAGGCATTCGGTACGCCAACGAAAGCTGCACGACCCAGCCGCGCGCGGCGCCCGTTGATCAACCCCTCGAGCCCGAGCCCGCCATGCTCCACGACATCTGTGGCAACGGGGCCAAGCCCGGCTGCGCGGGTGATGGCGCGTGACATGGGGTGGTTCGAGGCGCGGGCCAGTGGTGCGGCCATGGCAATGACCGCGCCCGGGGTTTCAATCAGGTCGGGCCGGCCCTCGGTAAGGACACCGGTCTTGTCGAACACGACATGATCGATCTCCGCCAGTCGCTCGAGGGCCGCTCCCGACTTGACCAGCACGCCCCGGCCAAACAGTCGCGAGGACGCCACAATCTGGACTGCCGGCACAGCGAGGCCCAGGGCACAGGGACAGGTGACGATGAGAACGGCGACCGCACGGATCAGGGCCTCACGGGGTTCGAGGCCCAGGGCCCAGCCGCCAAGGAACGTCGCCAGGGCTGCTGCGTGGACGACAGGCACATAGAGAGCGGCGGCCCGGTCGGCGAGTTGCACATAACGTGAGCGCGACTGGGCACCGGCTTCGATCAACCGGGCGATCGCGGCCAGCGATGAATCCTCGGACGCTGCCCGGGCCCGAATGGTCAGCAGGCCAGCAGTATTGACCGCACCGGCGCGACAGAGTTCGCCCTGGCCGACACGCTCTGGCATGCTCTCGCCGGTCAGCAGGCTGTTGTCGAGCAGGGCCTCGCCATCCTCGAGGGTGGCATCGACCGGAATCCGGTCGCCGGGCCGGACCCTCAGGACGTCGCCAGGCCTGACGTCGCTGAGGGGAAGAACCCGTTCATGACCGCCGGTATCCAGCACATGGGCTGTCGGCGACTGAAGTGCGAGGAGATCGGCCGCCGCGCTGCGGGCGCTGGCCCTCAGTTTATGGTCCAGCCACCGTCCGATCAGCAGCAGGAACAGTAACGAGACTGCTGCGTCGAAATAGGCGTCGCGACCGTTCAGTATGGTCTCGGAGAAGCTGATGACCAGCGTCAGGATGACCCCGACCGAGATCGGCACATCCATGTTGGCACGACCGGCCCGCAAGGAGCGCCAGGCCGAGGTGAAGAATGTCATGCCGGCAAAGACGGCGCAGGGCGCTCCGACAGCCCCGGACATCCACATCATCATGGTGCGTGTGGCCGGACCCAGTTCCTGATCGAACAGGCCCGCCCATATCGGCACCGAGAACATCATCGCATTCATGGCCCCGAAGCCTGCGACGGCGAGGGCCAGGACCAGCCGGCGGCCTTCCTTGTCCCGCGCCTGTAACGCCTCGCCGGGATCAAAGGGGGTGGCGGGATATCCGAGGTCCACGAGAGTGCGGATGATCAGCGCCGGATCCGCAGACGGGTGCGCCAGGCCGATGGCGAGGCGACCTGTCGAGAGGTTCAACCGCGCTGCCTCGACGCCCGGGAGACGAGAGACCTCGCGTTCGATCTTCGCGATACAGCCTGCACAGCGGGCGCCGGTGACCAGCAGATCGAGGTGCGTTTCACCGTCCTTGTTCCGACGAAGGAAGGCAGACATGTCGGGGGTGCTGGCAGCATCGAAGGTCACTGCCATTGCAGCCTCCGCTCGGCGATCAGGTTCTGGCCCCTGGCGTTCCCAGCCTCGATCCTGACGTCCCAGGTGCCCACCACGTCTGTCGGCGTCGTGTATGTTCCGGGGGCGGTCTCGGTGAGCGCCAGTTCGGTTCGCCCCTGTTCCGTTGCCGGGCGCTGAAGAAGCGCCGAAACGTCCAGACCCGCGAGTGGCTGGCCGATGGAATCCATCATCACGACTTCGAGCTGGCCAGGGTTTGCCTGAGCACCCGCACGCCAGCCGAGGGCTGCCTGGACCCGCTGCCTTTCCAGCTCGGCGTTATAGATCAGGCCAGCCTCATAGGGCTTTGGCGCGACCTGTCCCGGATGCGTTCGGTAGGCCGTGATCAGAAACGCTGTATCGACGCTGATCACTATAGCGAAGAAGGCGACAACGCCGGCGGCGACATGCCAACCCTTCACCGTGAAAGGCGGCGGGCCTGGCGCAGGTGGCTGCGTCATTGAGGCGAACTCCCGTATTCGAAAGCGGTCGGTACGACCTGGGTGCGGTCTTCGGATCGAATGCTGAAGGCAGCTTCCTCGCTGCCCTCTTCGTCTTCCGCCGCCGGGGCCGTAACGAAGACGCGCAAGGGCGTGACCCGATTTGGCTCGACCTGCACGATGAGCGGGTTGCTGGCTGGCTGGCCAGGACTGCTCAGCACTGCGCCGGGAATGCCGGAGTAGCGGATCTCGATCGACGCCGTGTCAAAACCGTGGTTGGCGATCTTGAGCGTATAGCCGTTGCGGACCGAGCCATCCTGTAACTGGACATAGGCCGGGTTGCGGTCCCGCAGGGCGTGGACGCCGATCTCCTCGCGGGTCCGGAAGCCCTGGATCATCAGGCCACTGACGAGGACGAGGGCACCAGCATAGTAGAGGGTGCGGGGACGAACCAGTTTGTGCTGCGGCTTCTGCCCCGCGCAGCGGGCTGCCACAGCCGCGTCGGTGTCGTAGGCGATCAGCCCGCGCGGGCGCTCGACCTTGTCCATGATCTCGTCACAGGCATCGATACACAGGCCGCAGTTGATGCACTCGAGCTGTGAGCCGTTTCGAATGTCGATACCCATGGGGCAGACGACCACACACTGGTTGCAGTCGATGCAATCGCCCCGGCCCGCCCAACCTTCGGCCTTCTTGTGAGGCCCACGGGGCTCTCCGCGGTCGCTCCTGTAGGTCACCTGGAATGACTGCTCGTCCAGCATCGCCCCCTGGATGCGGGGCCATGGGCACATATAGATGCAGACCTGCTCGCGCATGTGCCCAGCGAAGACGTAGGTGGTGAATGTCAGGATGGCGCAGGAGATGTAGGCCGTCATGGGTGCCGCTCCGACCCAGAAGGTACGGATCAGCGTCGGCGCGTCATGAAAGTAGAAGATCCAGGCCCCGCCGGTGCCAAAGCCGATCCCGATCCAGACGGCATGCTTGCCTGTCTTGCGCCACAGTTTGTCGAACGAAATCGGCGCTGCGTCGAGGCGCATCCGCGCGTTGCGATCCCCCTCGAACAGCCGCTCGATATGGATATAGAGGTCGGTCCAGACCGTCTGCGGACATGCGTAGCCGCACCACAGCCGACCGAACAATGCAGTCACGAGGAACAGGGCGAGGGCAGCCATGACCAGCAGGCCGGTGATGAAATACACCTCCTGTGGCCAGAGCTGGATCATGAAGAAGTAGAAGCGCCCGCCCGCAAAATCGACGAGGACGGCCTGGTCGGGCAGTCCGCCGGGACGCTCCCAGCGGATCCAGGGCGTGATGTAATAGATCGCCAGCATGCCGATCAGGAGAGCCCATTTGAGCCACCGCCATGGGCCGTGCACCAGTTTGGGGTAGATCGGCACGCGGGCCTGATAGAGCCCCATGGGCCGCGCCTTTTCGCGCTGGCGTTCGGCCACCGATACCGGACCCGAAGGCGCGGGGCGCTCGCGGGTCCGGTCGATGATGATGGTCATGGCGCGGGCGCTGCAGCCGGGACAATGGAGGGCTCACCACCGCCAGCGTTGACGTGGATGTAAACCGCGAGGGCCTTGATGACGCCGGGCGAAAAACGGTTCCCCCACATTGGCATGACACCGTTGCGCGCATTCGTGATCTGCCCGTTGATGGCTGTGCGCTCCGAGCCGTACAGCCACTCCCGGTCAGTCAGGTTGGGAGCTCCAAGGTCACGGTTCCCCACACCGTTGGGCATGTGGCAGGCGGCACAGTTGTTGGCAAACAGGGGGGCGGCCCGGGCCACGGCGGCGGGGTCGGCCTCGCGTCCGGAGAGCGCGACGACATATTCGGTCAGATCGGCAATCTGGGTCGAAGGCAGCAGGTCGTCGCGGCCAAAGGCCGGCATCTGCGACATCCGTGTCTCCGGGTGAGTGGTCCGGATGCCCACCAGCAGGGTGTGCTCGATCTCTTCCAGCGAACCGCCCCAGAGCCAGACATCATCGCGCAGGTTGGGATAGCCCGGCGCTCCGCCGCCGCCGACACCGTGGCAGCTGGCGCAGTTGTCCCCGAAAACTGACTGGCCGACGGCTAGAGCATGAGCTTGCAGGTCTGGATCAGCTTCGATCTGCTGAAGGCTGGCCGAGACCAGCAGGGCTTCGCCCTTGCCGCGCTGGGCCTGAAGTTCGCTCAATTCGGCCACGACGTCTGCCCGGTCGGACTGTTTCAGGATCCCCGGCGTAAATCCGTTCAGGCCGGGCCATGCCGGCATCAGGACCCAGTAGACGATCGAAAAGGCGATACAGGCGTAGAAGACCCACAGCCACCAGCGGGGCAGGGGATTGTCCAGCTCCTTGATGCCGTCCCACTCATGGCCGGTCGTCTCGACGCCGGTGTGTTCGTCACGTTCGTTCTCAGACATGATCGTCCTCGTCCTTCTCAAGCGGGAGACGGGATAGGCGGGCGAAGAGCTCGCGGTTCTTCGGCCAGAGGGCGTAGATCAATCCTCCCACGAACAAGGCCCCGAAGTAGATCAGGCCACCCTGCTGGGCGAACCTGGCCACGGTTTCATAGTCGAGGTTGCTCATCGCATGTTGTCCGGGTCTTCGGCCTTGTAGGTGCTGAAATCCACCATCGTGCCGAGTTGCTGCAGATAGGCGATGAGGGCGTCCATCTTGGTCAGACGCTCGGGATCGCCGTCGAAATCGCCCTGCACGATCTTGGGTCCGTACCGGCTTCGCAGGTCTGATGTTTCGCTGGCGAAGGGATCGACCTGCGCCCGCGCGTCTGCCTCTGCGTTGTCGATCTGGTCCTGCGTATAGGGCACGCCAACCGTCCGCATGGCGACCAGCTTGGCGCGGATGGCATGCAGATCGAGATCCTGACCGGCCAGGAAGCGGTAGGGAGGCATATTGGATTCAGGGACCAGCGCCCGGGGATCCTTCAGATGCTCGGCATGCCACTCGTTGGAGTACTTGCCGCCAACCCGCGCCAGATCGGGCCCGGTCCGCTTGGATCCCCACTGGAAGGGGTGGTCGTACATACTTTCGGCAGCCAGACTGTAGTGGCCGTAACGCTCGACCTCATCACGCAGGGGCCGGATCATCTGGGAGTGGCAGCTGTAGCAGCCCTCGGCGATGTAGATGTCGCGCCCGGCCAGCTCCAGCGGGGTATAGGGGCGTACGCCCTCCACCTCCTCGATGGTGCTCTCGACCCAGAACAGAGGCGCAATCTCGACGATGCCGCCGATCGAAACGACAATGGTGATGCCGATGATCAGCCAGCCGGAGTGGCGCTCGAATAGTCCGTGTTTCTTCCACATGTTCTGATCCTCACTCGGCCGGCAGAAGTTGTGGCTCGATCGTTGACGCCGGGACCCTCGTGGAGGTCTCCGCAGACGGCATGCGGATCGTTCGCCAGACGTTGTAGGACATGATCAGGGTGCCACTGAGGTACATCAGACCGCCAACTGTTCGGATCACGTTCTGGATGTGTTTGGCAGAGACCGTTTCAATGAAACTGTTGGCCAGGAAGCCATCCGGCGTGTACTCGCGCCACATCAGGCCTTCCATGATGCCGGAAACCCACATCGCGGTGATGTAGAGAAGTATTCCGGTGGTCGCGATCCAGAAATGCCACTCGACGAGGGCATTCGAATACAGCCTGTCCTTCTTCCAGAGCCATGGCACGAGGCAATAGATCGCCCCGAAGCTGATGAACCCGACCCAGCCCAGAGCGCCGGAGTGCACGTGTCCGATCGTCCAGTCGGTATAGTGCGACAAGGCGTTGACCGTGCGGATCGCCATCAGCGGGCCTTCGAAGGTCGACATGCCGTAGAAGGCGATGGCGACGACCATCATGCGGACCACGGGGTCGGTGCGCAGCTTGTCCCATGCACCGGACAGGGTCATCAGGCCGTTGATCATCCCGCCCCAAGACGGCATCCACAGCATGATGGAGAAGGTCATCCCCAGCGTCTGCGCCCATTGCGGCAGGGCCGTGTAGTGCAGGTGGTGGGGACCGGCCCAGATGTAGATGAAGATCAGCGACCAGAAGTGGACGATCGACAGCCGGTACGAATAGATGGGTCGCTCGACCCGCTTGGGTACAAAATAGTACATCATCGCCAGGAACCCGGCGGTCAGGAAGAAGCCCACGGCGTTGTGGCCGTACCACCATTGCACGAGGGCATCCTGGACGCCGGCGAAGGCAGAGTAGCTGCGAGCCTCAAGCAGGCCGACCGGGACGGCGGCATTGTTGACGAGATGCAGGAGGGCGACGGTGACAATGAAGGCGAGGTAGAACCAGTTGGCCACATAGATGTGCGGCTCCTTGCGCCTCCAGAGCGTGCCGAGGAACACGAGCAGATAGGCGACCCAGACGATGGTCAGCCAGATGTCAACGTACCACTCCGGCTCGGCATATTCGCGCGACTGGGTGATGCCGGCGAGGTAGCCGGTCGCGGCCAGCACGATGAACAGCTGGTAGCCCCAGAAGACGAACCAGGGCCAGATGCCCCCGGCCAGTCTCGCCCGCGATGTCCGTTGCACGACCCAGAAGGAGGTGCAGATCAAGGCGTTTCCGCCAAAGGCAAAGATGACGCCCGACGTATGCAGGGGACGCAGGCGGCCGAAGTTCAGCCAGCCGTGGTCAGGGAAGTAGAAGATGTTCGGCCATGAGAGCTGCGAAGCGATCAGGACGCCGACGGCCATGCCGACGACGCCCCAGAACATCGTTGCGATGACACCCGCACGGATCACGCCATCCGAGTAACGTGCCGGGTCCGCCCGGAACCGGCCGTTGTTGACCCCGATGATGAGGGCGGCCAGCGCCAGGATGCCTGCTGCGAGCAGGATGGCCCCGTGGAACCTCATGGCACTGTCGTCCGTGAACGCTGTCGCCAGCAAGGCGACTACGGTCAGAACGCCCAGCGTCACGAACAACGGGACGATGCCCCCCATCAACTGATCTTCGTCTGTTCGATTCGGCATGCGTGCCCCCTTGTGTCGGGAGGGCTTTGCCGCACTGCGGGAGACGGGGCTTTGATCTAGCGCAATGCAGGATATCGAAAATTCTGGTCGGGTGCTCGCACGGAGGCCATTATGCCAATCACTGACCGAGACGAACGCAGGACCCTGGGCATCGGCCTGCTGGCTCTGGCCGTGTCAGCCGGAGCCCTTGCGGCCTCACTGGGGGTCATTTCCCAGGCCCACATGGTTGGCGCTGCCAATCTGTGCGCCTCTCCAAATGTCCATTGCCTCGCCTGCTACGGAGCGGTCGTTGCCTTGGCCACCACGCTGATGACAGGGGGTGCGGGTATGTCTTTCATGGGGTCTCCTGACGAGATCCCTTCCGAACGCAAGCCTGCTCCCGAGGTGCACGCGATCCGGATCTAGGCTCCTGCCCTCTGCGACACCAGACGAAGGTGTTGCGCTCGTCAGCCGTTACCTTCTGCCAGTGCCAGAAGTGCATCAGGCTTATCGATCTGGATCTCGGTCAGGGACACCAGCCTGATGACACCCTGCGTCTTCAGACGCGTCAGGGTCCGGCTGACGGTTTCAATGGTCAAACCGAGATAGTCGGCGATCTCGCCCCGCGTCATGGGAAGATGAATATGTCCTTGAGGGCTCGGTCGGGCCGGGTCGTGGCTCGGGAGGTCCAGCAGGAAGGTTGCAACCCGTTCCAGCGCGGTCTTGCGGCCCAGCAGCAGGATCTGGTTCTGAGCCGCGAGCAACTCGTGATGGGCCCGGCTCAGCAGGGCTGATTCCAGCGCTGGCGTTTCGCGTATGAGAGTGCGGTACTCGGTCTTGCGGAACCGGCAGACCGTCGCCGGCTCCATGGCCTCTGCCGAGAAGGCGTAGGTATCGCCCGTCGCAAGGCCGAGGAAGTCACCTGCGAAGAGGAACCCGGTGATCTGGCGACGCCCGTCAGCGAGGAGCTTGTAGACGCGGATCGAACCCGAGGTGATGTTGAAAACATGCCTCGCCGGATCGTCTGCCCGGATCAGGGTATCGCCGGTTACAAGGCTCTGACGCTCCGCAATGGAATCAAGCCGCGCGAGGTCGTCGTCCGCAATGCTGGCGCAGACGCTCAGGGCACGGGCACCACAGACGTCACAGGCATTGCTGCGGCGGCGCTCTGCGCATCCGGTTGGAAGAGCCTTGAACTCCAGCATGGGCTTCGTCCTGGTTACTGACTTGGCCAGAGGCCTGGGGCATCTGGTTTTGCGCTAGATCAATGCGATGGGTCCTGTTTGAGCCAGAAATGGAGAAATGGCCATCGCGGTAATGCCCCTTCAGTCGAACGAGTTTGACGACGGGCTGGTCCTGGCCCGACTGGGCCACGCAAGAGTAGGGGAGGCACTCTGGCGTGAGGAACTGGCGGCCGTGTCGCGGGGGCCACTAAAGGGCGGGGCCCTTTTGGCGAGAACCAGCGACGGACGCGCGTGCGGCCTCATCCTTTATTGTATCGAAGCCGTCGTGGATGGTCCGCCCAGCGTGCAGGTCGTGAGGCTTGTGGCCTTTGATCTCATGGACCCGGAAGCGATCGCCAATGCACTGGTGGAAGAGGCGTTCAGGCTTGCGCGCTTGCAAGGCTGCCAGACGCTTCGTCTGGTGCAGCCTCTGTCGCAGTCGCCCGACGCTCGTGTCCTTGTTCTCAAATCGGGGGTGGCCGAACTGCACAGCCTGTTCTGAGCGGCACGCCGAGGCTGATGCCGAACCGGGGAAGCATACAGGCGTGGCAAAAAAAGTTCCGGCCGCCTTGCATATCGAAGCCTCTCAGGCGTTCTGAAAAAATGACCAGCCCTTTTGCTCCACGCGCCTTTGTTCTCTTTGCCATTCTTGCGACCGGGTTGGCTGGATGCGAAACCAGCCGCGCGGCGATGGAAGGGGCAGGTCAGTTCGGGCGCGGACTGGGCGGCGCTGCAACGGCTCCGCTCGAAGATTTCAACCTGCGACGAGAGTATATCCCGACGGTCCTGCTCCAGGCCCGGAACAATCCCTACGACATGCGCAACCTCGGGCGCTGCGCAACAATTGCGCGGGAGGTCGAAAGGCTTGACGACGCACTCGGCCCGGACACCGATGAACCGGCGCAAGGTCAGGGGACCACACGCAGCGAACAGATGGCCGACGCGGGGGCTGACCTCGCACTTGACATGGTGCGGGACGGCGTCCGGGATTTCATACCCGGGCGTAGCTGGATCCGTCGGCTGAGCGGAGCTGAACAGCACAGCCGCGAGGTTCAGGCCTCTATCCAGGCAGGCCTGATGCGACGCTCATTCCTCAAGGGCATGGGTATGCAGCAGAACTGCGCACCGCCAGCGGCACCCCGCTGGTTCCGGCCAGACGCGCGTCGCCGTCCGGGCTGACTGCTAGTTCGACGTGTGCCTGGCGTGAAAGTCGCGCCGGAAGGCTTCGAACCGTCCATGCGCAATGGCTTCGCGCATGCCTGCCGTCAAAGCTTGATAGAAGGCGATATT
>QBLX01000006.1:20156-32593 GCA_003241825.1 Alphaproteobacteria bacterium
CGATATTGTGCCAGCTCAGCAGCGTCTTGCCGAGGATTTCGTCAGCGCGGATCAGGTGATGCAGATAGGCCTTCGAATAGCCGCTGGAGGCCGGGCAAGCGATCGTGGCGTCGAGCGGATCCTGATCCTCGGCAAAGCGGGCGTTCTTCAGATTGATCGGCCCGTCCCAGGTCCAGGCTTGACCATGACGTCCCGCCCGCGTGGGCAGGACGCAGTCAAACATGTCGACACCGCGCCACACGGCCTCGACGAGATCGACGGGCTTGCCAACGCCCATCAGATAACGTGGGCGATCGAGGGGCAGCATGTCAGGGGCATAATCCAGCACTTCGCACATGGCCTGATGGCCTTCGCCAACGGCCAGTCCGCCTATCGCGTACCCGTCGAAACCGATCTCCTGAAGCCGGTCTGACGATTCACGGCGAAGCGGCTCGAAGGTCGAGCCCTGCTGGATGCCGAACAGGGCCTGGGTCTTGCGCGTGCCGAAGGCGGCTTTGGAACGGGCAGCCCAGCGCGCGGAGAGTTCCATGGCCTGGCGGGCGCGATCTTGCTCTGCCGGCCAGGCGACACACTCGTCCAGCTGCATCGAGATGTCAGCGCCGATGCGGTCCGCCTGGATCTCGATTGACCGTTCCGGCGACAGGATGTGCTTGGACCCGTCAATATGGCTGGCAAAGGTGACGGCCTCTTCCTTGACCTTGGAAATGCCGGCCAGCGACATGACCTGGAAGCCGCCCGAGTCTGTCAGGATCGGCTTGTCCCAGCCCATGAACCTGTGGAGTCCGCCCAGCCGCTCCATCCGCTCGGGCCCAGGCCGCAGCATCAGGTGATAGGTGTTGCCGAGAATGATGTCGGCTCCGGTCGACTTGACCTGCTCCACGCTCATGGCCTTGACGGTGGCGGCCGTACCGACCGGCATGAAGGCAGGCGTGCGGATATCGCCGCGCGAGGTTTTGAGCACCGCCGTGCGAGCGCGGCCTTCGGTGGCCTGGATTTCAAACGGGAATGGCAAGCGGGGTCTCCGGCGAGCGGGCGATATAGGCTGCGGCACCGAGGTTGAACAGTCAGGACCCTGTCTGATTGCCGAACCGTCAGGTTGGCCAGCCACCCGCCCGGCTGAGGGCGCTCGGCGCCGGTCGGCCGATCCGCTCACCGATCCAGCGTGCCGTGGCGATCAGTGCCTCCAGATCATAGCCTGTTTCGAAACCCGCCCTGTGCAGCATATAGACCAGGTCTTCGGTCGCGATATTTCCCGTGGCTCCGGGTGCGAAGGGGCAGCCGCCAATGCCGCCGACGGAAGCGTCCAGCACGTCCACCCCGGCTTCGATCCCGGCGTAGGCGTTGGCGAGGCCGGTGTTGCGGGTGTCATGAAAATGCAGCCGCAGGGTCGCATCTGGTGCCGCCTGCCGTGCCGCCTCGACCTTGCGGTTGACGGCCCAGGGATCACCGGCTCCGATCGTGTCGGCCAGGGCGATTTCTGTAACGCCCATCGCAGCGATTTCACCAACGAGGTCTGCAATCTGACCGACCGACACCTCACCGTCGAAAGGGCAGCCCCAGACGCAGGACACAGTTGCCGACAGCTTTGGGGTGCCGGGTTGCCCCTCCGAGTTTTGACGTCCAGCGAGAATCTCGGCCAGCATCGACAACTGGGCGCGGACGTTGAGGCCCTGATTCTTCAATCCGAATCCGTCCGTGGCTGACATCGCGATGTTCACCTCGTCGACTGACGTTCCGAGGGCCCGGTCATAGCCCTTGCCGTTCAACACCAGTCCGATGCGGCTGCGATCGGCAGCGGCCATCTGGGGCACATATTTCGGATGGACGAAGCTGACCGCTTCGATCCTCCGGGCACCAGCGGATTCCAGTCGGGTGACGAGGTCAGCCCGGACCTCGGGGTCCAGAACCACCTTTTCATTCTGCAGACCGTCGCGCGGCCCAACCTCGACGATCTGAATGAACCGCGCGGTCACTCTGCGCCCTGAGCAGCCATGGTGCCTGATGGCGCATAAACCGTCAGGCTGACGTCATCGCCGTTGGAGTAGTTGTGGCCCGTCACTGTGCCCACGGCCCGACCGACTGCGCCTGTCGGGGCAAGCGCCTGGCGGAAGTCTTCGGCATCGCCAGCCTCGACGATGGCCGGTCGCCCCTCGGCCAGGGCCCTGGCGGCTCCGGCGGCGTCTGTCAGTTCCGTGTCCCGGCCGGTCAGGAAGACAAAACTGGGCTCATGATAGGTCGTGATCGCCACGGGACCTGGCACGCGCCCTTGGCGGGGATGAAGTCCGGCCTGCTCAAGGGTCTTTTCCAGTTGGGGCGAAACCGAAAGCGGCCTCAGTTGCCGCAGTGTGCCGGCCAGGGCGGCGTGAGCCACGATCCCGAAGGCGAGGGAGATCAGGACGGCAGACACTGCGGCCCTGTTGATCAGCAGGAACGCGCCGGCCATTGCACCTACGAAGGCGGAGACAATGGTTATGGTCGCCCAGGTCTGGGCGGTCGAGCGACCGAACTCGGTGAGGCCATAGACCGTGATCACACAGATCAGCACACCCGCCAGCACCATCAAACCCGCGCCCAGTCGCCGCGACAGATTACCGATCGGCTGCGTCAGGGCCGCGGCGGCCAGCAGGGCGATCGCTCCGAAGGTTGGCAGGGTGTAGTGCCACAGCTTGGTGGGCGCGATCTCGAAGATCAGCCAGGCGGGGACCAGCCAGCAGACCAGAAACCGGATCGCGGGCTCGGCACGTCGGTGCCAGCCCGCGGACAGCGCTGCCGGGAGCATCAGGGTCGCTGGAAAGAGCAACAGCGGTGCAAGCGTCAGATACATGCCGGGAAAGCCGGAATGGCCTTCATCTGCCCCCACAACCTTCTGGCCCAGATCGCCAACGATGGCTTCGCGCCAGAACCCGCCGTCAGTCACGATTGTGATGGCTATGGCCCAGGGGCCGACGATCAGGGCCACAAGCGGCAAGCCCCAGCCCCAACCCAGGCGACGCATCCAGCGAATGTCCCGGTCCCAGAACGAAAGCATGAGCATGGCTGGGACCACCACGATCAGCCCGATTGGGCCCTTGATGAGGATCGACAGGCCCAGGGCGGACCAGAAGATGAGCTTGTGATGCCGGCGCGGGTCGGTTCCCGCGCGCGTCGCCATATAGATTCGAGCCAGTGACGCCATGGCCAGGGTGACCGCTCCGCAAAGCATGGCGTCGGTCTTGGCAATCCCGGCTTCCGAAGACAGCAGGAAGGTTGCGCCCAGCATGGCTCCGGCCAGGAATCCGGCGCGTCTCCCGAACAGGGCTGCCCCTGCCCAGGCGGCTGCTCCGGCGGCAAGCATTGCCCCCAGAAGCGAAGGCAGGCGGTAGGCCGCGATATCCCGAGCCTCGACGGTCGACGTTGCGGCTACCGTGAGGGCCTGCATCCAGTAGATGCCGATCGGTTTTTTCCAGCGGGGATCGTCCTGGAAGCGAATGTCGACGTAATCGCCACTCTCCAGCATCTGGGACGTCGCCTGGGCGTACCGGCTTTCGTCACGGTCCAGCGGCGGTAGCAGCAGTAGACTGGGCAGGCCGGCGATCATGGCCAGCAAGGCAGCCAATAGCGGTCCGCGCCAACCAGCGATGTATCGATCCAGGTTTGGGCGCATCATTCCTGATGCTTACCATGGTCGCGCGGCGAGCCAATAGCGTGGCTTGCCCGTGTGCGTTAAGAGGCCGGATGGATACCGTAACTGCGCCCCTGATCTCCGTGGTCGTGCCCGTGCACAACGAGGCGGGCAATGCCGCCGCACTGGCCCGCGAGATCGCGGTGGCCTTTGCGGGCCGGTCATTCGAGATGATTTTCGTCGACGATGCATCGCGCGACACCACGCTGTCTGAACTTCGCGCCGTCATGGGCGATCTGCCGACGCTTCGTGTCCTCAGCCATGGAGCCAATGCCGGTCAGAGCCGCGCGGTCCGGACGGGCGTGCTGGCAGCAAGGGGTGAGATCGTGGTGACTCTCGATGGTGACGGCCAGAATCCTCCGGTCGATGCGCCGAAACTCGTCGATCTTCTCATGAATGCGCCTGCCGACGTGGCGCTCGTGGGCGGCGTACGGGCGCGCCGTCAGGACTCGGAGGCCAAGCGACAGGCCTCGGTCTGGGCTAACCGGATCCGGCGCAGGCTCCTCAACGACGATGCCGATGACACGGGCTGCGGACTCAAGGCCTTTCGCAGGGAGGTGTTTCTGCGCCTGCCGTACTTTGATCACATCCACCGCTATCTGCCGGCGCTGGTGATCCGGGAAGGCTATCGCAATCTGTATCTCGATGTCGGCCATCGCCATCGCGAGGTCGGGCAGTCGAAATACACCAACTGGGGCCGGCTCATGGCCTCCTTCTCTGACCTGCTGGGTGTGGTCTGGCTCAAGACCCGGTCGCGCCAACCGGGCGGTGTCAGCGAATACTAGACCGGACTACACCGAACGAACGAAGCGCGTTATGCAGGGGTCAAGCGGTGCCGTGCCGCGCCGGGACGATTCGACCATGCTGATCGCCATTCCCCTGCTCGTCGTGCCGGTGGTGATCTACAACATCGTGATCATCTTTATTGGCCAGGACGCAAGCAGCGGCCTCGCCGTGGCCAGCGACGTGCTTTCCGATCCCCTGTTCGCCGTGACCATGGCCTCGGGTGCGCGTTGGGCCGTGTCGGTAGGTGACCTGATCCTGTTCCTGTCGCTGATCCTGCTCTTTTTCGAACTTCTCAAGTCGACGACCAGTCAGAAGGCAGCGATCATCAATCACGCCCTGTCCATGGTCCTGTTCGTGGTCTGCCTCATCGAGTTTTTGCTGCTGGACGGGTTTGCGACGTCCGTCTTCTTCCTGATCATGACCATGGTGCTGCTCGATGTCCTGGCGGGGTTCATTGTGACCATCATCGCCGCGCGCAAGGATTTCGAGTTCGGCCCGGGCCGAGGTTAAGCCTGCCAAGCCTTGCCGCTTAGGGCACCAAACACTACATCTTGGGTCTGGTCCAAACCTCAATACCGCTCATACACTTATGAAGGAGCGTCGATGCCGCACGCCGACAGCCTGATTCTGACTCTCGTTGCTGGGTTCGTGCTGGCCTTCGTGTTCGGGATGCTGGCCAATCGGCTGAAGCTGTCGCCACTGGTTGGCTATCTCGTCGCCGGGGTCGTTGTCGGGCCATTTACACCGGGCTGGACCGCGGACACGGAATTGGCCCCGCAGTTGGCAGAGGTCGGCGTCATTCTGCTGATGTTCGGGGTCGGACTGCATTTCTCGCCCGCCGATCTCATGAAGGTTCGCAAGGTCGCGATTCCCGGGGCACTGGTCCAGATCAGCGTCGCCACCATCCTCGGCTGGGGACTGGGCCGCCTGATGGGTATGGGTGACCTGGAGGCCGCATTGATGGGCTTTGCCCTTTCAGTCGCCTCGACGGTCGTCCTGCTGCGGGCGCTTGAGGAGCGCAAACAGGTCAAGGGTGAGGTCGGACGGATCGCGGTTGGATGGCTGATCGTCGAGGATCTCGTGATCGTCATTGCGCTGGTCCTCCTGCCGTTGATCGTGATCCAGCCGGGTGAGAGCCTGACAGCGGGAGAACTGGCCGGATCGATTGGCCTGACCCTGGTGAAGGTTGCGGTCTTTGTCGGCCTGATGCTGGTGGTCGGGGGGCGGGTGCTGCCCTGGCTGCTGACCAAGATTGCCCATACCCGATCCCGGGAGCTGTTTACCCTTGGCGTACTGGCCATCGCCCTCGGCATCGCCTGGCTTGCCTATGCGGTCTTCGGGGCGTCCTTTGCCCTGGGTGCCTTCGTGGCCGGCCTGGTGCTGAACGGCACGCCGCTGGGGCACAATGCAGCGGAGCGTTCACTGCCGCTTCGGGACGCCTTCGCGGTCCTGTTTTTTGTCTCGGTCGGGATGCTTTTCGACCCGACGATCCTGATCCGCGAGCCGCTGGCGGTTCTGGGTGTTCTGGGGATCGTCATTGTCGGCAAGTCGCTCGCCGCCCTCGCGATCACCTTTGCCTTCAAGCTCACGCGGCAGACCAGTCTGACCGTCGCAGCGAGCCTTGCCCAGATCGGGGAATTCAGCTTCATTCTGGCGGCAGTCAGCGTCTCTCTGGGGGCCATGCGGCAGGAGACCCACGACCTGATCCTGGCCGCCGCCCTGCTGTCGATCGGGTTGAACCCCTTCGTCTTTGCCCTGTGTGATCGCTTTGGCGGTCGGCCCAAGGCGGGATCGGACGGTGCAAAGGCTCTGGCGGTCGAGGCTGAGGTCGACTCCAGACGCCCTAACCCGGCAACGGCCTAGCCCAGCAGCACCTTACGAAGGGCAGGGTGCAATTCCGTGTTGGTCGACAGGATGGAAGATCCGGTCTTGGGATCGCCGTCGGCCTCGATGGTCGTGACGGTCCCGCCAGCTTCTGTGACGAACAGGATGCCTGCTGCGACGTCCCAGGGCTTCAGGTTGCGCTCGTAGTAGGCGTCGTAGCGTCCACAGGCGACCCAGGCGAGATCCAAGGCAGATGACCCGAGACGACGGATCCCCGCCACACGCTGGCCGACGGCGTGGATGTCCTTGATCGACTGGGCGTGTCCGGTCTTGCCGATGAAGGGCAGGCCCGTAGCGATCAGGCTGTCTGCCAGGTCGCGTCGACCGGACACGCGGATACGCGCGTCGTTCAGGTAGGCTCCCTTGCCTTTTTCAGCCCAGAACAACTCGTTCATGACGGGGTTGTAGGTCACGCCTGCGACGATCTCCGAAGAGCCGTCCGGCGATGTCCGCTGCAGGCCTACGGTGATGGCGAAATGCGGCATGGCATGCATGAAATTGGTTGTGCCGTCGATCGGATCGACGATCCACATGTGCGACTTGTCGGTGCCCTCCATCAGCCCGCGTTCCTCGCCGAGGAAGCCGTAGCCGGGACGTGCCTTCATCAGCAGTTCATAGAGGGTGTCCTCAGCCTTGATGTCGGCTGCCGTGACGAAATCGCCCGGCCCCTTACGTGACACCTGAAGCTGGGCGACCTCGCCGAAGTCGCGCAGCATCGGGCGCGCCGTCTTGCGGACGGCATCGATCATGACGGTGAGAAGGGCGGACGAAAGGGCCATGGGAATCTCCTGGTCCGCGTGTCCTGAAAAGGCTTGCGGCCCGGACAGACGGAGAAGTTCAAACAAAACAGGGAAGAGAGCAGAAAATCTGCCGGTCCTCTTCCCTTCGATCAGGCTCTGTCAGTCAGCGCGACGCACGTATTCGCCGGTCGCTGTGTCGACAACGATCCGCTCGCCCACGCCCATATAGGGTGGGATCATGATGCGGACGCCATTGTTGGCTCGTGCCGGCTTGTAGGAAGAAGAGGCCGTCTGACCCTTCACGGTCGGCTCGGTCTCGACGACTTCCAGCGTGACCTGATCAGGCAGAGACAGACCGATGGGACGGTCCTCGTGCATTTCGATGACCACCTTCATGCCGTCCTGCAGATAGGCAACCCGATCCTCGCCGACCCAGTCCTTCTGAAGTTCCGTCTGCTCGTAGGTCACGTCGTCCATGAAGACGAGGGCGTCGCCTTGTTCGTAGAGGAACGAGAATTCCTTCTGTTCCAGCGTGACCCGCTCAACCTTGTCTTCTGAACGGAAGCGTTCGTTCAGCTTGTTGCCGGTCTCGAGGTTCTTGGCCTCGACGTTGGCGAAGGCACCGCCCTTGCCAGGCTTGACGTGGCTGGCCTTGGTCACCACCCACAGCCCCTTGTTATGCTCCAGCACCATGCCGGGCTTGATGGTGTTGCCGTTGATTTTCGCCATGGGATCACTGGGTCTGGATTGCGCAGCCGGTCCCGTTGACGGGCACGCGAAATGGTGGCGATGCCTAGAGGAACCGCCGCCAAAGGGCAATGGGGGCAGGGGCCTGCCTAGTGCAGCGTCGCTGTTGAGGTTTCTTTCGCCTCACGATCGAACAGATTGCCGATCCGCACGCCCATCCCGGTCGGCGACGCCAGTTTGCCGGCCCGCGTATCCAGCTTGCGAGCTTCGTGCGCGAAGGCAGCAGCGAGGCCTGCGCTGGTCATGGCTGCTGCGATCTGCATCCCGCGGCTGGCCGGGCGCATCGCGATCCAGATGGCATTGATGGCCTGGGCACCGGCCCACAATCCCATGGCGAAGGTCCGGGTCGGCGTTGCAGGCGCGTTCCAGACCCGGACCGCAGACAGGGTCGTCGCAGAGAAAACCGCCGGCAGAACCAGGCTGAACGCACCCATCGGACGCTCGGTGACAGGTGCGTTGCCTTCCCTCACCTGCCGCACCGTGCGCCGACGGGGACCGATGACGCCGGTCGCCGCTGCCGTGGCCAGCAGGGCGAACCCGACGGTGATAGCGACGCCCAGCACGACGTGACCGACATCGCGTTCGTCGGCATTCAGGAAGTCAGCTGCGGCATCGATGGCGTCATCGATCGAGGCGGGGATATCGGACATGCGTAGCTCCTGAAGCGGTCAGGGTCTCAATGGCCAGAGTCGGACGTCAGTTCCCGGTCGCGCTCTTGTCGACGGCAATCTCGGTCATTGCTGACTGCAAGTAATTTTGCTCACCAATCTGGTTGATCAGCAGGAACTGCGTCTCGAGAAAGTCGATGTGTTCCTCGGTGTCGGCAAGGATCTCCAGCAGGATCTGCCGGCTGATGAAGTCCGAAGCGGCTTCACATTCTGCGATTGCGGCCAGTTGCCGTGCACGGCCATCGATCTCGAGCTGGAGATCGACCCCGAGGCATTCGATGCAGGTCTCGCCAATCTTCAGCTTGTTCAGGTCCTGCATGTTCGGCAGGCCATCCAGGAACAGGATGCGCTTGATCAGCTTGTCGGCATGTTTCATCTCGCCGATCGACTCTTCGTAGACGATCTCGCCCAGGTGCTTCAGGCCCCAGCTTTCGAACATACGGGCGTGGAGGAAATACTGGTTCACCGCCGTCAGCTCGTTTGTCAGGACGGCGTTGAGGGTGCGGATGATCGCGGGATCGCCCTTCATGATGATGCCTTCAGGTCTGAACGGGGGGTGCCCACAATGGTCACCCACGCCTTGTTCTGTTCGAATACTACCACGCAAATGGCCGTAGAGCTCAGTTGCGAGTGTCTTTCAACACATTGATAGTGCGAATGATTGTCTCTGTTTGCCCGGCGGGGCGGGACCTACTCGGCCGCGAGTGCAAAGTCCTGACGGGCGTCCACTATCATCTGGCGCATCTCGCAGACGCATTTGGCGCACTGTGCAGAGCATTGATTGCGCGCAAAAATGTCGCGGGCTCTGGTCGCGCCAGCCTCGATTGCGAGGGCGACGTCACGCTGGCGAAGACCATTGCAGTTGCAGACGTACACGGCAGAGGCGTCCCTGATCAAACCTGATAATGGTTCGCTATAGCAGTTCAGCCGCGATTGCAAGGCGTTCGCATCAGTTGCGATTGACGACTTGGTCGCCCTGTCGCAGGGCAAGGATCATGACTGACCACCGTTGCCGCCTCTACCTGATCACGCCGCCGCAGATCGACGATCTCGAGGCCTTTGCCGAACAGCTGTCGCTTGCCCTCGGTGCGGGCGATGTGGCGGCACTGCAGATCCGGTTGAAGGGCCAGCCTGACGACCGGATCCGTGAGGTCGTTGCTCGCCTTGCGCCGATTACGCGAGCGAGGGATGTCGCCCTGATCCTGAACGACCGTCCCGATCTTGCAGCAGAGACCGGTTGTGATGGCGTCCATGTTGGCCAGGACGATGCGACAGCCTCCTCGGCCCGCAGGATCATGGGCCCGGCCGCGATGATTGGCGTGACATGTCACGACAGCCGCCATCTGGCCATGGAGGCTGCGGAAGCCGGAGCAGACTATGTCGCTTTCGGAGCCTTCTTTCCCACGTCCACCAAGACAGTCGTTCACAGGGCCGACCCGGAGATCCTGACAATCTGGCAGCAGACTATGGAAATCCCCTGTGTAGCCATCGGTGGGATCACCATCGAGACCGCTGCGCGGATGGCCGAGGCTGGCGCGGACTTCATCGCAGTCAGCGCGGGAGTCTGGTCCTTTCCGGAGGGTGTGGCTGCGGCGGTACGAGCGTTCGAGCGTGAACTGAAGCCTACCCAGTTCAGGGGTTCTTAGGACGCGCGTGGTTTATTCCACCCTCCAATGTGCTTTGAGTTCCGATTTTATGCCGATCAGTCAGGTTCTGCGAGCGAGCCAGTCCACCGAGAGCCCGGCCTTGACGGCACCGGTCGTGCCGCGACCTGCCTATAGCGCGGATCGGGATAATGCCGGGCTGAAGTCACTGACACCGATGATGACTGCGGTCATCGTGGCCCTGCTGACCATTGTCGCCATACAGACAGCCCGTTCCGTCGACCTGATTGTCGCGCTCTGGCTGGCCAATGCGGTCGCTGCCGGGATGTGGCTGAAGACGGGGAGGGGCCTCGCCCACGATCTCAGCTTCGGGGCCCTCATGACCATGGGCATTCTGGCCGGAGAATTCCTGGCCGGCAATGACACCCGTTCATCGCTGATCTTCACCCTCGCCAACATGGTGGAGATCATTGCGGCTGTCCTTCTGGCGCGCCGGTTCTCGCCGTCCCTCATGTTTTGCGGCGTGGAAAGTACAGTCCGCTTTATCATGGCGACGGCTATCCTCGCGCCGATCCCTGCAGCCCTCATCGGCTCCGGAGCCATGATGATGGTCCGCGACGGGCCATTCCTGATCAGCTTCCAGACCTGGTGGTTTGGCCATGCGCTGGGCCTTGCGACGATCACCCCGCTCATTTTGGCCGTCGACAAGACGTCTCTGATTATCTTCAGGGATCCGTGGCGCGCTGCGGAGGCAGCGCTTCTGTTCGGTCTGCTGGCTGCGGCTTCCTATTTTGCCTATTTCTATCTCCCGGTCCCGGCCCTGTTTCTGGTGGTGCCTGTTCTCATCCTTATCGCCGTCAGGATGCGGATAACGGGCATCGCGCTCGCGCTTGTCTTCGTTTCGATCTGTTCAGTCGCGGCGATACTGGGAGGATATGGTCCCCCGGCCTTCGACGATGTGCCGGTATCCGAGCGGATACTGCTGGCGCAGCTGAATCTCCTGTTTGGTTGTCTGCCGATCATGCTGGTCGCCTCTTTGCTGCAGGAGCGGGACCGCTTTTCGACCCGGGCCAAGGCCGGACAGCTTCGGGCTGAAAAGGCATCTGAAGCCAAGTCACGTCTGCTCGCAAACGTGGCTCACGAGATCAAGAGCCCGGTGGGCGGGGTCATCGGGATCGGCGATCTCTGGTCCTCTGGCCAGCTGGGTCCTGTAACGCAGACGCAAAAGGAAATGGCCGACATGCTGGTCAAGACCGCGCGTCAGATCGAGGCGCTTGCTCATGATCTGCTTGATGTCGCCCGGGCTGAGTCCGGCACGGTCAAGGTCGAGTTGCGACCGACCGATGTCGCAGGTGTTCTCGAGGACGTGCGCCGCTCTACGGCCTTGCGTCCAGAAGCCGAGCACCTGCGGCTCAGCGTCGTTTGTGAAGGTGAAGGGCTGGTGGTCCTCGCCGACTCTCATCGCCTGGTCCAGATCATCGACAATCTTGCGACCAACGCGGTCAAGTACGGAGGGGCTGGGGGGCTCATCCTGTTCAGGGCACAGCCCATCGCTGATGGTGTCCGCATTGAGGTGACCGATCGGGGGCCAGGCCTGTCAGAGATAAAACAGGCGCAGCTTTTCGAGCCGTTCAATCGGCTCGGCCTGGAGCGTTCGGCGGTCGAGGGCCATGGGATCGGCCTGGCCCTAGCGAAACGTATGGTCGAGTTGATGGGCGGGAGCATCGGGGTCAATTCCAAGCCTGGCGAGGGATCCACCTTCTGGATCGAGCTGCCGGCCCCCTGATCGCGGCGTCTCCGTCTCGCAGTTGCGATGTCTGCAGGACGATAAGATTTCTTGCCGATCGGAAGGGCAGGCGCGAGGATGGATGGATGAAAAAGATCGCTGCCTGTTCGATCGTCGCCCTTCTCTCCACGACATCCGCGTTCGCCCAGACCGCTCCGTCTTCGAGCGCGCCGAGCGGCAGCGAACTGACCCGAAGCCTTAACGCATCGCCACCTGCCGCGTCCCAGTCAACAACACCCATCACTGGCCCGGTGACTGGGCCCGCGGCCGCACCCGTCTCTGGTCCCTCCACGGGACCGACTGTACGTGCCTCGCCACCCGTCTCTACTGTGCCTGTGGCAACACCCCGTACCGCACCATCGCAAGGCTCTGTTGCCGCGCCGCCGCCAGCGTCGCTCCGATCCTCGCCCTCCGGATCCGCACCGCTCAGTGCACCAGGTCCTTCGGTTGCACGTCCCGCGGCACGGGTTCCGCAGCCAGTTGCCGTGGCTCCTGCGGTTCCGGCGAATCGTCCGACGCCCGCGCCACCAGCAGTGCCCGCTGTTCCGCGTTCGCCTGCAG
>QBLX01000006.1:32603-37088 GCA_003241825.1 Alphaproteobacteria bacterium
GCGCTACGCCCTCGAATACGGCCTCAGCGCCTCCGGCGGCTTCGTCAGCGACATCACCAGCCCCACCGGCCCCACCGGTCGCCCTGAGTGCGGCAACACTGGCTGCGCTGCCGTTCACGGTTACATTACCAGCAGGCTTTCAGGTCACCTCCGGTCGGCCGGGGCCAGACTTCAACGTGTACACAGTACGACGGGGGAACCAGCCGTTCGTCATGATCTACGCAGGCCCGACATCCCAGTTTCCGATCTACAGCGGCGAGATTGTGCAGGCGGCCGGCCGGGCTTCCGTCGTGACTGTCGAAGGTAGCCAGCGTCGCGCGGTCGAACATCTGTTCCAGCGCCCCACCGCCCCGGGTGAAGTGCACATCTGGGTTTCAAGTCTCGAAGGCACTGATCGTCTGATCGCCGAGCAGATCGCCCAGTCGGTGGATGTTCGCTGACGTCTACCGATCAGGTCTGATGACCATACAGGTGACGCGACGCTCCGTGAGAACCGAACAGGCTTCCTGGGCCGCCGCCTCGGTCAGACCTGTGAACCGGGATCGATGCCAGCCCGCAGCGCTCTCGACAGCCTGGCGAGCCGTGCTGAACTGTGGCCTGAACCGTCGATTGACCTCGGTCAGCCAATCCTGGGCGACGACCGCATCCCGGAAAGCGCCGACTTGGACGGACCAGCCTTCCCCGGAGGCTGCTGTAGGCAACCGTGCCGGTCCTGCGACTGGAGCGTTTGTCGCCACAACTGCGCCCGGAGCTCCGTTCAGGGAGGCTGTCAGACTGACCGGGGCACGAGGGGTCGGACGTGGCGACGGGGGAATCGCACGAGCGGCGGGCCGGGCTGCTGTCTGCGGCGCAACCGGGGTCGTGACGGTCGGGGCAGGAATACGGGTGGGTACGGGTGCAAGCGGGGTAACCGGGGCCACAGCCATGCGAGTTGGGGCGGCAAGCGAGGTGTAAGTTATCTCGTTCCCGCTCGTGTCCATCTCTCCACCCTGGTCCTCGCCTCCGTTGATCGAGGCGTATTCGATCGGCGGGGTCGGGTCGAGCGCGTTGCTGCCGATGCCAAAGCCCCGCTGTTCGAAGAAGGTCTGGGCCACCTGAATCGGCTCGCCCTGGCTCCGCCGACGCTGAACCTCGAATCCGGTGTTCATCAACTCAGCGACATGGGCGTTGCGGCTGGCGCTGGACCGGCCGCCCATGACGATCGTTATGACCCGTTTGCCGTCCCTGACAGCCGAAGCGGCAAGATTGTAGCCCGCCGCATTGATGTAGCCCGTCTTGATGCCGTCATAGCCCTGTCCATTCAGCAGCAAGCCATTGGTGTTGCGATAGTCGCGGCCTTGATAGGCCCAGTCATGAAGCCCGAAGTAGCTGTAATACTGTGGGAAATCTCGCATCACGGCACGAGCCAGAATCGTCAGGTCCTTGGCGGATGTGACCTGCCGGCTGTCGGGAAGGCCGTTGGGGTTCACATACCGGGTCTGGGTCATGCCCAGTTCCTGAGCCTTGAGCGTTGCCATGGCCGCAAAGCGGGCTTCTGAGCCACCGATATGCTCTGCAATGGCCACGGCCATATCATTGGCGGAGCGCACCGAGGTCGCGCGCATGGCATCGTCCAGCGTGATGCGCTGACCGGCGGCCAGTCCAAGTTTCGACGGCGGCTGGGCTGCGGCGCGTGGCGACACGACCAGAACGTCATCCAGTCTGACCTTGCCCTGCTGAAGGGCATCAAACGCCATATACAGGGTCATGACCTTGGTGATCGAGGCGGGGTAGCGGCGGCTGTCGGCGAATCTGCTGAAGAGCACTTCACCCGATGCCGCGTCCACGACGATCGACGCATAGCGACTGTTGTCCGAGGACTGAGCGACCAGCGGTGCCAGTCCCGGCGTTGGTATCGCCATGAGGACGAGAAGAACTGCGCCCCCGGCGAGGGTGCGAATGACCGTTCGACCGCGGGAGGAAATCGAAAAAAGAGCGATCTTCGTCAAAGCGATAGCCTCGGTACTGGGGTGCCACCACAACGCGGATGGGAAGGATCTCCCGCGCAGCCAAACAGGACGCTAGCATGCGACCGGAGGGTTTCGAGGTGGTTAACAACCCGTCAACGCAGATTTGATCAACCGTTTTCTGCAAGTGTGCGGTCGCGTCCAGCGGCCCGACGTATGCGACCGATATGTTGCAGTGCACAAAACATCTTGACGAGACTTCGCACTTGCACCATATGCAACGCGTCGCCGCAGGACTCGCCTGCCGCGAGAAAAATCAAGGCGGTCCCTCAAGGACCCCACCCAGGAGAACTGCATCATGACCGACGCCGTCGAAACCGTGAAGAAGTCCGTCGAGAAGAACACTGCTGCTGCCCAGGCCCAGGCCGAGAAGGTTCAGGCTGCGGGGACCAAGGTCCTTCGTGAAGGCCTGGAAAAAACCTCTGCCTCGATGACCGAGATCAGTGCCCAGTCCAAGCAGAACCTCGAAGCCCTGACGGCATCCGCCACGGCCGCCCAGAAGGGCGCCGAGGCCCTGTCGAAGCAGGCTCTGGAGTACTCGAAGTCCAGCTGGGAACAGAGCGTTGCCGCTGCCCAGACGATCGCCCAGGCCCGTTCGGTCCAGGAAATGATCGAGCTGCAAACGAACTATGCCAAGTCGGCCATGGAAGTTTACATGTCGGAAGTCTCCAAGATGACCGAGATCATGACCTCTTCGGTCAAGGACAGCTTCAAGCCGATCAACGAGCGCATGACCGCTTCCGTCGAAAAGCTCCAGGCCGCCCGTTAATCCGGCAGGGTCGGGAGGCCTCGCCCTTCCGGCCATCCACGGCTGCACCAGATGAGCCCCCCGGATCCGTCCGGGGGGCTTTTTCGTGCCCCCTTCGCACAACGAAAAACGCCCGGCCATTGCTGACCGGGCGTCTCAGAAGCTGGGCAGGGCCCCCGCAGAAAGCGGATGCCTCAAGCGGGCTGTTGCCTACTTGATCTTGCCTTCCTTGAACTCGACGTGCTTGCGGATGACGGGGTCATATTTGTTGACGACCATTTTTTCCGTCTTGGTGCGGGCATTCTTCTTGGTCACGTAGAAGAAGCCGGTGTCGGCTGTCGAGTTCAGGCGGATCTTGATTGAAGCTGGCTTGGCCATCGGATTTACCTTTGCGACGGCGAAAGCCGCTTAAAATGAGAGGCGCGGAACATACTCAGGAACGTTGCCAAGTCAACCATCAACATGGCGGGTTGAGCCTTTCACGCCATCCGTTACGTTGAGGGTCATGAAAGCCCTTGTCGTTCTGGCCATCGCCGCCTCCAGCCTCACCCTGTCGTCCTGTTCCACGCTCCCCAGGGCCTCGGTCCAGCAGGACCAGTTCTTTGCCAATCTGACCGCGCTCTGCGGCCAACGGTTCGAAGGCAAGGTCATGACGACCGATGCCGCGGATGCCGACTTCCGGGCACAACGCCTGCTGATGCATGTCCGGGATTGCTCAGCCGAAGAGATTCGCATCCCCTTCTCGGTCGGCGAGGATCGCTCCCGGACCTGGGTCATCACGCGCTCCGGTTCGGGTCTGACATTGAAACATGATCATCGCGACCCGCAGGGGCGGCCGGACGGTCTTCACTGGTATGGTGGCGATACGCGCACCGCAGGGACGGCAACGCGTCAGGAATTCCCGGTCGACGATTTCTCGATCGAGCTCTTCAATGCCGGAGATGCCTCCGTGTCGACGACCAATGTCTGGGCTGTCGAGGTCAATCCCGGCGAGAGCTATGTCTACGAGCTGGCGCGCCCGAACCGGTTTCTGCGCGTATCGTTCGATCTGACCATGCCAGTCGCGCAATAGTCAGGCGAGTCGCCAGGTCTCGAGAGGTCGGACGGTGGCGCATGCTGGCGTGCCATCCCTGCCACGACCCGGCAGTCTGACTTCGAGCACGGCACCCGAGATGCGCATTGATGCCGGAATATCCTGGACGTCGATCTTGGCCCGGCGATTCCATGGGCTGGCGCAGTCCCCGGCCGATTGTCCGATCCTGAGATAGACGAACCGCCGCTCGGGACCCTCCCGCCTTATGAATGGACCCAGCAGCCGTCCGTCGTCAGCCAGTTTGACCAGCAGATCGAACGACAGGGGTTCGCGGGTCGCCGTCTGCGGGTCCCGAGGGGCGTCGTCCTTCTGCAGGCTGTAGCGCACACCCGGAACCGGATCGAGAATGGTCAGCCTCAGGGTGATCACACCTTCAGCCATGGGTCACCTGATGCTGGCCCCGGACCATCCGAACGAAAGCAATGGCGCGGTCAGGCTGGTCAAAACGTTCTGCGACCTCGTCCAGAACGAAACGCGTGATCGCTGGCAGGTTCAGGGCGCGCGCGTCGGCGATCGGTAGCCAGGCGATTTCGTCCAGTTCACCCGAGCCAGCCGTAGGTTCGGGGCTCAGCAGCGCCTCGACGTCCGTCATGAAGAAGCGGGCGTCGAACCGTCGTGTGCGGCCGGGCGGGGTGATA
>QBLX01000006.1:37098-37791 GCA_003241825.1 Alphaproteobacteria bacterium
GGGCGATGTAGCTCAGGGCGGCGAGGTTGGGCAGGGCACCGGCTGCGCGGAACTCCCGCCAGGGTCCGGCGACCGGGACCGCAGGGGCCGGGCGAGCCAGCATCAGGCCGGTTTCTTCGAAGGTCTCGCGCACGGCCGTCAGGGCCAGGGCCCGGGCACGGTGCGGGGGCATTTCCCGGGAGAGCCGGGTCAGGTTGTCAGGTGTCAACTCTGAGGCCGAGGCCGCATTGAAGTCCGACCGGTCGATGCGCCCCCCAGGGAAGACCCATTTGGAAGCCATGAAGACATGGCCCGGGGCACGACGGCCCATCAGCACCTCTGCTCCCTCGCCAGGCTGACGGATCAGGATCAGGGTCGCGGCGTCCCGGGGGCGCTGGTGGTCGCCCGTGCGCGGCGCATCCTTCAGGTCCTGGGCGGCATCAAAGGGATGGGGCGGCGACGGCATTCCCGACCGATGCCACGCGATGACCGCCGAGGAAAGCGGCGCCTCCCGTGGGCCTGTGCCGGAGCGCGTCGATCAGCCGGCCTCGGCTCCGGTTTCGCCCTGGGCGATGGCCGCGATCCGGGCTTCGAGCGCCTGTCGGACCTCCGGTGAGCAGTCGCTGGCCGCCGTCGTCGCCCCGGAGCCGGAGGTCGAGGCGGGCGCGACGATCAGATCCTCGACCAGGCTGGACGCGGCGGCGCGGATAGGGG
>QBLX01000006.1:37801-47534 GCA_003241825.1 Alphaproteobacteria bacterium
GATAGGGGGCTCCTCGATCCCGGCAACCGCCGTTCGGGCCAGGCTCGCGGCGTCGACGTCTTCCCAACTGCAGGTCGCGGCCGCCTGTTTCAGCGACTGGGCCGCGCGCAGACCCTCTGCGATCTCGGGATTGCTCGCCTCCAGCGCGGCCATGGCGGCGTTGCGACCGGCCTTCTCGACATCGACTGCGCCACAGGCGGAGAGGGCAACCGCTACGGCGGACAACAGACCCGGAACCAGACGATGCAAGACGATCACTCCAATGAAACCTTGTTACGTCATAGCAGACCGAGATGATCAAAAAAGGGCGACGGGTTGGCCTGTGGGGTGCTGAGCGCCTAGACCATTATCGGTTGTGGTTGAATCGATCCCAACTCAGAACATGGTCCACAATTTACGCGTTGAACGAAATCTGGGTTCAGGTGTGATCACATCAGAACCGATTTGGCTCTAGCGCCGCTTGCCTTTGCGAACGCCCTTCAATCCGCCTGAAGGCCTGCCACCCGATGGCGGCTTTGGCCCACCGGGCCGTTTGGTCCCTCGCTTGGGCGGACCATTGCCGCCAGGGCCCCGATCCCGGGCCCGCACACCGAGGCGTGGGGCCTGGGCATTGGGGTCGCGTGGTTCGGGGTCGCTTAGCATCTCGAACAGGAGGCCGCCGGTGATCGGCGTCGCTTCTTTGAGCTTGACCTCGACGCGCCGCCCGAGCGTGAACCGCTGGCCTGAGCGCTCGCCAACCAGGGCATGGGCACGGTCGTCATGAGTGAAATACTCGTTGCCCAGCGAGGAGACCGGAACCAGGCCATCGGCACCCGTCTCGTCCAGCCGAACGAACAGGCCGAATCGGGTAACGCCGGTGATCCGCCCCTCGAAAGTCGCCCCGACGCGGTCTTCGAGGAAGGCCGCGACATAGCGGTCCATGGCATCGCGCTCTGCGGCCATTGAGCGCCGCTCCGTCGCTGTGACCTGTTCGGCAATGGCTTGAAGCTCGGCGATCTCACGGTCTGTCAGCCCGTCACTGCCCAGCTTCAGCGCGCGAATCAGGCCCCGGTGCACGATCAGGTCGGAGTACCGGCGGATCGGCGAGGTGAAATGGGCATAGCGATCGAGGTTGAGCCCGAAATGCCCGACATTGTCCGGACTGTAGATGGCTTGCATCTGACTGCGCAGAACGACCTCGTTGACGACTTCGGCGTGGGGTCCGTCGCGGGTCTCGTCCAGCAGCTTGTTGAACCGCTTGGTGGTCGGGGACTCACCCTTGTTCCAGGGCTTGGCAATCGTCGACAGGAAATCGGCCAGGTTGAAGATCTTCTCCTGGCTGGGTGTCTCGTGCACCCGATAGATCAGCGGAGTTTTCTTCTGCTCCAGGGTTTCGGCCGCGCAGACATTGGCCTGGATCATCATCTCCTCGATCAGGCGGTGCGCTTCCAGCGACTTGCGCGGCACGATTGCCGCGATGCCGCCGTCGGGAGCCATGAGAATTCGGCGCTCCGGGCTCTCGATGGCCAGCGGACTGCGCTTCAGGCGGCCCTTGAGCATGGTGTGATAGGCGTTCCACAGCGGATAGAGGATGGCCTCCATGATCGGGCCGGTGGTGTCGTCCGTGCCTCCCCCGTTCTCGATCCCGTCGATGGCAGACTGGGCCTGCTCGTACGAGAGCTTGGCATGGCTGCGCATCAGACCACGGTGGAATTTGTGCCCGGTCTTGCGACCGTCCTTGTCGAAGACCATCCGCACCGCGAGCGTGGCGCGATTTTCGCCCTCCTTCAGGCTGCAAAGCCCGTTGGAAAGACGCTCGGGCAGCATGGGCTCGACCCGGTCGGGAAAGTATGTCGAGTTGCCCTTGGCACGCGCTTCGCGGTCAAGCGAGGATCCTCCCTGAACGTAGGCCGCGACGTCGGCGATCGCGACCCAGACGACCCAGCCGCCCTCGTTCTTCGGGTCCTCGTCGCGCATGGCATAGACCGCATCGTCGTGGTCACGGGCATCGGCCGGATCGATGGTGATGAAGGGGATGTCGCGCAGGTCATCGCGTCCTTTCAGCGTCGGGAGCGCGACCGCCTCGGCCTCGCGCTCTACGGCTTCAGAAAAGCCCGTGGGGACACCATGCGCGTGGATGGCGATCAGGGATGCAGCCCGGGGGTCATCCTCGCGTCCGACATTCTCGAGGATCTTGCCGCGCTTGGGGCCATATCGGTTGTCCGAGCGCTCGATCGAGGCGAGGACCAGATCGCCATCGCGCAGATCGCCAGCCAGCAACTGCGGGATGACCAGGACGTCCTTCGAGCGCCGATCGACGGGCTCGACGCGGGTTTCCTTGTTGGATTTCCGGATCACGCCAAGAACGCGGTTTGTGCCGACGTCCAGTTTCTTGACCATCCGGGCTTCCCAGCCGTCGGGGCCGCGCTCGAACTTGACCAGCATCCGGTCGCCCATGCCCGGCGCGGGTCCAGCCTGGCCCGTGCGATCCGGGACCAGAAGGGCGCGTGGGGCGTCGCCAGAGACATCGACCAGCCGGACATACAACTCGCCATCGACGTCGCGTTCGACGACATCCACCACGCCAACCGGGGGCAGGGCGCCGGCCTCGGAAAACCCCTTGCGGCCCCGCTTGCCCAGCGTGCCTTCGGCTTCCAGCTCGCGAAGCATTACGCGCAGGGCCCTGCGGTCCTCGCCCTTCAGGCCAAACGCCCGCGCCACATCGGACTTGTCCGCTTCGCCAGCCTCTCTGAGGAAGCGCAACAGGGTTTCCTTGTCGGGCAGGCCGGATGTCGGGCGACTGGGGGACTTGGGCATTCAGGTCTTTCGTTCCGCCGGAGCGTCGGCAGGATGGATACAGGGCAGGCCGGACAGGGATGCCGCACACGCCATGCCACGATCCAGCGTTAAAATCGTGACGTCCAGTCGCCGCGCTGCTGGCGGATGCATTTTTGCTTCGGGTCGCAATTGGACGCGATCAGCCCTAGATCGTGGATCAACCCATTCGCCTTCGGAGTCCCTCTCATGTCGATGACAGACATACCCGCGCTTAGCCGACCGACAGGGTCACTGCTGGACCTGATTGGCAAGACGCCGGTGGTCGAGGTGACCAAGATGGATACCGGACCCTGCCGCCTTTTCCTCAAACTCGAAGCGCAAAATCCAGGCGGGTCGATCAAGGACCGGATCGCGCTGTCGATGATCGCGGCGGCTGAGCAGGAGGGCTATCTGAAGGAAGGCGGCACGATCGTGGAAGCGACGGCGGGCAACACTGGCCTCGCGTTGACTCTGGTCGGTCAGGCCAAGGGTTACAAGGTCTTGCTGGTCATTCCTGACAAGATGTCGAAGGAGAAAATCCAGCATTTGCGAGCCATGGGGGCTGATGTTCGGCTCACACGTTCGGACGTGCCGCACGGCCATCCGGAATACTATACCGACATGGCCGAGCGCCTGAGCCAGCAGATTCCCGGGGGGTTCTACGTCAATCAGTTTGCCAATGAGGCCAACTCGGCCGCCCACGTCGCGACGACGGGCCCCGAGATCTGGGAGCAGATGGGTCACGACATTGATGCCTTCGTGGCCGGGATCGGGTCGGGCGGGACGATCACCGGTGTCGCGCGCTATCTGAACAGTGTCGGTGCCAGGACCGAGATCATCCTCGCAGATCCCGTGGGTTCGACACTCGCTGGCGTGGTGAACGACGGCGTTCCGGGCCCGGAAGGCAGCTATACCGTCGAGGGCATCGGCCAGAATTTCGTGCCAGAGACGGCAGACATGAGCCTGATCCATCGCGCCTATTCCATTCCCGATGCCGAGGCGATCGCAACGGTGCGCGAACTGCTGCAGAAGGAGGGCATCCTCGCGGGCTCGTCCTCGGGCACGCTCATCGCATCCGCGCTCCGCTATTGCCGCGAACAGACTGAAGAGAAGCGTGTTCTTACCTTCGTGTGCGACACTGGAGCGAAGTATCTCTCCAAGGTCTACAACGATGCGTGGCTGGCCGATCAGGGGCTTGGCGAGCGCGACATTCAGGGCAACCTCACCGACCTGATCTCGCGGAAATACAGCAAGGGTGACGTCGTCGTTGCCGGGCCAAACGACACGCTGGACACGGCGTTCAAGCGCATGCGCGGAGCCGACGTGTCCCAGTTGCCTGTGATCCAGGACGGGCGCCTCGTCGGCATTCTCGACGAGAGCGACATTGTCCATGTCATGAACACGGACGAAATCACGCGTCAGGAGCGGTTCAAGAAAACCGTCGGGTCGGTCATGACGACGGCGCTGGACACGATCCAGGTCAATGAGCCGCTGGATGCCCTGATCCCGCTGTTCGACCGGGATCGCGTCGCCATCGTGCTGGATGGTGAGCAGTTCGTGGGCCTGATCGCACGCGTCGATCTGATCAATCACCTTAGCCTGAACCGGTAACTGTATGTCTGTCATCAAGAACCAGCAGGGTTTCTCGACCCGCGCCATTCATGCCGGCCAGCGCCCGGACCCGACCACTGGGGCGGTGATGACGCCGATCTACGCGACCTCGACCTATGCCCAGGAAAGCCCGGGCGTGAACAAGGGCTATGAATACGCCCGGGGCAAGAACCCGACCCGTGAAGCCTTCGAGGCCTGTATCGCCGACCTCGAGGGCGGCGTTCAGGGCTTCGGGTTTGCCAGCGGAATGGCAGCGACGTCGACCGCCCTGGAACTGCTGGACGCGGGCGCGCACATCGTGACCGGCGACGATCTCTACGGCGGCTCCTGGCGTCTGTTCGAGCGGGTCCGTCGCCGCTCGATGGGGCTGGATTTCAGCTACGTCGACCTTTCGGACCTCGCCAGCGTCGAGGCAGCGATTACCCCGAAATCACGCATGCTGTGGGTCGAGACGCCCACCAACCCGATGATGAAGATCGCCGATATCGCGGCACTGGCGAAGATCGCCAGGGCGCGCGATCTTTTGCTGGTGGTCGATAATACCTTTGCCACGCCGTTCTGCCAGCAGCCGCTGGCTCTGGGCGCGGACATCGTGATGCATTCCGCGACCAAATATCTGAACGGTCACTCCGATATCATCGGCGGGGTGCTTGTGGCCGGAAATGCCGAGGTGGCGAAGGAGATCAAATTTCTCCAGAACTCGGTTGGCGGCGTCATGGGGCCGTTCGATGCCTTCCTCGCCAACCGTGGCCTCAAGACACTGGGCCTGCGGATGAAGGCGCATTGCGAGAGTGCACTCGAGATCGCCCGCTGGCTTGAAACCCGTACAGGCGTTGCCAGGGTCATATACCCCGGCCTTATATCGCATCCCCAGCACGAACTGGCCTCGCGCCAGATGCGCGGCTATGGCGGCATGGTTTCAGTCGTCATCGACGGGGATCTGGAGCGCACCAAACGGGTTCTTGAACGGGTGCAGGTCTTCACCCTCGCTGAATCGCTGGGTGGGGTCGAAAGCCTCGTCAATCATCCTGCCATCATGACCCATGCTTCGGTGCCGAAAGACGTGCGGGATGCAGGCGGCGTGACCGACAATCTGATCCGTCTGTCCGTGGGTGTCGAGGACGTTGCTGATCTGATCGCTGATCTCGATCAGGCGCTGGGCTGAAACAGAAAGGGGCGGCCCTTGCGGGCCGCCCCTTCCGTATTCCGATGGCCGAACCTAGCCCTTGGGCAGGAGCACGGTATCGATGACGTGGATCACGCCGTTGGTGCAGGCGATGTCGGCGGTGACAACCTTGGCACCGTTCACGGTGACGCCATTGGTACCGTCTACGGCGAGGGCTTCACCGTTCACCGATGCCGGCGACAGGGTCTTGCCCGCGATATCGGCTGCGTGGACCGCACCGGACAGGACGTGAAGCGTCAGGATTGCCGTCAGCTTGTCCTTGTTTTCTGGCTTGACCAGATCATCGACCGTACCGGCGGGGAGTGCCGCGAAAGCTTCGTCGGTCGGGGCGAAAACCGTGAAGGGGCCTGCGCCCTTGAGGGTGTCGACAAGGCCAGCGGCCGTGACGGCAGCGACCAGGGTGGTGAACGAACCCGCGGCGACTGCGGTGTCAACGATGTCGTGTTTTTCAGTAGTCATTATGACGCTTCCTTGATTTACAGGATGCCATAACTGGTCTCGAGTTCTGGAAATTCAATAGAGGCGCGGCTAAGTGACCATTGCGACAATATGACGTGTAACAAATACAGACTAGGCGGAGGGATATTGGCTATCCCTCCGCCTTCTGAACTTAGTTTGGCAGCGAGACGGCGTCGGTGACGTGGATCACGCCATTCGACTGGAACACGTCGGCCTGGGTCACGGTGGCGACGCCACCCTTCTCGTCCGTCAGGATCACCGAACTGCCGCGCAGCGAGGCCGTCAGTGTGTCGCCCGATACGGTCGTGATGGCAGCGGAGCCGCCACCCGCCTGGATCAGGGCAATGACGTCAGCGGCGGCCACGCGACCGGCGACGACATGATAGGTCAGGATCTTGGTCAGGGTTGCCTTGTTGGCAGGCTGGACCAGTGTTTCGACCGTGCCGGCGGGCAGGGCGGCAAACGCGGCGTCGGTCGGCGCGAAGACCGTGAAGGGGCCGGTGCCCGAAAGCGTATCGACCAGACCGGCTGCCGTGACAGCGGCCACCAGGGTCGTGTGGATCGGCGAGGCAATGGCGTTCTCGACGATCGTCTTGTTGGGGTACATGGCCGCACCGCCGACAGTGACGGACTGGTGGTTCATGCCGCCGTGATGGTCAGCAAAGGCTGCGGGGGCTGCAGCGAGCAGGGCGGCGGCCGAGACGGCACCGGCGAAGGTGGAGAGTTTCATGGTCGTTTCCTGACATGCGATCGCTCTTTGCGACCGTTGCAGTAACGGATCGGGTGCACCCGCGGATGCGATCCAGCCTGACGCGCGTCAAGCCGCCGCATGGGTCGCAGGCCCAAATATATTGAAAGGGGCGTCCTAGAATTCGACCAGGATCGAGGCCACGACGGCGTCCTCGAACTGTTGACCTTCTGCCGCAGCGCTCGTTCCGTGCCAGCGGAGGTCGATCGCCGCCACGTCGGTGAAATTCCAGGTGATGCCTGCATTGCCGCCGGTATAGTCTGGCGCATTGTCCTGAGCGCGTTGCCCGACCGTTACGCTGGCATCCAGTCGATCGGCCAAGGCCCAGCGAAGGCGGGCTTCCACCCAGGTCGTGGCCCGCGTCGAGCCCAGGCCGTCGGGTGAATGCTCGAACCGCAAGCGGGTATCGATCGAACCGAAATCGCGCAGGATATCGAACTGATACTCCCAGGATTCGTCATCCTGACCGGGATCTGCATCCAGTCGCCATTTGCGTGAGAGCGATGCATCGAAGTCGAGGCCCGCTGCCGCAAACTGCCATCCTGACTCGATCTCTGCCTCGACCTTCGAGCCGGAGGAATCGATCGTCTCGAACTCGGCATCGGCATAGAAGCCGCTCGCCGTGATCCACTGGACCTCGCCAAAGACATAGGGCGCGTCCCCGTTCTTGGACGCCCCCTTGGACCGATTGTCGGTGCCGGCCCCGAACTCGAACGCCCAGGGGGACGGGCGGTCGGGACTGAAGCGAGCATCATCCCGGTCCTGGGCCAGTGCCGACCCCGAAACCAGCATGGCGAACATGAGGCAAGAAATGAACGGGCGGATCATCCGCCCATCCTTTAGGCGACGCCGACCTTGCTGGCGAACTGGTTTGTGGCTTCGGCATACTCGGACCGAAGTCGCGCGACCAATTCTGCTGCAGGCATGACATCATGGACAGCGCCCGCGCCCTGGCCAGCAGACCAGACTGTTTTCCAGGCCTTGGCCTCGTCACCCATGTCCAGCTTGTGCTCGGGGAGTTTCTTCGGATCGATGCCGTTGTCCATCAGGGACTTGGTCATGAAATTTGCCGGAATACCCGACACGGCAGCGGTGTAGGTGATGTCGGTTGCGCCGCTGTCGACGATCATCTGCTTGTAGGCGTCCGGGGCCATGGCTTCGGTCGTGTTGATGAACCGCGTGCCCATATAGGCAAAATCGGCCCCCAGCATGAGCGCGGCAGCCACATCCTGACCGGTCGAAAGGCATCCCGACAGGATTATGGTGCCGTCAAAGAAGCTGCGCACCTCGTTGACCAGAGCAAACGGGTTGACGACTCCGGCATGGCCGCCAGCTCCGTTGGCCACCAGAATCAGGCCGTCAACGCCGGCTTCTGCTGCCTTGCGGGCATGGCGGACATTGGCGATGTCGTGGAATACGACCCCGCCATAGCCATGAACTGCGTCGACGACGTCGCGAACAGCCCCGAGCGACGTGATGATCAAGGGGACCTTCTCCTCGACCGTGACCATCATGTCAGCCATCAGTCGGGGGTTGGTCGGGTGGACAATATGATTGACGCCGAAGGCGGCAGCGTTGGGGTTAAGCCGCCCCTTGATCTCGTGAAGCCACTCCCGGTAGCCCTCGCTCGTGCGCGCGTTCAGTGATGGGAAGGTGCCAATGATCCCGCTGTTGCAGCACTCGACAACCAGGTCTGGTCCGGAGACGAGGAACATCGGGGCTTCGATGACCGGAAGGGTCAGGCCCCTTTGCAGGGAAGCGGGAATGGCCATGGACGTCTCCTGAGTTTCGTTTGACTACGGATAGCGGGACTGCACGGGGATTGGCAACAGTCCGGCCGTCGCTCTCGTGCCTGCTTACAGCACGCGATGCCGTGCGCGGGTCGGTCTCGCGTTGACCCGGACGGCGAGGCATGGAACGACAGGTGTCCATTTGATTGGACAGGTTCGGATGCGCGTCGTCTTTCCATTTTCGGCCATCGTCGGTCAGGACGACATGAAGCTGGCGCTGCTGCTGGCTGCGGTCGACAGGACCTTGGGCGGGGTCATGGTCTTCGGTGACCGGGGCTCGGGCAAGACGACGGCAGTGCGCGGACTGGCGGCGCTGCTGCCACCGCTCAAGGTGATCGCAGGCTGTCGTTTCAACTGCGAACCCGACATGCCCTGCGAAGCCTGCGCTGGCGTCTGTCATCACACCGGGAAGGCTGGCGAGGCACCGGCACCGGTCGTTGACCTGCCGCTGGGTGCGACCGAGGACCGCGTTGTCGGCGCGCTGGACCTCGAACGCGCCCTGACGCTTGGGGAAAAGGCCTTCGAGCCGGGACTGCTCGCCCGGGCCAACCGTGGTTTCCTCTATATCGACGAGGTTAATCTGCTGGAGGATCATCTGGTCGATCTGCTGCTGGATGTGGCCCAGTCGGGTGAAAATGTCGTCGAGCGGGAGGGGCTGAGCATCCGCCACCCGGCGCGGTTCGTTCTGGTCGGCAGTGGCAATCCCGAAGAAGGGGAACTGCGTCCCCAGCTGCTTGATCGGTTCGGCCTGTCGGTCGACGTGACCACGCCGGATCGGCTCGCGGACCGGGTCGAGGTGGTCAGGCGTCGGGACGCCTTCGACCGCGACCCGGCCGCCTTTGTTGCGCACTGGAAGTCTAGGGATGCTGCCGTGCGTCGCAAGATCAAGGCAGCGCAAGGGCGGATCGGCGAGATTGTCGTGCCGGATGCTGTGCTCGAACAGGGCTCACGCCTGTGCATGGCCGTCGGGGCTGACGGCCTGCGGGGAGAATTGACCTTGCTGAGAGCCTCGCGGGCACTGGCCGCCCTTGAAGGACGGCATACCGTAACCGATGCCGACCTGCGAAAGATTGCGCCCATGGCGCTCAGGCATCGCCTCAGGCGTGGCCCCCTCGATGAACAGGCCTCGACAGCCCGCATCGA
>QBLX01000006.1:47544-71689 GCA_003241825.1 Alphaproteobacteria bacterium
CTCGATGAACTGAAGGCGGCGTGAGGTCGCTGTGAAAGACGCGACGACCGTCTGGGCCGAAGCCATGCTGGCGGCGGCGCTGCTGGCGGTCGATCCGCGGCTGGGCGGTGCCGTGGTGCGGGCAGGGCCGGGCCCCGTTCGGGATTCCTGGGTCTCCGGATTTCGGGCCTTGCTGGGCGAGGAAACGCCCTGGCGGCGGCTACCACCGGGCATCGGTGATGAACGGCTGTTGGGCGGCCTCGATTTCGGCGCAGCACTCGGGAGTGGCCGCAGGGTGCTGCAGCGTGGGCTCCTGGCCGAGGCGGACGGCGGGGTCGTGATCGCTCCCATAGCCGAGCGGCTCGCGTCCGGTACAGCGTCACGGCTGGCGGGTGCGCTCGATACAGGTGTCATTGGCCTCGAACGCGACGGGATGGCCGAGAGCCTGCGGGCACGTTTCCTTCTCGTGGCGCTGGATGAGGGGGCGGACGAGGACGAGCGGGTGGCGGAAACCCTGGCTGAGCATCTCGCCTTTGCGATCGATCTGGACGGTGTGGGCCATCGTGACGCCCTGCCCATCAGCGCGACGGACGCCGATGTTGCCGAGGCACGCGAGGCCCTGCTGCGGGTCGCCGCGCCGGACCTGTCCATGGTCGAGGCCATCTGTGGCGCGGCACAGGCTCTCGGGATCGGCTCAATGCGGGCCCCTGTGCTGGCCTTGCGGGTGGCGGCGGCACTGGCAGCACTCGAGGGGCGGGACGCGATCGAGCCGGAAGATCTGAGCACGGCCGCTCGGCTGGTGCTGGCTCCGCGCGCGACGCGGGTACCGGAGGTGACGGCCGAGGCCGAACCGGATACCCGCCCCGATGATACGCTCACGGAAGAGCCTGAAGCCGGTAATCCGGACGCGACGCCGCCCGATGATGAACTGAGTGCCGCTGAGAACGACGACACGGCTGCGACCCTGGACGATCTTGTGCTCGACGCCGTGCGGGCCGCCCTGCCAGACGGTCTGGAGGCCCTGTGGATGGATCAGGGACGGGTGGCGCGTTCGGCGGCGATGTCGTCGGGGCGATCGGGAGCGCGGCGGGCATCGCCGGATCGGGGGCGAAGGATCGCCTCGCGTCCGGGACTGCCCAAACAGGCCTCAGGACTGGATGTGGTCGAAACCCTCAAAGCTGCTGCACCCTGGCAGAAGGTTCGCGGGGCCTTGCTGGGCCATGAGCGGGGCCCGATGCGGATTCGCCGCGATGATTTCAGGATCCGGCGGTTCGAGCAGCGCTCTGAGTCGACGGTGATCTTTGTCGTCGACGCCTCAGGTTCCGCTGCCCTGCAAAGGCTTGCCGAAACCAAGGGGGCGGTCGAACTGCTGCTGGCCGAGGCCTATGTGAAACGGACCCAGGTGGCACTCATTGCCTTCCGCGGGACGGCGGCGGAACTGCTGCTGCCCCCGACCCGCTCCCTGACTCGGGCTCGACGGTCGTTGGCTGAGCTGGCGGGAGGTGGGGCTACACCACTGGCGGCCGCGCTCGAGGCTGCAGCGGTTCTCGGGATTGCCGAACGGGCCAAGGGGCGGACGCCGGTTCTGGTCATCATGACGGATGGCCGGGGGAATATCGCGCTGGACGGTGCCGCCTTCCGGACGCGGGCCGAGACTGATGCCCTGAACGCTGCGCGCCGTATCCGTGGGACCGGAATGGCCGTGGCCCTGATCGATATCTCGCCGCGACCGCGCGGAGATGGCCAGAAGCTGGCCGAGGCCATGGGCGCACGCTTCGCGGCTCTGCCCTATGTCGAGGCCAGCCGGGTCCGTGAAGTCGTGCGCTCGCTTGAAGGCGCGGGCTAGCATGTCCAGTGCGCCCCAGTGGGACGTCGAGGGACGGGGGTGGCCGCATCGCTCGGCCAGTCGGTTCGTCACGGCCGGCGATCTGCGGTGGCATGTCCAGATCATGGGACCGGAAACAGCGCCTGTGCTGTTGCTGCTGCACGGGGCAGGGGCCGCAACCCACAGCTGGCGCGGATTGATGCCGATCCTTGCCGAGCGATACCGGGTCGTTGCTCCGGACCTGCCAGGACACGGGTTCACGGCGACACCAGCGGGAAATGGGCTGTCCCTGCCGGCCATGGCCCGGCGGACGGGGGGGCTTCTGGAGGCGCTGGGGCTTCAGCCCGCATTCGTGGTGGGTCATTCCGCAGGGGCCGCCGTTGCGATCCGCATGTCGCTGGACGGACGGCTTGGAGCGGCGCCGATCGTTGCCATCAATGGTGCGCTCCAGCCGTTCGGGGGCGCAGCTGCACCGTTGTTCCAGAGCGTGGCCCTCGGGCTGTTCGCCAATCCCCTGGCCGCGCGACTGTTCGCGGCCAGTGCCGGTGACGCCCGGCGGATCGTCCGCATGATCAAGGGGACCGGATCGACCATCGAACCCGAAGGTATCGAACTCTATGCCCGCCTGTTTCGAAAACCCGGGCATGTTGCCGGGACGCTGGGGATGATGGGCAACTGGGACCTGCGCTCCCTCGTGCGCGAGATCCCTCGCCTCAGGGCTGCTTTGACGCTGGTGGTGGGATCGCAGGATCAGGCCGTCCCGCCGTCGGTCGCCGCAGGCGTTCAGTCGGCTGTGCCCGGAGCCAGGCTGGTGACGCTGGAGGGGCTGGGCCATCTGGCCCATGAGGAAAACCCGCAGGCGATGGCGGACGTCATCATGGACGTGGCGGACGCGGCGGCGAGATGAGCAGCGGGGTCGTCGGCCTCATCGAGCTGATGCTCATCTTCCTGCCGGTCCTGTTCTGGGGTCTGTGGGAACTCTGGACCCTGAAACGCGAAAAGAAACGGGATGCCGCCTCAGCGGAGCGAGCGCGGCATGCGGAAGGGCAGCATGGTCCGGACGATCGGGGACCGCAGACGCCCTAGGGACAGGCTCTCGTGCACGCCGTGGGCATCATCGTTCAGCAGTCGCGTCGTCAGGGCAGAGCGCGAATAGAATGGCGTGTCCTCCCATGTCTCCGTCACTCCGGCCATGCCGCCGGGCTCGGATCGGGTGAAACGCTTCATGCCCCAGCCGGTATTGGGAAGGCGGACAATGGACGGTGGTTCAAAGGGTTCGGGCACGGCATCGGGCCCGAAGCGCATCGCCAGGCTGACCGCGGAGCCGTCACGACGCATCAGATCGTACAGGACAGCACTGTCGCTGCTCAGATGTACGCGAGACCAGTCCCAGTGCTCAAACGCCTGTTCCAGAGGTTCATTGCCCCGATTGTGATCAAGATAGCCTTCGCCCGACCAGGACAGGCCCGGCTCGACCAGATTGACCGATACGTCGGCGCGCGGCGCGAGAGGATGCCAGACATGGCTCCCGGCCTCGTCGAGGGTAAAGGCACGCGTGTTCATCGCGCGCGGGCGCAGGCGAACCTCGCCCCGCACAGGCCGAGGCATCCGGGGCATGGGGGGCACTGGCGCAGTGATCTCGTCCAGCTGGATCACCAGTTCGTCGCCCTCCCATGACAGGGCGCTGGGGCCGATCGACAGGCTGGCAGTATTGCGATGGACGGCCTTGCGTCCGCGTTCGGTCATGGCCCAGCGCGCACAGCCCGGGCCATAGAGGGCGACATTGACGGCGCAGTGGTTCTCGGGTTGCCCGCGACCGGACCAGCCGTACCAGGGTGAAAAGACACTGCCGACAAAGGCGATGACGGTCAGGCCGAAGCGTCTGTCGGCGCTCATGGCGTCGACATACCACCAGGCATAGCCACCCGGACCTACCGGTGTGTCGAAGCGCCATCCTGCATCACTGCCTGGGCCGCCAGCCGGCCGGACAGAGCCGCCATCGGCACTCCCGCGCCCGGATGGGTCGCGCCCCCACACAGGTAGAGGCCGGGCATCCTGGTACGGGCTCCGGGTCGCCGGAAGGCCGAGTCCCAGCCGTGGCCCGCCCGACCGTAGAGCGCGCCCCCCGTCGCCGGAAAGCGGCGCTCGAAGTCGGTCGGGGTCGTGATCGCCATCTGGATCGACGCTGGGTCGATCTTCAGGCCGCCGCTTTCCATGGACGCGAAGGTTCGCGAGCGACATAGGTCGATCTCCTGGGGTGAATAGGCGCGAGTGTCGCCGTCTGGCGGCGCATTGACGATGGCGAAGAAGCGCTCGGGACCAGGCTTCGCACGCCCGGGGTCGGTGTCGTGTCGGTCCTGGGCGCAAAGATAGACTGTGGGGATCTTGGGCATCCGCCCTGCGTGCAGGGCGTCGAACTCGGCTACATAATCCGGCGAGAAGTAGAGGTTATGCCGGACGAGATCAGCGGGTGTGTCCGCCGTGAAGGAGAAGGTAACAGCCGAAAGGGAGCGCTTGCCGGGGCCGGCGGCCGTCACCTTCGAGGCGACTTCGGACCCGAACCGGCCAGTCGTGATTGCAGCGGGATCGCCGTTGCAGAGGACGACATCGGCTTCCAGCCGCTCGCCGGACGCCAGCACCACCCCGGACACGCGCCCCTTGCGGGCCTCGATTTTTGCCACGGGCTCACCGCAGCGCAGGGTGGCCCCAAGGGTGGTGGCCAGTTTCGCGAGGGCCTCGGGGATCTTCTTCATGCCTCCCTCGACCAGCCAGACGCCCTCCTGCTCGACATGGGCGATCAGCATCATGGTGGCGGGGGCCTTGAACGGAGACGCACCGCAATAGGTGGCGTATCGACCGAACAACTGGCGCAGGCGCGGGTCGTGAAAATAGGTGCCGAGTTCGTCCCACATCGACCGATAGGGCATGATGGCCCAGGCGTCCTTCGAGCGATGGAGCCCGATATCCAGCATCAGCTTCAGTGTATTCGGCTTGTCCGCCTTCATGAACGGGCCTTCGAGCACGCGGTAGATCAAGGCTGCACGCTCGGAGAAGGCGCGAAACCGACGGGCCTCTGCTGCACCGGCCAGTGTCCCGACGGCGTCGACCGACCGCTCCAGATCGGTGAACAGGTCGAAGTTCGAACCATCGGGCCAGCTGTGGCGCGCGAGGGTGTCGGCGCGCGTAAGGGTCAGGTGATCGGACAGCGTATGACCGACAGAGGCGAACAACTCCTCGAATACCCAGCGCATGGTGAAAACGGTTGGACCCGAGTCTATCCCCATGCCGCCAACGTGGATCTGGCTCAGCTTGCCGCCGGGCTGGTCGGCGGCCTCGACGATGGTCACGTCGTGGCCCTGGCCGCACAGGCTGATTGCAGCTGTGAGGCCGCCCATCCCCGCTCCAACGACAATGACCTTGTTGCGCCGCATGAGGGACGCGCTCCTGTGTTCCGTTGACACGACAGTAAAGGAGTCCAACTTGATTGACACAAGGGGTATTCCTCTCCCGCACGTAACAGCGCGATGTGAGAGCGGCTGGACAGCGAAATAAGGCGTTGACCCCGGCCTTGAGCCTGGGGCCTGTTCCGCTGGATGTGACCCCGTGGTCTTGCTGATCCCGAAATGTTTGGAGTGAATGGATGCCTCATGAACGTGCCGATCGTGCGGCCGGGTTGCGGGATCGGTGGCGTGACTGGCGCAATGGCCTGATCACCAATCCGGCCTTTCAGCGTTGGGCAGCGCGGTTTCCGCTGACGCGACCCGTGGCGCGAAGACGCGCTCAGGCACTCTTCGATCTGACGGCAGGGTTCGTCTATTCCCAGATCGCCTATGCGTGCGTGACGTCGGGCCTTCTGGACCGGCTGGCGAAGGGATCGCAGTCCGTCAGTGACCTGGCACTGGTGGTCGACCTGGACATTGCGGGTACGGAGCGACTGGTGAAAGCAGCTGTCGCGCTCAAACTGGCAGAGCAGGCCGGAGACAGCCTGTATGCTCTGGGCGTCGAGGGAGCGGCCTTGCTGGGCGCACCGGGGGTTGCGGCGATGATCGATCATCACCGACTGCTTTACGCCGACCTCGCCGACCCGATAGCCCTGCTGCGGCGTGGCGGCGGAGGCGGCGCACTTTCGGGCTACTGGCCCTATGCCGAGGGCGGGGAGGGCGGCACCACCGGCCCCTATTCCGGGTTGATGTCCGCCTCACAGGCCATGGTCGCGGCTCAGGTTCTCGAGGCCTACCCCTTCGGGCGACATGAGCGCCTGATGGATGTGGGTGGCGGCGATGGCACCTTCCTTCGCGCGGTCGCCGGTCAGGCCCCCCGGCTCCAGCTTGCTCTGTTCGACCTGCCTCCGGTCGCAGAGCGGGCCCGTGCCCGATTCGCCGAGGAGGGACGCGAGCTCGAGGCGACCGGCGGCAGTTTCTTCACCGATGCCCTGCCGCGAGGGGCGGACGTCATCAGCCTCGTCCGCATCCTGCACGACCACGATGACGACAAGGCGATGATCCTGCTGCGGGCGATCCGGGCCGCGCTGGAACCGGGCCGCACCTTGCTCATTGCGGAGCCGATGGCCCAGGTCTCGGGCTGTGAGCGCGTGGGCGACGCCTATTTCGGCCTCTACCTCCTTGCCATGGGCTCGGGTCGGCCGCGCTCGGTGGCGGAAATCCGGAAAATGCTCGAGGCCGCCGGATTTGCGGCCAGCAGGGAGGTCGCCACGCCCCTGCCGATGATCGCCAGCCTGATCGTTGCGCGCGCCTGACAAGGCGGGTTGACACCGAAAGGTGTAATGAAGATTTGACAACTCCATCTGTCAATCTAAGCTGACAGTCGGGGAGGGGATCAATCAGGATCGCTGGCCTCCCGAGGCGCGCTGATGCACACCCTGGCTGTCGTACTGGAGGAACCCCGGCGTCTCGCGGTCCGTCCGCTCGACCTGAAGCCGGCTGGGCCCGAAGACGTGGTCGTCAAAGTGGATTGGAGCGGCATCTCGACGGGGACCGAAAGGCTGCTGTGGGATGGGCGGATGCCTCATTTCCCAGGTCTGGGGTACCCGCTGGTCCCCGGCTACGAGGCTGTGGGCACGATTGTCGATGCCGGAGCCCTGGCGCAATCGCGCATCGGCGACCGGGTGTTCGTGCCGGGCTCATCCAGTTTCATCGACGCGCGAGGCCTGTTCGGGGGCGCTGCCCGGACCCTGATTGCACCGCAGTCGCGGACCGTCACCCTGCCGAAAGGTGTGGACGATCAGGGCGTCCTGCTGTCGCTGGCCGCTACAGCCTACCACGCAATCATTGGCGGCTCGGCCCCTGACCTTGTCGTGGGTCACGGCGTTCTCGGGCGCCTGCTGTTGCGGATCTCGGAGGCCATGGGTGCAGAGCGCCCCACGGTCTGGGAAACCAACCCGGCCCGCCGACAGGGTATCGCTATCCATCCCGATGCTGACGACCGGCGCGACTATCGCAGCATCTATGACGCCTCCGGGGCCGAGGATCTGATGGATTTCCTCGTCGCTCGCCTCGCGCGCAGCGGCGAGATCGTTCTGGCTGGCTTCTATGAAGCCCGACTGTCCTTCGCCTTCCCGATGGCTTTCATGAAGGAGGCGCGGTTCCGGATCGCGGCCGAGTTCCGGCCAGAGGACGTTACCGCCGTCGCTGCCCTGATCGCCGACGGAAGATTGAGCCTCGACGGTCTGATCACCCACCGTCGGCCGGCTGTTGAAGCCAATGACGCCTATCCGGTCGCCTTCGGCGACTCGGAATGCCTGAAAATGATCCTCGACTGGAGGAATTGCGCATGACGATCACCCTGATTTCCCACAAGGCCCTTCGCGAAGAAGCCAGGGTCGAGCCCGATCCCGTCCACACGGGCGAGGTGACCAAGGAAACCCAGATCATCGCCATCTACGGCAAGGGTGGTTCGGGCAAGTCGTTTGCCCTGTCCAATCTCAGCTACATGATGGCCCAGCAGGGCAAGCGGGTGCTGCTGATCGGCTGTGATCCCAAATCGGACACGACCTCCCTGCTGTTCGGCGGCAAGTCCTGCCCGACCATCATCCAGACATCGGCGAACAAGAAGCTGACGGGTGAGGAAGTCCGCATCGAGGACGTCTGCTTCCAGCGCGACGGCGTCTTCGCCATGGAACTGGGCGGGCCCGAAGTCGGCCGGGGATGTGGCGGTCGTGGCATCATTCATGGCTTCGAACTGCTCGAGAAACTGGGCTTCCACGACTGGGGCTTCGACTACGTCCTGCTGGACTTCCTTGGCGACGTGGTCTGCGGCGGCTTCGGCCTGCCGATCGCCCGGGACATGTGCCAGAAGGTGATCGTGGTCGGGTCCAACGACCTGCAGTCGCTCTATGTGGCCAACAATGTCTGCTCGGCGGTCGAATATTTCCGCAAGATGGGTGGCAATGTCGGCGTGGCCGGGATGGTCATCAACAAGGACGACGGCACGGGCGAGGCGGCGGCCTTCGCCGAGGCCGTTGGCATTCCCGTCCTGGCCTCGATCCCGGCCAATGAGGATATTCGCCGGAAATCGGCCAACTATCAGATCATCGGCACCCCGGACAGCGAATGGGGCGGCCTGTTTGCCGGCCTCGCCCAGGCCGTGGCGGAATCACTGCCCCAGCATCCGCGCCCACTGACCCAGGACGGTCTTCTGGGCCTGTTCAGTCCCGAGCAGACAGGTGGAGCCGTCAACCTGGTTCCCGCCAGCCAGAGCGACATGCGCGGTACCTCCTATGTGCCCAAGGCCTCCCTTGAAGTTGTCTACGACGAGGCTGTGTGACGGCCATGCTCGAAGACACCGTCGCCACTGACGAGACCGCAGCCGAACCCGTTTCGGTCGATGGCTCGGGTTGCCATGGCGGCAAGGCCGAGTTGACCGCGGCGGCATCGCGGGCTGGCAAGTCCGAGGTTCTGGCGCGCTACGCCAAGGATTATCCCGTCGGACCGCACGACCAGCCCCAGTCGATGTGCCCGGCCTTCGGCTCGCTGCGTGTCGGCTTGCGGATGCGGAGGACGGCGACGATTCTGTCGGGGTCGGCCTGCTGCGTCTACGGCCTGACCTTCACCAGCCATTTCTATGGTGCGCGCCGTTCGGTCGGCTACGTGCCCTTCAACTCCGAAAGCCTGGTTACGGGCAAGCTGTTCGAGGACATCCGTGATGCGGTGTTCAAGATGGCGGATCCTGAACTCTACGACTCCATCGTCGTGACCAATCTTTGCGTCCCGACCGCGTCGGGCGTCCCGCTGCAGCTGCTGCCCAAGGAAATCAACGGCGTCCGGATCATCGGCATCGATGTTCCGGGTTTCGGCATTCCGACCCATGCCGAGGCCAAGGACGTCCTGGCCGGGGCGATGCTGAACTACGCCCGCAAGGAAGCCGAACAAGGCCCGGTTCCTGCGCCGCAATCGAAGCTGCAGGGTGGGTCCGGAAAACGCACGGTGACCCTTCTCGGCGAGATGTTCCCCGCCGATCCGATGATCATCGGCAGGATGCTTGAGCCCATGGGGCTTGCGGCCGGGCCGGTCGTTCCGACCCGCGAATGGCGCGAACTCTATGCCGCCCTCGACTGCGCCGTCGTTGCCGCAATCCATCCCTTCTACACCGCCAGTGTCCGCGAGTTTGAAGCTGCCGGGCGCAAGGTCGTTGGCTCGGCCCCGGTCGGACGTGATGGCACGGCGGCCTGGCTTCAGGCCATCGGCGAAGCCTGCGATGTCCCCCAGGCACAGATCGACGGCATCAAGAACGCCATGGTGGGTGCGATCGGAGCAGCCCTGGCCGGATCACCGATCAAGGGGCGGATCACGGTCTCAGGTTACGAAGGCTCCGAGCTTCTGGTCGCCCGTCTGCTCATCGAGAGCGGTGCCGAAGTCGATTATGTCGGCACGGCCTGTCCCCAGACCAAATGGTCGGATCCCGACCGTGAATGGCTCGAGTCCAGGGGTGTCACGGTCAACTACCGCGCCTCGCTGGAGCAGGACCTGTCGGCCGTCGACGCGATCCGCCCCGATCTGGCCATCGGCACAACGCCGGTCGTCCAGCATGCCAAGTCGCTGTCGATCCCCGCGCTGTACTTCACCAACCTGATCTCGGCGCGACCCCTGATGGGTCCGGCGGGAGCGGGGTCACTGGCCCAGGTCATCAATGCCGCCATCGGCAACAAGGCCCGGTTCGACAAGATGAGCGCCTTTTTCGAGGGCGTCGGCACTGGCCATGCAACCGGGATCTGGGAAGACGTCCCGACCGATCGTCCCGAGTTCAAGGCCCGTTACGCCAAGACGATGGCGGCCAAGGCCAAGGCCGAGGAGCACGTCGGGACATGACGCTGATCCTCGATCACGACCGGGCAGGTGGATACTGGGGGGCAGTCTATGCCTTCACGGCCATCAAGGGTTTGCAGGTCATCATTGACGGCCCTGTGGGCTGCGAGAACCTGCCGGTGACCTCGGTGCTGCACTACACCGATGGCCTGCCGCCGCATGAACTCCCGATCGTCGTGACCGGACTGGGCGAGGACGAACTGGGCCGTCATGGCACCGAGGGTGCGATGAAACGGGCGTGGAAGACGCTCGATCCCGAACTGCCCTCGGTCGTGGTCACCGGATCGATTGCCGAGATGATCGGCGGAGGTGTGACGCCCGAAGGCACAAACATCCAGCGCTTCCTGCCGCGCACCATCGATGAGGATCAGTGGCAGGCTGCGGACCGTGCCCTGACGTGGCTGTGGACCCAGTTCGGTCCGAAGAAGATGCCCCGTCCGCGCCCATTGGCAGAGGGGGAAAAGCCCCGGGTCAATATCATCGGTCCGATGTACGGCACCTTCAACATGCCATCCGATCTCGCCGAGATCCGGCGGCTGGTCGAGGGCATCGGCGGCCAGGTCAATATGGTCTTCCCGCTGGGCAGCCATCTGGCCGATGTGCGCAATCTGGCCGATGCCGAAGTCAATATCTGCATGTATCGCGAGTTCGGACGCGGCCTGTGCGAGGCGCTCGAGAAGCCGTATCTGCAGGCCCCGATCGGCCTTGAGTCGACCACGCTCTTCCTGCGCATGCTGGGTGAAATGACCGGGCTGGATCCCGAGCCCTTCATCGAGCGCGAGAAACACACCACGATCAAGCCGTTGTGGGACCTGTGGCGGTCCGTGACGCAGGACTTCTTCGCGACCGCCAGTTTCGCCATTGTGGCCAACGAAACCTACGCCCGCGGCGTGCGCAAATTCCTGGAGGACGACCTCGGCCTGCCTTGCCAGTTTGCGATCTCGCGCTGTGCCGGCACCAAGTCGGACAACGAGGCCGTGATCAAGGCGATCGCGGACACGCCGCCCCTGGTCCTGTTCGGCAGCATCAACGAGCGCATCTATCTGGCCGAAGCGGCAGCGCGGTCCGGAGGCGGCGGACATGGCCCCCAGGCCGTCTGGGTTCCAGCATCCTTCCCGGGTGCAGCTATCCGCCGGCACACCGGCACGCCCTTCATGGGCTATGGCGGCTGCACCTATCTGGTCCAGGAAGTCTGCAACGCCCTTTTCGACGCCCTGTTCAACATCCTGCCGCTGGCCTCGCAGATGGACAAGGCGGAGCCGACCCTGTCGCGCATTCACGCCGAGCTTCACTGGGAAGACGAGGCGATGGAGCAGCTCGACCGGCTGGTCGCTGCCCAGCCCGTCATCGTCCGGATTTCCGCCGCCAAACGCCTGCGCGATGCCGCGGAACGCGCGGCCCGCAATGCCGGCGAGGAGCGCGTCACGCTCGATCGCCTGATCGCAGCCAACTCGCTGGTCCTGCAGGGGAGGGCGGCATGAATCCGCTTCCCGGCAAGCAGCTTTTCCACACGTCCCGGCCATCTCCCCTGGCCAGGATTCGCCTTTCGTCGACGGGCTTGCCCGGTGCCGAAAACGGTCACGAACTCTCTCGTGGCCGACGTCCGCGATCACCTTGAAGGAGGAACAATGACGCATCTAACTGACGAGCGGCCCGCCGACTCATTGACGGGCCTCACCCCCGAGGCAGCCAAGGAACTCCATGGCCTCTTCGTGGTCAACACGATCAGCTTCACGGCCATTGCGGTCGTGGCTCATGGCCTGATCTGGTTCTGGAAACCCTGGTTCGGGTGACAGCCCTTTCCACCAATACGGGATGTCATCCTTGAGGTGACGTCCAAGCAAGGCCGAGCTTCGGCCATGGAGGACTACGACTATGTGGAGAATCTGGCTTACGTTCGATCCGCGAAGGATCTTCGTCGCTCTTGCCGTCTTTCTGTTTACCCTCGCGCTGCTGATCCACTTCATCCTGCTCAGCACGCCCCGGTACAACTGGCTCGACGGCCCGGAACAGGCTCAGGTCGCCGCGGCAACTGCCGCAGCACCCTGATCCCGCGTTTCGCCAACGGGCGTTCGGGCGGAGGTCGAGAGATCGGCCTCCGCCCCCAACGCTCAGCGGCATTCTATTTCAAACCTGATGACATCAGCGACGCGCAAGGCGTCGGCTGACCGGAGGCGGTCATGGCTCTTTTGAGTTTTGAGAGAAAGTATAGAGTTCGAGGGGGCACGCTCATCGGCGGCGACCTTTTCGATTTCTGGGTCGGGCCCTTCTACGTCGGCTTCTTTGGCGTCACGACGGCCTTCTTTGCATCGCTTGGTACGGCGCTGATCTTCCTCGGAGCGTCGCAAGGCGACACCTGGAACCCGTGGCTGATCACCATCAATCCGCCGGCACTCGAGTACGGCCTTGCTCTGGCTCCGCTGAGCGAGGGGGGCATCTGGCAACTCGTCACGATCTGCGCGATCGGCGCCTTCGTCTCGTGGGCCCTGCGCGAGGTGGAGATCTGTCGCAAACTGGGCATGGGGCTGCATGTCCCGATCGCTTTCGGGGTCGCAATCTTTGCGTATGTCACGCTGGTCGTGATCCGCCCCTTCCTGATGGGAGCGTGGGGACACGGGTTTCCGTACGGTATCTTCAGCCACCTCGATTGGGTGTCGAACGTCGGCTACCAGTATCTGAATTTCCATTACAATCCCGCCCACATGATCGCGGTCACCTTCTTCTTCGCGACCACGATGGCACTGGCGCTGCATGGCTCTCTGGTGCTGGCGGCGACCAATCCTGGCGGAGGCAAGCCGGTAAGGCAGCCCGAGCATGAGGACACCTTCTTCCGCGACTTCATCGGCTATTCGGTCGGCACCCTCGGGATCCACCGCGTCGGCCTGTTCCTCGCCCTACAGGCTGGAATCTGGAGCGCGATCTGCATCGTTATCAGTGGTCCCTTCTGGGACAAGGGCTGGCCCGAATGGTGGGACGGCTGGCGCAACCTGCCGATCTGGCAATAGGGGGAGGGAGAACTCATGTCTGCCTATCAGAACATCTTCACCCAGGTTCAGGTCCGGTCGCATCCGGAAACCGGGGTTCCGACCACCGAGAGCGACGACTGGCGCGTCGGCACGCCGTTCTTCTCCTACTGGATCGGCAAGATCGGCAATGCCCAGATCGGGCCTGTCCATCTGGGCTGGACGGGCGTCATCTCGCTGTTCAGCGGTTTCCTGGCCTTCGAGATCATCGGCCTGAACATGCTGGCTTCGGTGGACTGGAATCCGATCCGGTTCATCGGCGAACTGCCCTGGCTGGCGCTCAACCCACCATCGATCGAACAGGGGTTGAACATCCTTCCGCCTCTGAATGACGGAGGATGGTGGCTGATCGCCGGCTTCTTCCTGACGCTGTCGCTCGTGATGTGGTGTGTCCGCAGCTATCTGCGAGCCAAGGCTCTGGGCCTCGGCACCCACACGACCTGGGCCTTTGCCTCGGCGATCTGGCTCTACCTCGTGCTGGGCTTCATCCGCCCGGTCATGATGGGGTCGTGGAGCGAGGCGGTGCCGTTCGGCATCTTCCCGCATCTGGACTGGACCGGAGCGTTTTCGATCACCTACGGCAACCTCTTCTACAACCCCTTCCACGCGCTCTCGATCGTCTTCCTCTATGGCTCCACCCTGCTGTTCGCCATGCATGGTGCGACCATTCTCGCGACCAGCCGCTATGGCTCGGATCGTGAAGTCGAGCAGATCACGGACCGCGGTACGGGTTCGGAGCGGGCAGCCCTGTTCTGGCGCTGGACCATGGGCTTCAACGCCACGATGGAATCCATCCACCGCTGGGCCTGGTGGTTCGCAGTCCTGACGACCCTCACGGGCGGCATCGGGATCCTGCTGACCGGCACGGTCGTCGACAGCTGGTATGACTGGGCCATCGCCCACGACTACGCGCGCTGATCGACCAGACCTGAAGATCAGGCCGGCCGCGTTCGATCGCGGCCGGCCTTTTCACGTCTGCGCACCTGGCCTAACGGAGCGCGAAAGGCAGGGAGAGTGACATGACGACCATCTATGGGATCAAGGCCTGCGACACGATGAAGAAGGCCCGCGCCTGGCTGGAGAGCCAGGGCGTGGAGGCGCGGTTTCATGACTACAAGACCGCCGGGATCGATCGTCCGACCCTCGAGCGCTGGGTGGACGCACATGGCTGGGAAACCGTGCTGAACCGCTCAGGCACCACATTCCGCAAACTGCCCGAGGCAGACCGCGAGGGGATCGATCGCAACAGGGCCGTCGATCTGATGCTGGCCCAGCCTTCGATGATCAAACGGCCCGTGCTGGACCTTGGCGACCAGACGGTCGTTGGCTTCAAGCCGGACATCTATGCGCAAGCCATGCGCCGCTGACACATGGCAGGCGGCCACATTTTTTCTGTGCCGCCTGCATCCAGCATGCATCGTGGTGACGACTACCCTCTGAAGACGCAGCAAGGGGTGGCGTCAAACGGGAGTTGATGGCGATGTACGATCTGTTCTCGAGCTTCTGGTGGGTGCTGTTTCCACTCGCAGCCTTTGCGTTCGCGGGCCTGGGCATGTTCCTGCGTTACAAGCGACAGAAGGCGATCCTCGATGTTATCCGCAGCTATGTCGAGAATGGGCGTGAGCCGCCGGCCAGCCTGCTGGCCCAGATCGAGACGCTGGACGAGGGCCAGTCGGGCTGGATGAGCGGTGGACAGGGGTGTGGACGCACGCCCACCAACTACTGGTCGCTGTTCGGTCTGTTCGCGATGATGGCGGGTGGGTTCGGGATTGCTGCCTTGATGGGGGTTGATGGAGGGTCGGGTGCCTTCGTGATCGTTGCCATGACCATGGGGGCGGTGGCGGTCTGGGCTCTTATCTGCGCCCTGACCCTGAAGCGGGACGGTGTGTCCTGAAGGCGTCCGGAACGGGGGGGCGGTCAGGTGGGGGGACCGACAGACGCCGATCTGGTCCGGGCTGCGCGCGCGGGCTCGGACGCGGCCTTTGGACGGCTGGTCGAACGTCACCAGTCCGTCGTGCGCGGGTTTTTGCGGCGGACACTGGGGGTCAGCTGGGCGGAAGCCGACGACGTGGCACAGGAGACCTTTCTGGCGGCCTGGCAGTCCCTCAGAGCATTGAAGGACCCCGCCGGCGTACGTTCCTGGCTGCTGGGAATAGCGTGGCGCCGCGCACAGGACCGACTTCGCAGCGCGCGGCGTGCTGCCGAAAGGGACCGGTCTTGGCTGGAGGCGATCGTGTTGCCCGAAGGTGTGTCCCACGACGATCGGCTGGCGCTGGCTTCGGCACTGGGGGCCTTGCCGCCCGACCAGAGAGCCTGTGTCGCCCTGTGCCTTGCCGAAGGACTGTCCCATGTGGAAGCTGCGGAGGCACTGGACATGCCGCTTGGGACGGTAAAATCTCACGTGTTGCGAGGACGGACGCGCCTGCTTTCAGCCCTTGGAGGCTCCGGTGACGCCTGAACAGAAGCTGGAGCTACTGCTGGGTCGCTCTGCACCCCCGGCGCGGGATTTCGATTTTCTGACCGCAGTCGCTCAGCGTGTCGCGCTGAGGCGTGCCTGGTGGGCCGCTGCCTCTATGCTGCCGTGGCTGGTGGTCAGTTGCGTGCTGACCTGGGCGTTGGCACCGTTCATCGCAGAAGTCTGGCCCGATCTGGTTCCGGGTCTGGCCATGCCGGTCGGTGCCCTGGCGGGGTCTGTTATTCTGGCAACGAGCATCCTGTGGCTTACACGGACACTGAGCCGGAGGCGTTGAGCCAGCCGGGATCGCTCCCGGGTGACACCTTACGAACATTTCATGTCCGCTGGCGCATCTGCTGGCGCATCCCAAGGCCTCTTGTTGTCAGAAGGCCGGGGCGTCAGGCCCGGGTCGGGACTTTGAGGACACCATCATGAACGGCGAGATTCTGATTCCGATAACAATGTTCGGCATGATTGCCGCACTGGTCATCGCGCCCTTGTGGCTGAAGAGCCGGGAACGTCGCGATATGCAGGTTACTCTGCGTTCGGCCATAGAAAAGGGCCAACCGCTGCCGCCCGAGCTGATCGAGGCGCTGTCGAAGGAAGCCGTCAAGGCACCGCCAACTGCGACGCGCGACCTGCGCCTCGGTGTCGTCCTGTTGGCTGTCAGCATCGGGATCGTTCTGTTCGGCAACGCCATTGGCTTCATTGGAGACATGGAGGAGGCTAAGGCTGTCTTCCCCATCATGGGTATCGCGGCGATCCCTGGCATGGTCGGTCTGGCCTTTATCCTTCTCAGCTTCATCAACAAGAACAAGGGCTGAGGCGGGTCAGGCAGGGGGATCTGTAATGACCAAGGCCTTGATCGACCTCCACGATGTCGAGCTCGCCGCCCTTGCGGCGGCGGGCGGACGGCGCGAGTTTGGCGAACTCGCCCGTCGGCATGGCTCGGCGGTCCGGGGGTTGCTTCGTCGCATGGGGGCGCAGCCCTCCGAAGCCGACGACGTGGCACAGGATGCCTTTCTGCAGGCGTTCGAAAAATGTGCCGAATTCCGGGGCGAGGGCACGTTCGCGTCCTGGGTCAAGCGGATCGCGGCGCGGCTGTATCTGAAGCGCAAGTCGAGGAATGCCCGTTATGTCGCCGAGATCGAAAACGAGGAGATCGCGCCAGCGGTTGATACGCCCGGTCTGGTCGATCTGGACGAGGCCTTGAAGGCCCTCAGCGAAACCGAAAGGCTGTGCGTGTCCCTGTGTCACGGCGCTGGCCTCTCACAACCGGAAATCGCGGCTGCCTTGAAACTGCCGCTCGGAACGGTGAAATCCCATGTCAAACGTGGTCTGGATAAACTCCGCGCCCGGCTACAGCCGGAACCGGCACCCTACGGGAGGACGTCGCATGTCGGCTGACGAGTTTGATCCCTTTGTCGAACGCGCCTTCGCGCGCGCTCCCCGGATGGCCGACGAGGACCTGTTCGCGGCCCGGATCGAGACCCGGCTGGCGTCGAGCACCCGCCTGCGGACCATGGCCCTGACGATGGCCGGTCTGATTGGCGGGGTCGTGGCTGTGCGGCAATCCCTGAATTCAGCCATGGATCTGGGCACGTCATCGGTCACGACGCCCGCCTTGTCACTGGGCCAGGATCTGCAGAACGTCGGCTACGACGCCCAGCTTTCCGTGCAGCCTATCCTTGATCAGTTCGGACTTTCCGACATGGCGCTTGGGTCCATGGGTGGAATGTCTCTATTCTGGGTCGGCACGGTGGCTCTGGTGGGTCTGGCCATAGCCGGTGCGATGAAGCTGTCCCAGGAGATCTGATCATGTCCGCCCAGAAGCAGGATGCCGTCCGCCGCCTCGCCGCGCCCGACATCATGAAACGAAAGGGCGGTGAGCCGATCGTCTGCCTGACGGCCTATGATGCACCCACGGCGGCGCTGCTGGACGATCACTGCGATCTGCTTTTGGTCGGGGACAGTGTCGGCATGGTTGTTCACGGCCTGCCAAACACCGTCGGCGTGACCCTGGACATGATGATCCTGCATGGGCAGGCGGTGATGCGCGGCTCCAAACGGGCCATGGTCGTGGTCGATATGCCGTTCGGCTCCTACGAGGGCGGCAAGGAGATCGCCTACGAGAACTGCGCCCGGGTCATGAAGGAAACCGGAGCCCAGGCGGTCAAGCTCGAGAGCGGCCCCACAGTGCCCGAGACGATCGCCTATCTGGTCCAGCGCGGTATTCCGGTGATGGGCCACGTCGGCCTCCGCCCCCAGGCTGTGCTGACCGAAGGCGCCTTCAAGGCCAAGGGCCGGACAGATGACGAGCGACTGCGCGTGATCGCCGAAGCCGAAGCCACTGCCGATGCCGGTGCCTTTGCCGTCGTGATCGAAGGCACGGCAGAAGGCGTGGCGCGCGAGATCACCGAGGTCATCGACAAGCCGACCATCGGCATCGGCGCGTCCGCAGCCTGCGACGGGCAGATATTGGTGACGCCGGACATGCTGGGCCTGTTCGACTGGACGCCGAAATTCGTGCGCAGATATGCGGACCTGAGAGGCGAAATCGACCGGGCAGTGGCCAGCTATGCCGAAGATGTCCGTGCCCGCCGTTTTCCTGCCGAAGTCGAGACCTACTTCTCCAAAAAGCACGTCACGCCGTAATCCCTTTACGTTGCGGCGCGGAAGCTGACCCTCTAGGGTCCGCGCCGATTGGCTTTGCAGCGATTTTTGGGGCGACGTTTCCGTGGTTGATGTCTTCGAACAGGTCGAGGAGGAGCTTCGCTCCGAGCGCTACAAGCGTCTGGCCAAAACATGGCTGCCCGTTCTGGGTGGCGTTCTGCTGGTCGCACTCATCGCGGCTCTGGCCTGGTGGGGCTGGCAGTCGTGGGAAACCTCCAGGGCCGAGAAGGCTGCAGTGGCCTACCAGACGGGGCTCGAGGCCCTCGAAGCCGGCAACCCGGCGGCCGCTGATGTCGCCTTTGCCCAGGCTGTCGACAACGGAAATGCGGCCTATAAATCCCTCGCGCTTCAGCAGCGTGCGGGCGTAGCCGTAGCCACCAACAAGATCCCGGAGGCGATTGCCTTCCTCGAAGAGGCGGCGAAGGCCAACGGCGACGCGCTGCTGGCCGACCCGGCGCGCCTGAAGGCCGCCCTGCTGCTCATGGACACGGCAACGCTTGCAGACATCGAGGAGCGGTTGACGCCATTGACCGAGGAAGGGCGCCCCCTGCGCCCCTTCGCCCAGGACGCGCTGGCCATGGCGCGCCTGCAGAACGGTCAGTTGCCACAGGCCCGCGAACTGTTCGTGCTTCTGAGCCTGGGGCAGGATGTTCCCGAATCCATCCAGCAACGGGCCACGGCTGCTATCTCCATGATCGATTCCGGCACGGCGGCAGGGCTCGCCGATATCGTCAAGGCCCAGGCTGCCTTGCCGGTACCTGTACCGGGCGCAGTGGCTCAGATCCCTGCCGCTGGTCCGCCAGCGGCTCCTCAGGCGGCTCAGTGATTCCCCAGTGATGATTTCCACGACCGGAGACCGGATGACGACCATGAACCGCGCGCTTAAGGTCGCTCTCATCTGCGGCGTCGCGCTAAGCGTCACTGCTTGCGGCACTGTACGCCGTGTCCTGCCTTTCGGTCTCGGGGGTACAGACGAGCCGACCGCCACGGCCAGCGAGGGGACCCGGGTTTCCGTGCTGGAGTTCGAGCAGGCACTGACCCCGTCGGCGGCCCTGAGCGGCCGTGACTTTTTCCTGCCCGGGCCCGTGGCTGCAACGACCTGGCCGATGCCGGGCGGGAATGTCGCCAATAACGTCGAGCATGTCATCGCCGCGCCTGCCTTCACAGTGGCCTGGCGTCGCCACATTGGTGCCGGCACGGCCAACAGTCGCCAGGTCATGGCCCCTGTTGTCGCCGATGGCGGACGCGTGTTCGTCATGGACGGCGAGGCCCAGGTTTCGGCTGTCGACGCCAACACCGGAGAGATCGTCTGGCAGGTTGACGTCAAGCGTTCCGAGCGCGAGGCGGGCCGGTCGCTCTTTGGCATCGGTCTCGGCGGCGGCGGAACCGGCAGTGGCGGCTTTGGCGGCGGTGTCGCTGTCGGCGGCGGCCGGGTCTATGTCGCATCCGGCTACCGCTCGATGACGGCGCTGGACGCGGCGACCGGCGCGGTCATCTGGACCCAGACGGTTGATTCTCCGATCCATGGTGCGCCGACGGTGTCGGGCAACCGGGTCTATGCCGTCGATGTCGACAACCAGATCATCGCCTTCAACACGGCCAATGGCCAGCAGGACTGGTCCTATCGCGGGATCGTTGAGCCCGCCCGTATTCTGCGCGCCTCCTCGCCGGCGGTGAGCGGTGACACTGTTATCGCGCCGTTCTCCTCGGGAGAGGTCGTCGCTCTTCGGGCTGCCAATGGCCAGCCTGTCTGGTCAGAAGTCCTGTCGCGCACCAGCCGCACCAGCGCCCTGTCGGAGATTCGCGACATCGCAGGCCGCCCCGTGGTTTCGCGTGGTTTCGTCTATGCCGTCAGTCATTCCGGCGTCATGCAGGCCATGGACATCCGTTCGGGGCAGGCCAAATGGTCTCTGCCTGTCGCGGGCGTCAACGCGCCTCTGCCAGCGGGGGACGTGGTCTATGTGGTGTCCAAGTCCGGTGAACTGACCCTGATCAACCGTGAGACCGGGGCCATCTACTGGACCCGCGATCTGAACGAAGGTCTTGTGCGTCAGGAAGGGGGCCTGTTCGGCTTCTTCGACCGGACGGTCAGGCCGGAATGGTCCGGGCCAATCCTTGCGTCAAACCGGCTGGTTCTCGTGAACTCGGACGGCAATCTGGTTGGCTTCGACCCCAAGACGGGTCTTCAGACAGCTTCGGTCAATGTCGGCGCAGCGTCCTATATTGCGCCGGCGGCCTACAACGGCGCGCTCTATGTCCTGACCGACAAGGGTCAACTCGTCAGCATCCGCTGACGTTACTGTATTTTTGGGTTAGAACGCCGACATGGCATTGAAGCTCGCCATCGTCGGCCGTCCCAATGTGGGCAAGTCGACACTGTTCAACAGGCTGGTCGGAAAGCGGCTCGCGCTCGTCGACGATCGCCCGGGCGTGACCCGCGATCGTCGCTATGCCGACGGCAATATCGGCGACATGGACCTGACGCTGATCGATACGGCGGGGTACGAGGACATCAACGACGACAGCCTCGAATCCCGGATGCGCGAGCAGACCGAGGCGGCGCTGGAGGACGGGGACCTGATCCTGTTCATGATGGATGCCCGCGAGGGCGTGACCTCGCTGGACCGGATCTTTGCCGAGCGGCTGCGCAAGCAGCACAAGCCGGTCATCCTTCTGGCCAACAAGTCCGAAAGCCGCGAGAGCGGTGGCGGCATTGGCGAAGCCTACAGCCTCGGCTTCGGTGAGCCCTGCGCCATTTCGGCCGAGCACGGAGAGGGTATGGCGGATCTGTATGCCGCCATCCGTGACGCCTCGGTCGACATCTTCGTCGAGGACGTCGACGAGCCGGACAAGCCTATTCGTATCGCCATCATCGGTCGGCCCAACGCGGGCAAGTCGACGCTGATCAACCGCCTGATTGGCGAGGATCGTCTTCTGACCGGGCCGGAGGCCGGCATCACGCGCGATTCGATCTCGGTCGACTGGGAGTATGAAGGTCAGAACATCCGGCTGGTGGACACCGCCGGCATGCGTCGCAAGGCGCGGGTGCAGGAGAAGCTGGAGAAGCTGTCTGTCGCCGATACCATCCGGGCCATCACCTTTGCCGAGGTGGTCGTGCTGGTCATGGACAAGGACAACGCCTTCGATGTCCAGGACCTGCAGCTGGCCGATCTGGTCGAGCGGGAAGGGCGGGCGCTGGTCTATGTCGCGGCCAAATGGGACCTTGAAGAAGAGCCCCAGGCCAAGATGACCGAGCTGAAGCGGCTGGCCGAGGACAAGCTTCCCCAGCTGAAGGGGTCGCCGTTCGTCGCCCTGTCGGCCCATTCGGGTCGTGGCGTCGAGCGACTGATGCCTGCCGTCCTGGCTGCGCACGCGACCTGGTCGGTCAAGGTCAAGACCAAGGACCTCAACGACTGGCTGTCCATGGCGACCCAGAGGCATCCGCCCCCCGCCGTCGACGGCAAGCGGATCAAGACCAAATACATGGCCCAGATCAAGGCGCGGCCGCCAACCTTCGTGCTGTTCGCCAGCCGGGCTGCGTCCCTGCCGGAACACTATATCCGCTATCTGACCAACAGCCTGCGCGAGAGCTTTGACCTGCCCGGCACGCCGCTACGGCTGACCATCAAGGGCGGCACGGCCAACCCCTATGCCGAGGGCGGGGCCAAGTCCGGTCCGGAACGTTACAAGGGCGACGCCAAGACGGCTCCTCGCAAGGTCCGCAAGGCCGAGGCGGCGGCCGAGACCCTGTCGAACCTGCCCGGCAAGGCTCTGGAGCAGAAGAAGACCCGCGTCGCCAAGCCCCGGGTCATCGGGGCGGTCAAGGCCAGCGCGTCCAAGAAGGCCGGTTCGTCGGTGGCCATCCAGAAGGGTGCCCGTGGCGGTGCCCGTCAGGTATCGCGCTCTGGCCGCGTCCGCGTCGGCCAGAAGCACGCGCCCAAGAAATAGGCCGCCGCCTCAGATCAGGGCGGCTATCGGCAGGCCCGACTTCCAGTCCTTGAACGACTGCAACAGGGGCGGGACCCGGTCAGGCCGCGCCAGTTCGACGATCAGGGGCCCGATCTCCGACGGATGGACCAGTTCCAGCGGGTCCTCGCCGGGGTAGGCCTGTGCCCGTAGCTTTGTGCGCATGCGGCCAGGGTCGAGGACCGTGCCGCGGATCGGCGTTGACTCGATCTCGTCCAGCCAGCAGCGCACGAGGGTCTCGGCCCCTGCCTTGGTTGCGGCATACATGCCCCAGAAGGCGCGCGGGGCCTGGGTCAGGCTGGTGGTGACATGGATCATCCGCCCGGCGTCCGAAGCCCTCAGCAAGGGTTCGAGCGAGCGGATCAGCCGATAGACGGCTGTCAGATTGGTCTTCTCGATCTTGGCGAAGGCGCGGGGCTCGGCATGGGCCACCGGCGTCAGGCCGGCCTCGCCCATGGTCGCAGCGGCCTGGATCCAGATGTCCAGCTTGCCGAACCGCTCGAACAGGGCCCCGCCCAGCCGGTCGATACCGCCGCCGTCCACCAGATCGAACGGGACGAGTGAGGCGTGCTTGCCGGTCGCTGCATAGATGGCGTCGTCCAGCTCCTCGAGCCCGCCCTGGGTGCGGCCCGTGGCGACCACGTGGGCTCCGGCCCGGGCCATGGCGAGGGCGCTTTCATAGCCGATGCCGCGTGAGGCACCCACAACGAGAGCGATCCGGTCAGTGAGGGGGAGGGTGTCCGTCATGCGATCCTAGGCGCTGACCAGCAGCGAGAGCTGGCGTCCGACAGTCTCGCGGCCACCGGCCTCGATCTCGCGGTCAACCAGACGAGTGGGGTAGTCGCCGGTGAAATAGTGGTCGGTGAACTGGGGTGTCTTGTTGTCCCGACCGGTCTCGCCCATCGCCTTGTAGAGGCCGTCCACGGACAGGAAACCGAGCGAATCGACCTCGAGGAACTGGCGCATCTCCTCGATGGTCTTGTTGGCGGCGATGAGCTGATCGCGTTCCGGCATGTCGATGCCGTAGAAATCCGGCCACAGGATCGGAGGGCTGGCTGAGCGGAAGTGGACTTCTGCCGCACCCGCAGCGCGCACGGCGCGAACCAGTTTCACCGACGTCGTGCCACGCACGATGGAGTCGTCGATCAGGACGACGCGCTTGCCTTCGAGAACGGCCCGGTTGGGGCTGTGCTTCATCCGGACGCCCTTCTGGCGGGTGGCCTGGCTGGGCTGGATGAAGGTCCGGCCCAGATAGTGGCTGCGGATAATGCCCATTTCATAGGGAATGCCGCTTTCCTGGGCATAGCCGAGAGCCGCCGGCACGCCCGAGTCGGGCACAGGCACCACGACGTCGGCTTCGATCGGGAATTCGCGCGCCAGGCCCTGGCCCATACGCTTGCGGACACCATAGACGGAGCGGCCGTTCACGACGCTGTCGGGGCGCGAGAAATAGACATATTCGAAAAGGCAGGGGCGGGCGGCGCGGGCCGGGAAAGGCTTGATCGACTGCAGGCCGTGCCGGTCGATGACCACCACCTCGCCATGCTCGACATCCCGCTCGAAGGTCGCGCCGATCGTGTCGAGGGCGCAGGTCTCGGACGCCAGTACCCAGGCGTCACCGATGCGGCCCAGTACGAGCGGGCGGATGCCCAGCGGGTCACGGGCACCGATCATCTTGGAGCGCGTCTGGGCGACGAGGGCGTAGCCGCCTTCGATGCGAGCCAGGGCGTCGATGAACCGGTCCACAACCTTGGCCTTACGACTGCGGGCGATCAGGTGAAGGATGACCTCCGAGTCAGACGTGGACTGGAAGATGGAGCCCTCGCCGACGAGCTGGTTCCGCAGGAAGAGGAAATTCGTCAGGTTGCCGTTGTGGCCGATGGCGATGCCGCCAGTGTCGAGA
>QBLX01000006.1:71699-74186 GCA_003241825.1 Alphaproteobacteria bacterium
CATCGGCTGGATGTTGCGCAGGAAGCTGCCGCCCGCAGTCGAATAGCGGGTGTGGCCAACGGCGGCTGTGCCGGGCATGCGGGTGGGCAGGTCGGAGCCTCCGAAAGCCTCGCCGACATGGCCCATATGGCGTTCGGTGTGAAAGCGGGTTTCGTGGACCGAGGCGATGCCACAGGCTTCCTGACCGCGATGCTGCAGCGCATGCAGGCCAAGGGCGACGATGGCGGAGGCTTCGTCAGCTTCTGCCCCCCAGACACCGACGACTCCGCACTCCAGCCGCAGACGATCATCGTCGGCGTCACGGTGATGCTCGCGGTGGACAACCGGAGCGGCAATAGCGTGGTCGAGCGTGCTCATCGTGGGCTCCGATGTGCGGTGGCGACTATTCGTTGGGGGCAGCGGGCGAAGTATTGCCTGTTTGGGGCGTCTGCAAGGCGTCATCGTCGGAAAACCCTCGGCGGACGGACGAATCCACGACCGGTGTGACCGCATCCATGCCCCGGCCGATGCCGGGAAGGGCCCACTGGATTGCGCTGGCGGCACTGGCCGTCAGGGGCTGAAGGGTCGCCTCGGTCAGCCAGCGCGGGGTCCGCTCGCCCGGCATGACGGCAACGACGAGCAGATGGACCGCTCCGAGCAGCACCAGGGCCCGACCCGTGCCGACCAGAATGCCGAACAGGCGGTCGATGCTGCCGAGGGTCGGATGAGCCTGGGCGCGCTTCGAGATCGAGGAGCCCAGCAGCCGAACTCCGAAATAGAGAACCAGGAACGACAGGATGGCCGCGAAGATCGAGCCGATCCAGTCGGGGTCGATAAGTGCCCTTCCAAGGGGTGCCGTGAAGGGCAGGGCCACAAGGGCGACGAAGGCGGCGAGGACGAAGCTGAGCAGGGTGATCAGTTCGCGCGTGCCACCCCGCACCCAGCCGGCCGCGGCCGAGGCGAGGATCACGAGAATGGCAAAGGCGTCAAAGCCGGTCATGCGGGCCTAGTAGCGGTTCTGCGAGATTCGATCGACCGCTTCCGTCAGGCGACTGATCGAGGTCAGGGCCACGCCGTGACCCTTGACGGTCAGGGGCGGGGTCAAGGCGTTGTCGAAACCCAGCTTCTGGGCCTCGCGCAGGCGAGCCTCGGCGCGGCCGACGGCGCGGACCTCGCCCGACAGGCTTATCTCGCCAAAGACCACGCAGCCCTGTGGAAGGGGCACGTCGACTGCGGAACTGATCAGGGCGGCGGCGGCGGCAAGGTCGGCGGCAGGCTCGTTGATACGCAGGCCCCCGGCGACGTTCAGATAGACATCCTTGTCGCCGAAGCCGACGCCGCAGCGCGCCTCCAGCACCGCCAGCACCATGGCGAGACGACCGGTGTCCCAGCCTACGACGGCCCTTCGTGGCGTGCCATAGGCGGCCGGGGCGACGAGAGCCTGCATCTCCACCAGCACAGGACGGCTGCCCTCGATCCCGGCAAAGACGGCCGCACCGGGTGCGCGATCCTTGCTGTCACCAAGGAACAGGGCCGACGGGTTGGTGACCTCCGACAGGCCGGCATCGCCCATTTCGAAGACGCCGATCTCGTCCGTGGCCCCGAAGCGGTTCTTGCCGGCACGCAGGATCCGGAAGGGATAGCCGCGCTCGCCCTCGAAGGTCATGACGGCATCGACCATGTGCTCGACTACTCGGGGACCGGCGACCTGGCCATCCTTGGTGACATGGCCAACAAGGATGACGGCCATGCCCTGGGACTTGGCCAGACGGACCATTTCGCCGGCGCAGGCCCGGACCTGGGTCACCGAACCGGGACCGGCCTCATGGGCGTCGGACCACAGGGTCTGGATCGAATCGACGATGACGATGTCGAATTTCTCGCGCTTCAGCGTGCCCACGATTTCGCGCAGGGCAGTGGCGGAGGCCAGGTTCACGGGGGCGTCGGCCAGGCCCATCCGCTTGGCGCGGGCGCGGATCTGTTCGATGGCCTCCTCGCCCGAGATATAGGCGACACGGACGCCACGCAGGGCAGCACGACCGGCGACGTCGAGCAGGAGCGTGGACTTGCCCACGCCGGGGTCACCGGACAGCAGGATGGCCGAGCCGGGCACCACGCCACCGCCGCAGACCCGGTCGAACTCGGTCACGCCGGTGACGATCCGGGGCGGCTCGGGGGTATCGGACTGCAGGGTTTCGAACTGGATGCCCCGGGCGCGCGAGGCACTGACGGGCTTCAGCGCACCGGGAGGAGCCGAGCGGCTTTCCTCGACAATGGTGTTCCACTGGCCGCAGGCGCCGCACTGGCCGGACCATTTTCCATGCACAGCCCCGCAGGACTGGCAGACGTAGATCGCGCTGTCTTTGGCCATGACCCGGCTCTAGCAGGAGTCGTCGAGGGCGGGGCAGGGGGAGGCGACAGGCATGCGACCGTTTCTGTCGTGTCGGGGGCGTCATCGAGACGCCCGGGGCGAAAAAATACCGTCTTGATCGTCTTGATCGTCTTGAT
>QBLX01000070.1:0-1907 GCA_003241825.1 Alphaproteobacteria bacterium
TCCGACGGGTTGTCGGCAGGGGCCGCCGCGATCTCCACGCTGGACACGATCGTGACCGGCACGGAGGCGATTGTCGGCGGGAGGGCCATCTCGGTTCGAGGCCATGACACGAGGGCGAGCCCGGCCACGCCGGCGTGCAGCGCGATCGATCCGAGGATGGCCGGGCTGAGGCGCCGCACGATCAGCCCGCCGTATCCGTCGCAGCCGTGTCGGTGATCAGGTTCAGCCTGGTGAAACCGCCCGACGACAGTCGCGCCATGACCCGGGCCACAGCCTGATAGGGCGCGCGGCCGTCGGCGCGAACGAAGACTGCGCGTTCGGTGGCGGGGCCGCGTCCCCCGCTGGATACGGCCGTCACCCGCGCGATCAGGGCGTCATAGGCGACCTCGTCCTGATCGATGAAGATGGCTCCGGCCTGATCGATCGACACGGTGACGGGCTCGTTGTCGGTCTCGATCGCGCTGGCATCGGTCTTGGGCAGTTCGACCGGGACGCCGACGGTCAGCAGGGGCGCCGAGATCATGAAGATGATCAGCAGCACCAGCATGACGTCCACCAGCGGCGTGACATTGATCTCGCTCAGCGGCCGTTTGCGCGCCCGCCTGCGGCCTCGCACATGACCGCCTCCGCCGCCTCCACCCATGGCCATGGCTCAGTCGTCCCGGCTGGCAGGGTTGACGGGCGTCGCCGGTGCCCCGAGGCGTCGCGCCACGGCAGCCTGCAGATCGTCGGCAAAGCTCTCCAGCCGCCCCGTGAACTTGCCCGCGTCGATCGAGAATTTGTTGTAGGCCATATAGGCCGGAATGGCCGCAATCAGACCGATGGCCGTGGCAAACAGGGCCTCGGCAATGGCGGGGGCCACGGTCGTCAGATTGGTGTTCCCGGCACTGGCGATCGCGCCGAAGGCATTCATGATGCCCCAGACCGTGCCGAACAGGCCGATGAAGGGCGAGGCCGTCGCGACGACGGACAGGACGCCCAGACCTTCCTCGATCCTCTGTCCCTCGCGGGCGATGATCGCATCCAGCGAACGATCGATGCGCGAGACCAGCAGATGGCTCTGGGTGTCGGTCAGGGTTGCGCCGCGCCGGGTCTCGCGCCAGTCCTGCAGCGCCAGCACCAGCATCCGGGGCAGGGCATGGACCGGGTTTGGCCCGGCCGCCTGCGCTACATCTTCCAGCGACCGGCCCGAACTGATCGCAGCCTCGAACCGGTCCGCCTCGCGGTTGAGCACGTAAAAGCGGCAGGCCTTGTCGATGATGACGGCCCACGACCACAGAGACGCTACGACCAGTCCGATCATCACACTCTTCACGACCCAGTCTGCGGCCATGAACAGAGCGACCGGATCCATCATCGAGGTGTGGGCGGCGATGGTCATTCAGGCGAATCCTCGAAGCAGGGCAGTGACAGCCCATTTCGAACGAGCGGTCACGGCGTTTGTATGGCGTGGGGTGGGTCTAGCGGCGGAATGCGCGCCCGTCACGCCTGCTGGCCCTTCACTTTGCCCTGCCGAGCCGCCATCTAGCGGCCCATGACCGACGCTGTTGCCGCAAAAATCCCCGTCACTGTGCTCACCGGCTATCTCGGTGCGGGCAAGACCACTCTGCTGAACCGCATCCTGACCGAGGATCATGGCAAGCGTTATGCCGTGATCGTCAACGAATTCGGCGAGATCGGCATCGACAATGACCTCGTTGTCGGAGCGGACGAGGACGTGTTCGAGATGAACAACGGCTGTGTCTGCTGCACCGTGCGCGGGGACCTGATCCGGGTCGTTGCCGGACTGATGAAGCGCCAGCGCCCCGGCAAGCCCGCCTTCGATGCCATCATCGTGGAAACGACCGGCCTCGCCGACCCGGGTCCGGTGGCCCAGACCTTCTTCGTCGACGAGGACGTCAAGGCCA
>QBLX01000070.1:1917-13380 GCA_003241825.1 Alphaproteobacteria bacterium
CGACAGCGTGACAGCCCTGGTCGATGCCAGACACGTCATGGCCCGGCTGGACGACAGCCGGGAGGCCCGCGAGCAGGTCGCCTTCGCCGACCGCATCATCCTCAACAAGATCGACCTCGCGACCGAGGCCGAACTGGTTGCGGTCGAACGGCGGCTGCGGGGGCTGAACCCCCTGGCCCCGATCACCCGCGCCGAACGGGCAAACGTGCCGCTGGATCAGGTGCTGGGACTGGGCGGTTTCGACCTGGACCGTATCCTCGACATCAATCCCGAGTTCGCCAACCCCGCCCACGGCGAGGCTGGCCACGTCCATGACGAACACTGCGGCCATGATCATCATGACCACAGCCACGGACACGAACATGACCACCATCACGATCACGCGCACGGAAATCCAGACAATCCAGACAATCCAGACACTGTTGCGGAGTCTGGAACCGGGCCGCGCGGCCATAACCACGACGATGATATCAAGGGCATCTCCCTCAGCCTCGACCGGCCGATGAATGGCGTGAAATTCACCGCCTGGCTCGACCAGTTGCTGGGTCAGCAGGGCCAGAACATCCTGCGCGCCAAGGGCATCATCGATGTCCAGGGGGAAGATCGTCGTCTGGTCTTCCAGGCCGTGCACATGATCCTCGAGGGCGACCTCCAGCGGCCATGGGGCCCGGACGAGCGCCGCTGGAGCCGTGCCGTCTTCATCGGCCGCGAGCTGGACGAGGCCCAGCTGAAGGCCGGCTTCGAGGCCTGCGCGGCTTGATGGTAAGGCATATTTGCCTTACATTCGTTGCGGGAGAACAGCGATGACCCTGTTGACTGTCACGTCCAAGAACCAGCTCACGCTTCGCAGCGAAGTCATGCGCCACCTCGGTCTGCGTCCCGGCGACAAGGTCGAGGTGGATATGCGTCCCGGGGGGCGGGTTGAACTGGTTGCGCCCCGGCGGGGGCGCGACATCTCCGAGCTCTACGGCTCCCTGAAGCGCCCGGGACAGCCGGTCCTCACGATCGAAGAGTTGAACGACGCTATCGCTGATGCCGGAGCGGCTGCCGGCATGGCGGGACTCGAAGACGAGTGAGGACGGCGTTCGACACTAACGTCCTCATCCGCTTCTTCATCACAGACGACCCTGCCCAGTCAGAGATCGCCCGGCTTGAACTTGAAGGGGCCGAGAGACTCATTCTTTCGATCACTGCCCTGTGTGAGTTCGTCTGGGTGCTTGGACGGCGTTACAAGGTCCCGAAGTCAGAGATCGCGGAGAAGCTACGGATACTGATCGAGGTCGACAAGGCCGAGTTTGACCGCAGGGCGGTTGAAGCGGGCCTTGAGATCATGGCTGCGGGCGGGGATTTTGCCGACGGCGTGATTGCCTTCCAGGCCCGGGACCAGGATGCAGAGCTTCTCGTGTCTTTCGATCGTGGGGCCGTGAAAAGATTGAAAACCCTGGGCCAGAACGCCCGACTCGCCGGGACTGCGGACACATGACGTCGACGACCTTCACCTTTGATGCCCAGGTCACGGCAGCCCTGTTCGACGACACGGGAGCGGTCTTCACCCTTGGCGACGGTTCCGTCCGGTTCGAGGGCGGGGCCTTCAGCGAGGTCCATGACGGGGCCATCCTGTGTGCCACGCCCCACCCCTCCGGCGACGGAGTCGTCACGGGCGGCGATGATGGCAAGGTGATCTGGAGCCGTCGTGATCAGGCCGGCCTGCTGGCGACGTCCGAGCGCAGCCAGTGGATCGACGCCATCGACGCCTCTCCGGAAACCCGGTTGATCGCCTTCTCCCACGGCCGGAACCTGTCGGTGATCGATGCTTCGGACGCCGACTTCCGCCGTGACTTCCAGCACGAGCGCACCGTCTCGGGCGTGGCCTTCGACCCGAAAGGCCGCCGCATTGCCACCTCGACCTATGGCGGAGCCGCGCTATGGCTGGCGCGGATCAAGGACCAGAAACCGACGAAACTGGCCTGGGCGGGGTCACACACGGGCGTGATCTTCAGCCCCGACGGGGCCTTCGTCGTCACCGCCATGCAGGATCAGCAACTGCATGGCTGGCGGCTCAAGGACGCCAAGAATCTTCGGATGGGCGGCTATCCGTCCAAGGTCCGATCCATGGCCTTCCTCAGCAAGGGCCGGTTGCTGGCAACCTCGGGTGCGCAGGGGGCGGTCCTCTGGCCCTTTACCGGGGCCGATGGTCCGATGGGCCGCGAGGCGACAGAGATCGGCTTTGACGAGGGCAGCCTGATCGCCCTGGTCGCGGCGCGCCCGGCCCACGGGGTGCTCGCAGCGGGCCTGAACGATGGCCGCGTCTGGCTGGCCGATCCGGCGGGGCAGGGCCTGAACTTCCTGAAGGCCGAGAAAGGCCCGCCCATTGCCGCGCTCGCTCTGAGCCCCGATGGCCGCCGGGTCGCCTGGGCCGACGAAGAGGGCTCGGCCGGTGTCGTCGGGCTGGATTGACCGTCATGATGTCAGCCGCCTAATCCTGACGCATGGCCAGGCCGTCCTCTGATCCCGCAACGCCCCCGCGTCCGCGCAAGCGGAGAGGTCGGCTGCTCCTCCTTTTCCTCGTTATCCTTGCTGCCGTGCCTCTTGTCGGGGTGCTGGTCCATGCGGTCGTGCCGCCTCCGATGACCATCCTGATGGCGCAGCAGGCGATGAAGGGGCAGGGCCTCGACTATCGCTGGCGGGGTCTCGATGACATCTCGCCCAATCTGGTCCGGGCCGTCATAGCGTCCGAGGACTCGACCTTCTGTTCCCATGCCGGGTTCGACTTCAAGGCCATCGAGAAGGCGCTGGAGGCCAACAAGCAGGGCGGCCGCGTGCGGGGCGGCTCCACCATCAGCCAGCAGACCGCCAAGAACGTCTTTCTCTGGCCCGGCCGCGACTGGGTGCGAAAGGGTCTTGAGGCTGGCTACACTGTCCTGATCGAGGCCGTCTGGAGCAAGCGCCGGATCGTCGAGGTCTATCTGAACGTCGCCGAGTGGGCTCCCGGCGTCTATGGGGCCGAGGCCGCTTCCCGGCACTGGTTCGACAAGTCTGCGGCCAACCTGACCCCGCGGGAGGCCGCGCGGCTGGCCGCCATCCTGCCCAGCCCGCGCCGGTACAATGCATCCAGCCCAGGGCCCTATGTGCGTCGGCGCGCGGCGCGTGTTCAGGCCGCTGCGCGCGTTGTCGCCAATGACGGTCTGGCCCGCTGCGTGACGGGCTGATTTCGCCTGACGGCGGTTAACCTTTTCCGTTTGGCCTTCCCTAACCGTAAGCGACTAGCCTTGCTTTTGCGGGCTCTGCGGTCTGCAGTTGTAGGCGTGGAAAAGCATGACGTCGTTCCGGCGGACTCGTGAGTTAGGGCAGGCCCTCGTTCGTTTCAGCCGGGGCTTTGCATCCGCGCGCCGGGGCAATGTCGCCATCATATTCACCATCGTCATGCCGTGCCTGATCATGCTGACGGTCGGCGGGGTCGATCTGCATCGTGCCTCCACGGTCCGCGCCAACCTGCAGAACGCGCTGGATGCAGCGACACTGGCAGCGGCTCGGTCGCCCTATGTGACGGACGAGGATCTCACCCGCGTTGGCCTTGCTGCCCTGAGAGCCAACCTGCCGGCCTACCCCCAGGTCGTTCTGCGCGAAGACCTGACGACGTTCACCATGAACGAAGACAACGTCGTCATTGCCGATGCGACGGTCGATGTGGCGGCACTGGTGGCGAATATTGTCCTGCCGCCCTACGGGCAGATTCTGGATGACACCTTGCCGGTGGCGACCCATTCCGAGGTCAACCGGTCGTCCAAGAATATCGAAGTTGCTCTTGTCCTTGATGTGACCGGGTCCATGGCGGGCTCGCGTCTGTCCTCCCTGAAGACAGCATCCCGGGACCTCGTGGATATCGTCGTTCAGGACGTGCAGACCCCCTTCACGACCCGCATGTCGATCATTCCCTATTCAGTGGGGGTCAATCTCGGCAACCGGATTGCCGCTGCGCGCGGAGCGCCGACAGGTCCCACAGCGATCACCGGAGCGTCCTGGGCAGACGGCTCGTCCAGGAACATTTCAGGCGCGACCCGCGCCAATCCCGTGGTGATCACGTCCAATGGACATGGTTTCGCCAACGGCGACTTTGTCTGGGTCAGGGGCGTCAGCGGCATGACCCAGATCAACAACAGGGCCTTCAGGGTTGCCAATCGCTCCGGGAACAGCTTCCAGCTCCAGGGCACCGACGGAAGCGCCTTCAATTCCTATTCGGGGAACGGGACGGTCACCAAATGCCGGGTCTCCGATTGCTCGATCGTCATCACGTCCAATAACCATGGGCTGGACGTGAACGATCCTGACAACGGGTTTCGCCAGGGTGCCTACATCTCGGGCGTCAGCGGCATGACCAATATCAACGATCAGTGGTTCCAGATCGGGAACATCCAGCAAAACAGCTTCTCGATCGGCGTCAATGGTGCGGCCTTCCCGGCCTACACGTCCGGCGGGTCGGTGCTTTGCGGGCGCAACGGCTGTCCCAGCCGCTACTTCCGCTCGGTCCAGAATGTGTACAGGACTTTCCCGCTCTCGACGTGTGCGACCGAGAGAACCGGACCCCAGGCCTATACGGATGCCTCTCCGGCGACCGCACGAACTGGCCGGCTCTACTCCAATCCGACCGGCGGCAACCTCTGCCCCGCGACCGAACTGCAGCCTCTGAGCAGTGACAAGGTTGCACTGAAGAATATCATCACCGGCCTGCAAGCGGCGGGCGCGACCGCAGGCCAGATCGGCCTTGCCTGGGGCGGGTACTCCCTGTCACCGAGCTTCAACGGCCTCTGGGGAGCCAACGCTGCGAACCCGCATGCGTCCGAGGAGACCGTGAAGACCGTCATCATGATGACGGACGGCGAGTTCAACACCAACTACTGCTCCGGCGTCCTGGCCACCAACGCCTCCATAGGCGGCAATGACCGCATCTCGAACTGCAATGCCACCAACGGGTCGCCGTATGTTCAGACGGCGGCGATGTGTACGGCCATGAAGCAGCGAGGCATCATCATTTACACGGTGGGCTTCCAGATCTCGGCGAACAGCGCGGCCGCCGTGGCCCTGAGATCATGTGCTTCCTCGAACAGCCACGCCTTTATCTCGGCGAGTGGAGCGGATCTCGCCGACGATTTTGCCGCGATCGGTCGCGACATTACCCGCCTGCGCATCTCGAAGTAGACACGTCAGACACCAGAAGGGGCCGACGCGGGAACGTCGGCCCCTTGTTCGTTTGTTTGAGATGCCCGGCTTCAGAGCAGGCGGATTTCCTTCAGCCTTTCTGTCAGGAAGTCCTCGGCCATGATGTCGCGTCCGGCATAGCGATCAGGATTGTCCGGCGTGATCGTCGAGGGCAGGGTCGTGATCACGAAGTCCGGGTTGAAGTGCAGGAAAAAGGGCGTGGAATAGCGCGCGAAGCCGCGACGCTCCGGAGCAGGGTTGACCACCCGGTGGGTCGTGGACGGCAGGACGTGGTTGGTGAGCCGCTGCAGCATGTCGCCGATATTGACGACCAGTGCACCGGGCGGCGGAGCGATGTCGAGCCACTCGCCATTGGCGTCCTTCAGCTGGAGTCCGGCCTCTTCGGCCCCCAGCAGCAGGGTGATGACATTGATGTCCTCATGGGCGCCGGCCCGGACGCCAGGCGCGTTGGCAGGGATCGGCGGATAGTGCAGCATGCGCAGGACGCTGTTGCCCAGTTCGACCTTGTCCTCGAAATAGTTGTCGTCGAGCGCCATGTAGCGGGCGATCGCCTTCAGGATCCTCCGGCCCAGCGCGTCGAGCGCCTCGAACATCCCGTACAGGTGATCCTGAAAGCCGGGGACTTCGGTGGGCCAGAGATTGGCCCGCATGTAGCGGCCATAGGCGTGACCTGCCGGCAGTTCACGACCGGTATGCCAGAACTCCTTGAGATCGACGGCCTTGGCGTCCTTGGCGGCCTCGGTGCCGAAGGGCGTGAGGCCGCGAGCGCCTCCGGTGCCCGGCTGGTGGTAGGCGCGCTTCACCTCTTCCGGCAGTGCGAAGAAGGCCTTGGCATCGTCGATTGCGGCTGTGATGACCGCTTCATCAAGCCCGTGATCCGCGACAACGGCAAAGCCGTATCGGGTGAAGGACTGACCCAGCTCATCGCTGAAGCCCTGAAAGTCGTTATCATAGCGCAGCATCGAGACCGGCGTGATGCCGCCTGCGGCAGCGGGTGTCGGCGAAGCGGGGGCGGTCAGGGTTTCGGTCACTGGCAATACGTCCTTGGAACTCGGGCGGCTTTCACGTCCGCCTATGCCGGGAAATGGGCATATCAACGGCTGAACGCAACGATCTCTGTTCGTTCAGGTCCCGGTCATACCGGAACCTTCACTATTGCTCTACGTTCCGCGGTCGGGACGAAACAGGACCACGAGGATTTACGACCATGCGCAAGAATTTCGCCATCACCGGTGTCGCGCTCGCCGCCATGCTTGGTGTCAGCGCCTGCCAGACCTACGACCCCTATTCATCAGCACCGACCCGCAACAACACCGCAACGGGCGCGATCGCCGGCGGTCTGGGCGGGGCTCTGCTGGGCTACCTGACCAACACCTCCAACGGTGAGCAGGGTCGTCGCAACGCCCTGATCGGTGCCGGCGTCGGTGCCCTCGGTGGGGCCGCGGTGGGTTCCTACATGGATCGCCAGCAGCGGGCCATGGAGGCCGAACTGTCAGGTTCCGGCGTCGGTGTTGCCCGGCAGGGTGACAATCTGGTGCTGAGGATGCCTTCGGACGTGACCTTTGCGACCAACCAGTCGAACATTGAGCCGCGGTTCGAGGCCACACTGGCCGATGTTGCCGGCGTGCTGCGCCAGTATGACCGCTCGGTCGTCGACATCGTGGGCCATACGGACTCGTCGGGGGGTGATGTCATCAACCAGCCGCTGTCCGAGCGTCGCGCCATTGCCGTTGCAGATGCTCTCATCCGTGAGGGTGTCATCCGCGAGCGCCTGTTCGTTGCCGGACGCAGTGCCAACGAACCTGTCGCCTCCAACGCCACGGTCGAGGGCCGCGCCCAGAACCGTCGCGTCGAAATCCTGATCCGTCCGTTCACGGGCTGATCGCGACGCGCGACGCCTGCGTCTCCGAAATACGGCAAGATGATTGAGGGCGGCATTTCGGTGCCGCCCTTTTTCTGTGCGATCAGGCGCGACCGATCGAAGTGTAGCGGAAGCCGCGGGCCCGCATGTCGTCGGGGCGATAGACATTGCGCAGGTCGACCATCACCGGCTGTTTCAGCAGCAGCTTGATCCGGTCGATATCCAGAGCCCTGAACTGGTCCCATTCGGTGAGGATGACGACGACATCGGCTCCGGCAACCGCGTCATAGGGGCCGTCCTTGAAAATCACGCCCGGCAGCAGGTGGGCCGCCTCGCGCATGCCTTCGGGGTCGAAGGCCTGCACCGTGGCTCCGGCCGCGATCAGGGCCGGGGCAACATCCAGCGACGGTGCATCGCGCATATCGTCGGTGTTGGGCTTGAAGGTCAGGCCCAGCAGGGCGACGGTCTTGCCTTTCAGATCGCCATCCAGAGCCTTGACGACCCGGTCGGCCATGGACTTCTTGCGTGCATCGTTGATCGACACCGTCGTCTCGACCAGTCGGACCGGCGAACCGGCGTCCGAGGCCGTCCGCACAAGGGCCAGGGTGTCCTTTGGAAAGCATGACCCGCCGTAGCCGGGCCCGGCGTGCAGGAATTTCGACCCGATCCGCTTGTCGAGGCCGATACCGCGCGCGACCTGCTGCACGTCGGCACCCACGGCTTCGCACAGGTCGGCCATCTCGTTGATGAAGGTGATCTTCAGCGCCAGGAAGGCATTGGCCGCATATTTGATCAGCTCCGACGTCCGCCGGCCGGTGAACAGGATCGGCGTCTCGTTCAGGTTCAGCGGACGGTAGAGTTCCGTCATGACGACCCGGGCGCGATCGTCCTCGGTGCCCACCACGACGCGGTCCGGCCGTTTGAAGTCACTGATGGCCGCGCCTTCGCGGAGGAACTCGGGATTGGAAACGACCGCGAAATCCGCATCGGGGCGCAGGTCGCGGATGATCCGCTCGATCTCGTCCCCGGTACCGACCGGTACGGTCGACTTCGTGACCACGACCGTGAAGCCGTCCAGCATGCTCGCGATCTCTTCGGCGACCGCATAGACGTAGGACAGGTCGGCATGGCCGTCACCGCGTCGCGAAGGTGTGCCGACAGCGATGAAGACGGCGTCGGCGGCAGCCACGGCGTCTGCGCTTTCGGTGGCAAAGCTGAGCCGGCCATCGCGAACATTGGCGGCGACCAGATCTTCCAGACCCGGCTCGTAGATCGGCATGATGCCTTCATGCAGGCGCGCGATCTTGGCCGCATCCTTGTCGACGCAGGTCACCTCATGCCCGAAATCGGCGAAACAGGCCCCGGATACGAGGCCGACATAGCCCGTTCCGATCATGGCGACGCGCATGGAAGATCCTTTTGAAAACCAGGCGCCCGATTAACCGCCGCAGGCCCCTTTGGCCAGTCCGCCGCCGGGCATGGCATGGAAAGCTAAAGCGCGGACGAAGCACCGCTCTCTTGTGGAAGGCTGCGCGGCCATGCAACGGAAATGCATGAAAGCCGCATCGTCCATGCCTGATCATCTGAGCCATCTGCAGCGACTGGAGGCAGAAAGCCTGCACATCTTTCGAGAGATGGCGGCTGAATGTGCTCGGCCGGTCCTGCTGTATTCGATCGGCAAGGACTCTGCCGTCCTGCTCCATCTGGCGCGCAAGGCCTTCTACCCCGCACCCCCGCCTTTCCCGCTGATGCACATCGATACGACGTGGAAATTCCGCGACATGTATGCCCTGCGAAAGCGGATGGCCGTCGAGAGCGGGATGGAACTGATCGTCCACATCAATCCGGAGGGCATTGAACGCGGCATCAATCCCTTTGATCACGGTTCGGCGATGCATACCGATATCTGGAAGACCCAGGGCTTGCGTCAGGCGCTGGATCTGCACGGGTTCGATGCCGCGATCGGCGGGGCGCGTCGTGACGAAGAAGCCAGCCGGGCCAAGGAGCGCGTCTTCTCGTTCCGGGCTGCCGGACACCGCTGGGATCCGCGCCGCCAGCGGCCTGAACTCTGGAGCCTTTACAATGCGCGCGTTGCAGCGGGTGAGAGCCTGAGGGTCTTTCCCATGTCCAACTGGACCGAGGCGGATATCTGGGACTACATCGCGCAGGAGGACATCCCTGTCGTGCCCCTCTATTTCGCGGCACCGCGACCGGTCGTCGAGCGTTCGGGCACGCTCATCATGGTCGACGATGACCGGATGCCGCTGAATCCCGGCGAGGTGCCACAGACACGCATGGTCCGGTTCCGGACCCTGGGCTGCTACCCCCTGTCAGGAGCGGTCGAGAGCGAGGCAACGACGCTGGAAGCCATCATCGCCGAGATGCGGGTATCGCGATCGTCCGAGCGACAGGGACGGCTCATCGATGCCGATCAGGTAGGCTCGATGGAGAAGAAGAAGGCCGAGGGCTATTTCTGATGGACCAGTTGCGCTTCCTCACCTGCGGTTCGGTCGACGATGGCAAGTCGACCCTGATCGGGCGGCTGCTGCATGATGCGGGTGCTGTTCCGGACGACCAGATTGCGGCCATGACCCGGGACTCGGCCAGCATCGGCAATGCCGGGGGCGGTACGGATTTCGCCTTGCTGGTCGATGGCCTGACGTCGGAGCGTGAGCAGGGCATCACCATCGATGTCGCCTATCGCTATTTCTCGACACCGCGCCGAAAGTTCATCGTCGCCGATACGCCGGGCCACGAGCAGTACACCCGCAACATGGTGACGGGGGCCTCGACGGCAGATCTGGCCATCGTACTGGTCGATGCGCGCAAGGGCGTGCTGACGCAGACACGGCGGCACTCCTATCTGGTCGCCCTGCTTGGACTGAAGACGGTCGTGCTGGCGGTCACCAAGATGGACCTTGTCGCGTGGTCGCAGACCGCGTTCGACGACATCGTCTCGGACTATCGCGCCTTTGCTGGGACGATCGGCCTTACGACGGTCATTGCCGTGCCCGTGTCGGGCGTGACGGGTGACAACATCGCGGTCCTCGGCAAGAGCGCGCCCTGGTATCAAGGCGACAGCCTGCTGACGGTGCTTGAAACGGTCGATGTCTCGGCTGTTGCGAGCGACGCCGGCTTCCACATGCCGGTCCAGTCGGTCGTGCGTCCGGACCTCGATTTCCGGGGATATGCCGGACAGATCGTCTCCGGGGCCATCCATCCGGGTGATGCAGTGCGGATTGCGCCGTCCGGACAGACGTCGCGCATCGCGCGGATCGCGACCTTCGACGGCGACCTCGATCGGGCGGTTGCCGGACAGTCGATCACCCTGACGCTCAGCGATCATGTCGATGTCGCGCGCGGGGACGTCATCAGCGCTGCCGACCGTCCGCTGGAGGCCGCCGATCAGTTCGAGGCCACGATCGTGTGGATGGCCGATGCGCCGCTTCTGCCGGGCCGGGTCTACGACCTGAAGATCGGTGCGCGAACGGTCCCGGCGCGGATCACGGACATCCGGCATGAGGTGAACGTCAACACCCTCGAAAAGCTCGCGGCGCGGACACTGGCGTCAAACTCGATCGGGGTCTGCCACCTGTCGCTGGGACAGGACATCGCCTTTGCGCCCTACGATCAGGACCGGACCCTTGGCGGCTTCATCCTGATCGACCGGGAAAGCCTGGCGACGGTCGGGGCGGGGATGATCCGCTTCGCCCTGCGCCGGTCACAGAACATCCACCGCCAGGCGCTCACGGTCGACCGGGCCGAGCGGGCGGCTTTAAAAGGACAGAAGCCTGCCGTGGTATGGCTGACCGGCCTGTCAGGGGCTGGAAAGTCGACCATCGCCAACGCCGTTGAGGCCATGCTGACGGCGGAGGGGCGTCACACAATCCTGATCGACGGCGACAATCTGCGACACGGGCTCAGCCGTGACCTCGGGTTCACCGATGCGGACCGGGTCGAGAACATCCGGCGAGCAGCAGAGACGGCGCGGCTCATGAGCGATGCCGGGCTGATCGTGCTGGTCTCGCTGATCTCGCCGTTCCGTGCGGATCGACAGATGGCGCGCGAGCGAATGGCTGACGGCGAGTTCTTCGAAGGGTTTATCGATACCCCGCTGGCGGTCGTCGAGGCACGGGACGTCAAGGGCCTTTACGCAAAGGCGCGCAGCGGGGCCCTGACAAATTTCACCGGGATCGACAGCCCTTATGAGGCTCCGACACAGCCTGACATTCATGTCCGGGGCGACGTCACCTCTGTCGAGGACGCAGCACGGCAGATCGTCGAGCACCTGCGCGCGGCAGGTCGTCTGGGCGTGGACTGACCCACATACGAAAACCGCCGCCCGGGCAGCGAGCCCGGGCGGCGGATGATCGGATCAGATTTCA
>QBLX01000071.1:0-2562 GCA_003241825.1 Alphaproteobacteria bacterium
GTGCGGATGGAAGACGGCTTCATCCGTTCGCGCGGACTGGGCTCGGACTTCTTCGGGGCCCTGTCGGTCGCACTGGACGATCAGGGGGTCTATTATGACGCCACCCGGCCAAGCCGTCTGGAGACATTGATCGGGACGGCGGACCTGTCCGGAGCGGCGCTGGAGCGGGCCGGGCGGCTGCGGAGGCGGATCGTCGAGACGGGGCTGTCGAAATACAATCTCAAGGGCGAGGCCCCGGCGGGCTGGCCGACGGATCGCGAGCGGCTGCTGGTCGTCGGACAGGTCGAGAACGACAAGTCGATCGCGCTCGGCTGTACGGACATCCGCACCAATTCCGGACTGGTCGAGGCGGCGCGGCGGGACTTTCCCGACGCCTTCCTGATCTATCGCAACCACCCGGACGTGATGGCAGGCAACCGGCCGGGACGGCTGGATGCGGGGGCGATGCAGGCGGTGGACGCGGTGGCCGACGATCTCGACATCATCGACTGCCTGAACACCTGTGACCGGCTGGCGACCCTGACGTCGCTGTCGGGGTTCGAGGCCCTGATGCGGGGCAAGGCCGTGACCACCTATGGCCGGCCCTTCTATGCCGGATGGGGGCTGACCGATGACCGGACGGGACCGTTCGAGCGGCGCGTGCGTCCGGCCAGCCTGGACGCCGTGGTGCACGGGGCCCTGATCACCTATCCGATCTATGTGATGCCGAACGGCTGGCCCTGCGAGGCCGAGGATCTGATAGAGGCCCTGGTCGCAGCGCGGGACACGCCCCTGCCGCCCGCGCCGCGCGGCCGGATCAACAGATGGTGGCGGGGGATGATGGCCAGTCTCGACCGGACGCCTCCACCGGCCTATTAGGTTCGTCCCTAGTCGCAACGGACGTCTTCGTGCCCCACGCTGTTATTGCCGCCACCGGCCTGTTCACCCCCGAGCAGTCGATTTCCAACGCCGAACTGGTCGAGGCCTACAATGCCTGGGCCGAGCAGTGGAACGTCGACCATGCGGGCCAGATCGCCGAGGGCGATGTCGCGGCGCTGACGCCGTCGTCGGTCGAGTTCATCGAGAAGGCTTCGGGCATCAAGAGCCGGTTCGTTCTGGACAAGGCCGGGATCCTTGATCCTCGCCGCATGGCCCCGAACATCCCCGAGCGCAGCAATGACGACCTGTCGATCATGGCCGAGATGGCCGTGGCCGCCGCGCGTCAGGCTATCGCCGCCTGGGGCAAGGACGTGTCCGAGATCGGGGCGGTCCTGTGTGCCGCGTCGAACATGCCCAGGGCCTATCCGGCGTTGGCCATCGAGGTACAACAGGCCTTGGGGATCGAGGGGTTCGCCTTCGACATGAATGTCGCCTGTTCGTCGGCGACCTTCGGCATCAAGGCGGCAGCGGATTTCGTCAACGGCGGTTCGGTCAAGGCCGTGCTGATGGTCAATCCCGAGGTCTGCTCCGCCCACCTGAATTTCAAGGATCGCGACAGTCATTTCATCTTCGGCGACGTGGCCACGGCCGTGATCGTGGAGTCCTCGGAGACAGCCGGGCCGGGGGGCTGGGACGTGCTGGGAACGCGGTTGAAGACGGTGTTCTCGAACAACATCCGCAACAATTTCGGCTTCCTGAACAATGCCGCGCCCGAGGGTATCGGGGCGAGCGACAAGCTGTTCGTCCAGCAGGGCCGCAAGGTGTTCAGGGATGTGGTGCCGATGGTGTCGGACATGATCGTCGACCATGCCGGCGACCTGGGGCTGGAAGCCACCGCGCTGAAGCGGCTGTGGCTGCATCAGGCCAATATCAACATGAATGCCATGATCGGCCGCAAGGTCCTGGGTCGCGATCCGACTCCGGAGGAGAATGTCATCATCCTGGATGACTATGCCAACACCTCGTCGGCGGGATCGATCATCGCCTTCCATCTGAACCAGCAGGGGCTGGACACTGGCGACACCGGGCTGATCTGCAGCTTCGGGGCCGGCTATTCAGCCGGAACAGTGTTTGTCAGGAAGCGGGCCTGATCACCTCAGTCCGGTGACAGGGAAGCGAGGGCTGAATGCTCTCGTCGGTCGCAACGCGTTGTTTGGTTAACAGTGGATTCTGTGCCCTGAAGCCCTTGCGCAACATTGATTTCAAGTTGAGGGTTGCGCCAGGGCCTCAGTTTTGCGAGGATTTGGCTGTCTAGAACAGTGAGCGTCCCCATGGCTCAGACCCGCAATCCCTGGTCGGTTCGTAAAAGCGATCCTCTGGAACAACTGGCGCAGGACGTCGCAGCCGTGCTGAAAAGCATGGGCGGGTCGGCGCATCAGGCCGTCGTCGTCGACTGTGTCGCGGCGCTGAAACGTCAGCGCGGCGAGAGCGTCACCGGCGATCTGGCGGCCCGCATCGTCGAGGTGTTCGAACACTATCGCGACCTGTTTTTCCGCCCCTTCGGCGAGGGTTCGATGCGCTGGGCGCTGGCTCCCGGCGCGGCCTGAGCCGCTTCCGAACAGGAACGAAAAAACGGCGCGCTCCTTGCGGGGCGCGCCGTTTTCGTAGCGGGCAGGCGGGACTGCGAGGCGATCCCGCCTGCCT
>QBLX01000071.1:2572-7445 GCA_003241825.1 Alphaproteobacteria bacterium
TGCCTGGATCAGGTCCTAGAAGCGGCGGACGTAGTTCACCGAATAGACGTCGGCTTCGCCGCCATCATTGGTGAAGTCGCGACGGGTCCAGTCACCGCGAATGCCGTTCTGGGCATCGAAGAAGTAGTTGGCGCCGGCACCGTAGTTGACGCTATCGCCATCAGCGGTTTCCGACAGGCCCGCGGCCGAGGCCTTGAGCTGGGTCGTGCCGTAACCGACGCGACCGAACAGTTCGAACTGCGGTGTGATCGGCAGATAGCCGACGGCATAGGCCGCGACATCATACTCGTGCTCGATCTTCACAGGCACGCCACCGACGTCGAATTCATCGTCACGAACGCCGACCGAGACTTCACCTTCGGCGCCGAAATTGGGGTGCAGCTTGGCACCGAAACGGCCCGTGATCGCGCCGAGATCGCCGTCGGAGGAGTCCAGCTGGCTGTAGCCCAGCGTGCCATAGTAGGTGGGTTCCTGGATGGACTGAGCCATCGCGGGTGCTGCCAGCAAAGCAAGAGCAGCGGTCGTCAAAAGAATATTACGCATTGTTTCTTAAGCTCCTAGATGCGGTGACTGAAACAGTCACCGGCCCCATCCAGCAGCGTTCAAATGGGCAAGCCATAAGGCCGTTCCAAGGCCTCGCGAATACATGAGCGCGACTGTGCGATAGCAGGCACAGACGGCGTTAGCTCAAGTCAGGCGGCTTTGTGACAGTTCAGCGATCTTTCTCGCGCGCAGTGCCGCCGCGCGAGACCAGGGCCGCCTGGGCTGCCGCCAGACGCGCGATCGGAACGCGGTAGGGCGAGCAGCTGACGTAGTCGAGGCCCACGGTTTCGCAGAAGGCGATCGAGGCGGGATCACCGCCATGCTCGCCGCAGATGCCCATCTTCATTTCTGGACGCACAGCCCCGCCGCGCTCGGCCGCGATGCGGATCAGATCGCCGACGCCTTCCAGGTCGAGGCGAACGAAGGGGTCGGTCTCGAAGATGCCCTTGTCCATATAGGCCTGCAGGAAGCGGCCGGAGTCGTCACGCGAGATGCCGAAGGTGGTCTGGGTCAGGTCGTTGGTGCCGAAGCTGAAGAACTCGGCATGCTCGGCCAGGTCCCCGGCGCGCAGGGCGGCGCGGGGCAGTTCGATCATGGTGCCAACCAGATAGTCGACCCGGTCGCCAGCCTCGGCGAAGACGGCCTCTGCGGTCCGGTCGGTGAGTTCGCGGAGGTATTTCATCTCCAGACCCATGGCGACAAGCGGATGCATGATCTCGGGGATCGGAGCCTCGGCAGCGGTCTTCTTGACCTGCAGGGCGGCCTCGATGATGGCGCGGACCTGCATCTCGTAGATCTCGGGATAGGCCACGCCGAGGCGGCAGCCGCGATGCCCGAGCATCGGATTGGTCTCGTGCAGTTCCTTGGCCCGGCGTTTCAGCTTTTCGGCATCGAGGCCCGAGGTCGCGGCCAGGGCGTCGATGTCGGCCTCGTCGTGGGGAATGAACTCGTGCAGCGGGGGGTCGAGCAGACGCACGGTGACCGGCAGGCCGGCCATGATGGTGAACAGTTCGACGAAGTCCGACTTCTGGAACGGGGCGATCTTGGCCAGGGCGGTGCGTCGACCGGCTTCGTCATCGGCCAGGATCATCTCGCGCACGGCGGCGATGCGGGCCTCGTCGAAGAACATATGTTCGGTGCGGCACAGGCCGATGCCCTCGGCCCCGAAGCCGCGCGCGGTGCGGGCATCCAGCGGCGTCTCGGCATTGGCGCGGACCTTGAGCCGGCGCACGGCATCGGCCCAGGCCATCAGGGTCTGGAAGTCGCCGGTCAGCTCCGGCTCGATCATGGCCACGGCACCGTCCAGCACCTCGCCCTTCGAGCCGTCGATGGTGATGATCTCGCCAGCCTTGAACGTCCGGCCACGGGCCGTGAAGGTCTGGGCCTTCTCCGAGATGTGGATCTCTCCGGCCCCGGAAACGCAGGGGCGGCCCATGCCTCGGGCCACGACGGCGGCGTGGCTGGTCATGCCGCCACGGGCGGTGACGATGCCCCGGGCCGCATGCATGCCGTGGATGTCCTCGGGAGAGGTCTCCTCGCGGACCAGGATGACGGCATCACCCAGCTGGTTCAGGCGCTCGGCCTCGTCGGCATCGAAACAGATCTTGCCGGGCGCGGCTCCGGGTGAGGCAGGCAGGCCGGCGGCGACGACAGTGCGCGACGCCGACGGATCGAGGGTGGGGTGCAGCAGCTGGTCAAGGGCGGAGGGCTCGACCCGGCTGATGGCCTCTTCCTGGGAGATCACGCCCTCGGCGGCGAGATCGACGGCGATCTTGAGGGCAGACTTGGCGGTGCGCTTGCCGTTGCGGGTCTGCAGCATCCAGAGCCGACCCTGTTCGACCGTGAACTCGATGTCCTGCATGTCGCGGTAGTGGGTCTCGAGCTTGCCGACGACGTCCACGAACTGGGTGAACACGACCGGCATCGCCTCTTCCATCGAGGGAGCCGTCTCGCCCATTTCCTCGCGACCGGAGCGGGTCAGGGACTGGGGCGTGCGGATGCCGGCGACGACGTCCTCGCCCTGGGCATTGATCAGGAACTCGCCGTACAACCGGGCTTCGCCGGTCGAGGGGTTCCGGGTGAAGGCCACGCCCGTGGCCGAGGTCTCGCCCATATTGCCGAAGACCATCGACTGGATGTTGACGGCCGTGCCCCAGCTTTCGGGGATGTCGTGCATGCGGCGATAGAATTTGGCCCGCTCGTTCATCCAGCTGGCAAAGACCGCTGACATGGCGCCCCAGAGCTGTTCGTGCGGGTCCTGGGGGAAGGGTGTGCCCAGCTCGCGCTCGACGACGGTCTTGTACTCGGCGACGACCTTCTCCCAGTCGGCGGCGGACAGGTCGGTATCTACGGTGACGCCCAGACGGTCCTTGTGGTCGTCGAGGACCTCCTCGAAATCATCGTGGGACAGGCCCAGGACAACACTGGAATACATGGTGATGAAGCGGCGGTAGCTGTCGAAGGCAAAGCGACGGTCGCCCGACAGCTTTGCCAGCCCCTCGACCGTCCGGTCGTTGAGGCCGAGGTTCAGAACGGTGTCCATCATGCCGGGCATGGAGGCGCGGGCTCCGGAGCGGACGCTGACCAGCAGGGGGTTGGAGGCGTCGCCGAAAGTCTTTCCGACCACGCCCTCGACCCGTGCCAGACCCTCGGCGACCTGCGCGCGCAGGCCGTCGGGATACTGCTGGCCGTTCGAATAATAGTGGACGCAGGCTTCGGTCGTGATGGTGAAACCGGGGGGAACCGGCAGGCCCAGCGAGGACATCTCGGCAAGGTTCGCACCCTTGCCCCCGAGCAGGTTCTTCATCGACGCATCGCCGTCGGCGGACCCTCCGCCGAAGCCGTACACCCACTGCGTCATGTGTTCGTCCTGAGATAGCCAGTTGGTCTTGAAGGCAGTGCGGCGGGTGGCCCCGCTCACGATTGCGCCCTGACTAACGCGCGTCGCCGCGAAAGGCGAGCGCGGTTGTTACACGGCGTGATGACTGTTGGCGCGAGACCGGCCTAGGCCGCCTTCTTGATCGCATTGCCGTCGTCCAGCAGCACGACGGTCGGCGACCACTGGCGTGCTTCTTCCTGGGGCAGCTGGCCGTAGGTCACGATGATGACCTTGTCGTTCTTCTGCACCAGCCGGGCGGCAGCGCCGTTGACGCCGATGACCTTCGAGCCGCGAGGGGCCTCGATGGCATAGGTGGTGAAGCGCGCTCCGTTCGTGATGTTGAGGACATCTACCTGTTCATGCGGAAAAATCCCGGCGGCATCCAGCAGATCACCGTCGATGGCAATCGAACCTTCATAGTCGAGATCGGCCTGGGTCACCGTGGCGCGGTGAAGCTTGGCCTTCATCAGGGTGACCAGCATGAGCCCGGTCCTCAAACACACGCGGGGCAATCAGCCCCCGCTCGCAGGGCGCTGATATAGGGATTTCTGGCGTCGCCTTCAATCGTATTGCTGCATCTGCGAAAGCGCGGTGCCGTTGCGACGGAACGTCTCTTGCGGGGCCTTCATTTGACCGACGCCTGTCGGGCTATATAGGTCGAGACCATGAAACAGTTCTTCATCACCGTGGCAGGGGTCTTTGCGGGCCTGATGCTGTTCTTTGTCGTGATCCCGTTCGTGCTGATCATGATCGTCGCGGCGTCCGTCGGGTCCAAGCCCGTGACCCCGTCCAATACGGTGCTGGAACTGGACCTGCGGGCGGGTCTGACCGACCAGACGCCGAGCAATCCGTTCGCGTCCTTTGGCGGCTCGGGCCTGTCGACGATCCAGATCGTCGACACCCTGGCGCAGGCGCAGGAAGATGATGCGGTCAAGGTGCTGCTGCTGCGGCTGCCGGAAGGCGGCATGACGCCTGCCGCTGCCGACGAGATCCGCCAGGCCGTCCAGCGCTTCAAGGCTGCGGACAAGCGGGTCATCGCCCATTCGCAGGGATTAAGCCCGGTCGGTGCCGTGATCTCGACCTATATGGTCGGCGGTGCGGCCAGCGAGCTGTGGATGCAGGGCACGGCGCGGTTCGAGGCCACGGGCCTGTCCAGCGAGACGTTGTTCCTGGGCCGGGCATTCGAGCGTTATGGCGTCGATGCCGAGTTCGAGCAGCGCTACGAGTTCAAGAACGCCGTCAACCAGTATACCCAGAGCGATTATACGGCGGCGCACCGCGAGGCGGCGACGGCCTGGATGATGTCGGTCCATGACAGTGCCATCGGAAACATTGCCCGCGATCGCCGGGTTCAGCCGGCTGCGTTGAAGGCGACGCTGGAAGGTGGGCCCTATTCGGCCGAGCAGGCCCTGTCGCTGAAGCTGATCGACAAGATCGGCGAGGTCGAACAGG
>QBLX01000071.1:7455-11720 GCA_003241825.1 Alphaproteobacteria bacterium
CGAGATCGTGGGCTTCAGCGACTATGCCTCGACCAAGGGCGAGCGGAACGGTTCGGGCACAGATGCCATCGCCATCGTTGGCGGCGAGGGTGCGATCCTGACCGGGGCGGGGGATGCGGGCTTTGGAGCCGGGTCCGCCATCGCATCCGACATCACGGCCGAGGCCATCTATGATGCCATCGAGGACGACGCCGTGAAGGCGATCGTGTTCCGCGTCTCGTCCCCGGGCGGATCGCCGACCGCGTCGGAGCAGATCCTCGCAGCTGTGCGGGCCGCCAGGGCGGCGGGCAAGCCGGTCGTGGTGTCGATGGGCGACTATGCGGCCTCGGGTGGATACTGGATCAGTTCCGAGGCGGACTGGATCGTCGCCCAGCCCTCGACCATCACGGGTTCCATTGGCGTGTTCGGTGGCAAATTCGTCCTGGCGGATGCGCTGGGCCGGTTCGGCGTGGACATGCGGACGATCTCGGTCGGCGGGGAGTTCGCAGATGCCTTTTCGCCGGTTGAGCCCTTCACGGCCGAGCAACGCGCGACCTTCGCGGCATCGATGGACCAGACCTATGAGGAGTTCGTCACCCGGGTCGCGCGCGGCCGGGACCTGCCGGTCGAGCGGGTCCGCGAGATCGCGCGCGGCCGGGTCTGGACCGGAGCCCAGGCGCGGGGCCTCGGGTTGGTGGACCAGCTGGGCGGGCTGAACGAGGCGGTGAACAAGGCCAAGGCTCTTGCCGAGATCCCTGCTGACACCAGCGTACGCTTCAAACGCTATCCGACGCCCCAGAGCCCGTTCGAGGCCCTTTCGGATATCTTCGGGGTCTCCAGCGAGGCCGCGCGCGCCCTGGTCGTGGTCGGCAGCGTCATGAGCGATCCCCAGTCCCAGGCCGTGATGCGTCAGGTTCAGGCCGAGCGGATGCGGGGGCAGGGGGCCACGGTCCTAGCCGACCAGCCCCTTAGATAGGCCAGATCACGCCCCTGTGACGCTGCGTACATTGACCGTTCATGCATATGGACCGACATTGTGGGCTGCGCGTTCGTCATGAACGCCCTTAAGGATGATCGATGACCAACGACACCTTCGCCCGTATCGGCCCCCAGGGACGCCGGCCGCAGGGCCTGCTTGCCCCGCTGATGTGGCTGGGCGGGATGGTTGCGACGGCCGTGGCCCTGACCGTCGGAGCCGTACTGGCTGTGTTCACCGCTGCAGCAGTGGCCTTCATCGCCCTGTTTGCCGGGGTTCTGGTGTTCTTTGCCGGTCTCGCCATGCGCGCCCGCAGGACCGTTTCGGTCAAGGCGCGTCGTGAAGGCGATGTGATCGAGGCCCGCAAGGTCGGCGACACATGGGTCACCTATGGCTGGGAGCGGCCGGGTCGCTGACCACCGCATGAGCCTGACCGTAACCGAGGCCCTGTCGCCGAATTATGATGCCCGGCGCGCTCCACCCGATCTGATTCTGCTGCACTACACCGGGATGTTGACGGCCGAGGCCGCGATCGCGCGCCTGCGGGATCCGGAGGCGAAGGTCTCGAGCCACTATGTCGTCGATGAGGACGGCGCGATCCTGCGGCTGGTGCCGGAGGAGCGGCGCGCCTGGCATGCGGGGCAAAGCTTCTGGAAAGGCGAGACCGACATCAATGCGGTGTCGATCGGGATCGAGATCGTCAATCCGGGGCATGAGTTCGGCTATCGCGACTTTCCCGACGTGCAGGTAGCCTCGGTCATCGCGCTGATCGACGATATCCGCATGCGGTGGTCGGTGACCGATGCCCGCATCATCGGCCATTCCGATGTGGCCCCGACACGCAAGACCGATCCCGGCGAGCGCTTTCCCTGGAAGACGCTGGCCGCGCACCGCCAGGGACTGTGGTTCGAACCGGCCGCCGAGCGGATCGCGGCCCTGGGTCCGCCGCTGGGGATCGGGGACCATGGACTGGGCGTGCATGTTCTTCAGGCCGGGCTGCACCGGCTGGGTTATGAGCCGCAGCCCACCGGTCAGTATGACGAGACCACACGGATCACCGTCGAGGCCTTCCAGCGCCACTGGCGACCGTCAAGGGTCGACGGCATTGCCGACGGCGAGACGCGTGCGACGCTGATGGGCGTGTTGCAACTGGCGACGGTCGAGAGCGTGACCGGCGTTCTGAACTAGAGTCGGGAGCGATCCTGAAAGGGACCGAATATTCGCAGGATGCGGATGCGCTTCCGTTCCTCGTCGATCCGGTAATAGATGCGATGCCCGGTAACCGGGCGCTCCCTTACGCCGGCAATATTGCCGAAGGGCCAGCGGCCCGATCCAGTTCGCAAATCATCGACGGCTTGCAAAACGGCGGAATAGCGACCGTGCGAACGACGGCCACTGCCAGGTTGGAGCAGCCATTCACGAATGGAGGCAAGGTCTGCCTGAGCTTCCTTCGAGATGGAAAGACGGTAACTCGATCTCAATCCGGCTCGCGATCAAAAGCGGCCTTGGCTTCGGTCAGTTCGCGCTGAAGCCAGGCCTCGGCTTCATCACCGTCAATAAAGCGGCCCTCCGCAAAGTCGGAATCGGCTTCTGCGATCCGGGCAGTGAGCCAGGCGGAATTCCGGGCTTGCTCTTCGACAGTCGCCGGGTTGGTCGTCGGTTCAGGCAGGGGCTGGGCCATGGCGAGAGCCTATCATCAAACGTGTCCTCACGCATCCGCGCGTTGACGCCGGGCCGGCAAACGCGCATCACGCCCGCGCCAGACGGTCGGACGGTCGCGGCGGGGGTTATGCTCCTGTCGAGGAAAGTCCGGGCTCCACGGTGAAAAGGCGGCGGGTAACGCCCGCCCGGGGTGACCCGAGGGATAGCGCCACAGAAAGCAAACCTCCCGCGTCTCGACGAGGGGAAGGGTGAAAGGGTGGGGTAAGAGCCCACCGCGTCTCTGGTAACAGCGACGGCATGGCAAGCCCCGCCTGGAGCAAGACCGAATAGGGACGTCGCGCGGAGCTTGCTCCGCAGGGTTCACCGCCCGAGGCGTCCGGGTAGGTCGCGAGAACCGTCCAGCAATGGGCGGTCCAGAGGAATGATCGTCACCGTCTTCGGGCGGACAGAACCCGGCTTACAGACCGTCTGGCATTACGTTCTGTGGCTATCGCCCTTCGGGCTGCTTGAGCCACGAGGACTGCGGCTACCGCCCTTCGGGCTGCTTGAGCCGGGGTCTTTGTGGTTATCGACCGTTGGGCGACTTGGCCGTGGCTTCGACCAGGTCGGCGAGGCGCTGGGTGGCGTCGGGGATGGCGACGGAGCGGGCAGCGCGGCTCATGGCGGGCAGGCGGGCCGGGTCGTTCAGGATCGTCGCCAGCACATCGCGCAGCCGTTCGACGGTCAGGGCATTCTCGAGAATGACTTCGGCAGCACCGACATCCGTCAGGAGCTTTGCGTTCAGCCGCTGGTGGTCGTCAGTGGCGATCTTCAGCGGGATCAGGACCGACGGCATGGAGGCGACAGCCAGTTCGGCACAGGTCGAGGCCCCGGCCCGTCCGATGACCAGATGTGCGTTGGACAGGCGGTCCGCCATGTCGCTGAAAAAGGGTGCGACCTCGGCGGTGATGCCGGCCTCGCGGTAGACGGCCTCGGCCGCCGCGAGGGTCTCGGGCCGTGACTGCTGCTGGACCTGCAGACGCACCCGCAGATCGATGGGCAGGGCCGCGAGGGCGCGGGGGGCCGTCTCGGACAGGATGCGGGCCCCCTGGCTGCCGCCGGTGACCAGAATCCGGATCGGCCCGCCGTTGGGCGAGGCATAGACGCGGTCGAACAGGGCGCGGATCTCGGCTCTGACCGGAGCGCCCACGACCTTGGTCCCGGCCTTCACGGCGTCGGACGCATGGGCGAGCGTCGGAAAGGACGAAGCGACAGCGCGGACCCGGCTGCTCAGCAGCCGGTTGGTTCGGCCAAGCACGGCGTTCTGTTCATGGATGACGGTCGGGCGACCCTGCAGCAGGGCGGCGACCAGGGCCGGTGCCGAGGGATAGCCGCCGAAGCCGACCACGACGTCGGCGTTCAGACGGCGGAATGCCGAGCCTGCCTGCTGCACACCCCTGAGGATCGTCAGACCCGCCTTCAGGAGGGCGACCGGGCCCGAACCGGTGGCGGCGTCGAGGGCGAGCCGTTCCTCGGCGGGAAAGGCCTTCGCATACTGTTCGCCACGATGGTCGGTCGCGAGGACAACGCGCCAGCCACGGGCCGTCATCTCGCGGGCCAGGGCCTCGGCCGGAAACATGTGGCCGCCGGTCCCACCGGCAGCGACGAT
>QBLX01000071.1:11730-12991 GCA_003241825.1 Alphaproteobacteria bacterium
GCAGAGTTTTGTCATGGGCTGTCTTTGCCCCAAGCACGCGCCAGTTTCCACCGCTGGAGGTGGTTAGCGCAGGATCCGATGCTGGGGCAGGCTGGCTCCGGGCTCATAGGCACCGGGTCGGCGGCGGGTCAGGGCGAGGGCGAACCCCATGGTCAGACCCATGGCCACCATGGACGAACCGCCATAGCTGATGAAGGGCAGGGTCATGCCCTTGGTCGGGATCAGGTTCAGGTTCACCGCCACATTGATACAGGCCTGCAGGCCGATCAGCATGAACAGGCCGGCGGCCGCCGTCTGTTCGAACGGGTCGTTCAGCTTCATGGCCCGGCGCATGCCCCGGATGACGATGAAGGCATACAGGCCGATCAGGATCAGGCTGAGGACCAGACCGAACTCCTCGGCCCCGACCGAATAGATGAAGTCGGTATGCAGGTCGGGCACGGAACGCTTCATGACGCCCTCGCCGACACCGCGACCGACCAGGCCGCCGGCGCGGATAGCCTCGGAGGCACGGTCGATCTGGTGGGTGTCCTCGGCGCCGGGCGAAAGGAATTTGGCGACGCGCGACTGGACGTGGTCGAACAGGAAATAGATCGAGGTGATGCCCGCGATCACCAGACTGCCCAGGACGGCCATCCATTTCAGCGGCACGCCGGCCATGAAGAAGACAGCCATGAAGGTGGTGGTAATCAGCAGGGTCTGGCCGATGTCTGGCTGAATCACCAGCAGGGCCACGCTGAGCAGATAGGCGGCAAAGGCGATCGAAACCCCGGGCACGCCCTGTCCCTTCTGTCCTTCCGAAAACATCCAGGCGGCAAAGACGATCAGGCCGGGCTTGGCGAATTCCGAGGGCTGGAGGCTGAACGGCCCCAGATTGATCCAGCGCGCAGCGCCCTTGACCTCGTCGCCGATGAAGGGGAGCAGGGCCATGGTGCTGATGGCCCCGAGCAGCGCCAGCAGGGCGATCCGGCGCACGCCCTTGGGCGAAAGCAGCGAGGCCACCAGCATGGTGATGACGCCCGCGCCGGCGAAGGCGATCATCCGCCAGGAATAGTGGAAGGGGTCGCTGATCGACTCATCGGCGAGGATGGCGGCGGGCGAGGAGGCGAAACTGAGCGCCACGCCGAGACCGACCAGCGCCAGCGCCGCGCCCAGCAGGCCGCGATCAACGGTCCAGAACCACTGGGCGATGGCTCCCTGATCATTGCGGGAGAACGGATGGCTGTAGGTGGGCGCGGTCATGTTTCGCTAACCATCATGC
>QBLX01000072.1:0-9781 GCA_003241825.1 Alphaproteobacteria bacterium
GGGGATCAGGGTCGAGCGGGGCCAGGCCAGAAGCCACGAACGCGGTATGTATTCACCGCTTTCAATCAGGGCGCGGCGTGTCGGTGAGGTCGCGCCGCTGCGCTGGGAATGGATTTCGCCCGGACCCTGATGAATGACGAAGGCCCCGCCCTTGACCGGATTGAGCCGCAGATAGGCCAGGCGTGGGCTGATCTTTTCGAGCTGGGGGTCGTAGAACCAGCTGGCACCCATCATCCCTGCCACTCCGGGCCGGGCCTTGCAGATCGCAGCCGAGGTGACCCAGGTGCGGTCCCAGCCCGCCTCGTTGAAGTCTTCGGTGTGGCGGCTTTCGGTATGGTTCTGCAGCCAGATGCGTCGCCAGCCCTGGGCCTTCAGATAGGCCAGAACCGCACCCCATCCATGACCCTCCAGACCGCTGAGCAAGACCGCGCGCGGTCCCACCCGTGACCACAGGTCCAGGATCTGGGATCTGGCACCGGGCACGCTGAGCACGAGCACCAGCCTGACGTCCTTGGCCCAGTGATCACGATCATACCCGCCTTCGGCAGCGGTCAGGAACTCGGAAAGCCGGTCCAGCCACCAGGGATAGAGTTCCATCACCTCGGCCGGCAGGTCTTCCGCTGCGACCCGTTCCGGCATTTCCAGCGCCCATGTGGCGATCAGGGCGCGGCGCATGTCATCGGTGGCGTCGGACCCCAGGGCCGCATCGGCGGCATGGGCGGGCAGTTCGAAATTCCAGTGCCTCGCCGCTGCCCGTGCGGGGTCCAGGGCCTCGACCGAGGCCGCGTCGACCCGGTCGCGGTCCGCATCGCTCAGCCGGTTCCGGATGGCCTGAAAGGCCTCGATATGGGCATGGGTCAGGAAGTCCATGACCTTCACCCTAGCCGACACCTGTTGGCGTAGCGTTAAGCCGCGGCTTCGACGGATGACGCCGCCCCCGGCCCGCGCTAAGACCCCGTCAGATCCACGGAGTTTCCCATCATGAGTGCCAACGCCCGTCTCGCCGACCTCGGCATCGTCCTGCCTGAACCCGCCAAGGCCGTGGCCAACTATGTCGGCTTCGTCCGCACGGGAAACCTGCTGCATATCTCGGGTCAGCTGTCGAACGACGCCTCTGGCGGGCTCAAGGGCACGGTCGGCGTGGATGTCACCCAGGAACAGGCCGTCGAGGGGGCCCGCCTGTGCGGGATCAACCTGCTGGCCCAGATGGCAGCCGCACTGGACGGGGACCTCGACCGGGTGGTTCGCGTCGTGAAACTGGGCGGCTTCGTCCAGGCCGGACCGGATTTCGTCGCTGTCCCCGCAGTGATCAACGGTTGCTCCGACCTGATGGTCGAGGTGTTCGGGGACGCCGGGCGTCACGCGCGCGCTGCCGTCGGTGTCTACAAACTCCCGCTCGGCTTCGCCGTCGAAGTCGATGCCGTCGTCGAGGTGAAGTGACCGTCCAGCATCCGCTTGTCCCGGCGCGAGCCGGACCTGTCATTCCGGCGAAAGCCGGGATCCACGCGAACGGTCTGGCATGAGCCTCGAGGTTCGTGTCCACGACCGGATCGCGGCGATCGGACAGGCGGACTGGGACGCCTGCGCCCTGCCGACGGGCGATCCCTTCGTCTGCTATGACTTCCTGCACGCCTGCGAGGCTTCGGGCAGCGCTGCTCCGCGTCAGGGCTGGGGGCCGCGCCACCTGTCCCTGCATGATCCGGAGGGGGCCACGATCGGCGTCATGCCGCTGTATCTGAAGTCCCACAGCCAGGGTGAGTATGTCTTCGACCACAACTGGGCCGACGCCTGGCAGCGGGCCGGGGGCCAGTATTATCCGAAACTGCTGGGGGCCGTGCCCTTCACTCCGGCTACGGGCCCGCGTTTTCTCTGCCACCCCTCTGCCGATGCCGGCCTCGTCCGCGAGGCCCTGATCCAGGGGGCACTTCAGCTCTGCGATCACGAGGGGGCATCGTCCCTGCACGTCAATTTCCCGACCGAGGCAGAGTGGCGCGACATGACCGAGGCGGGACTTCTGCCGCGTCTGGACATGCAGTTCATCTGGTCCAACCACGACTACGCGACCTTCGACGACTTTCTCGCCGCCCTGTCGTCCAATCGCCGCAAGACCATCCGCCGCGAGCGCCGCGATGCCCAGGCCGGGCTGGATATCCGCGTCCTGACCGGCAGCGATATCGAGGAGGCGCACTGGGACGCCTTCTTCGCCTTCTACATCGACACCGGCAGCCGCAAATGGGGGCGACCCTATCTGACACGCGACTTTTTCAGCCGGATCGGCGCGACCATGGCCGACCGGATTGCCCTGGTCATGGCTTTCCGCGATGGCCAGCCGATCGCCGGGGCCCTGAACCTGATCGGCCGGGATGCCCTGTACGGACGCCAGTGGGGTACGCTGGACGACGTCCCCTTCCTGCATTTCGAGCTCTGTTACTACCAGGCCATCGAATTCGCCATTTCGCGCGGCCTGTCCCGCGTCGAGGCGGGGGCCCAGGGCGAACACAAGATCGCGCGCGGCTATCTGCCGACCCCGGTCTACTCGGCCCACTATATCGCCCCCCGGGGCCTGCGCGAGCCGGTCGCCCGCTATCTGGAGCAGGAGCGCGAGGGTGTGGCCGCCGGGATCGAGGCCATGACGCTTGAGTATTCCCCCTATCGCGACCCGGCCTGACGCATCAAAATCGGCCCAGCCCGCGTTGGGGTCCGATTGAAAGGTCCCGCTTGTCCGCTCCCAATCCCTACATCCTGTTTCTGGTGGCGCTGGGCGTCATCATCCTGCTGGTGTCCTGGGCGCCCAAGGGGCTGAAGTCGGTACCGCTGTCGCTGGCGATGATCTGCGTTGCCCTGGGTTTCGGTGTGTTCAGCCTGGGCTGGCTGAATTTCAATCCCGATCCCCGTTCCTACGACACCCTGACCGAACGTCTGACCGAGCTTGTGGTGATCATCTCGCTGATGGGTGCCGGACTGAAGCTGGACCGGCCGGTCGGATGGCGGGCCTGGGCCCCGACCTGGCGGCTGCTGGGCGTGGCCATGCCGGTGACGATCGTCGCCGTCGCCTGGCTCGGCCTGGCTGGACTCGGGTTCAGCCTGGCCATGGCCATGCTTCTGGGCGCGGCCATGGCTCCGACCGATCCGGTTCTGGCCTCGGACGTCCAGACCGGCCCGCCGCGCTCGGGCGAGGAGAACGAGGTGCGCTTCGGCCTGACGTCAGAGGCCGGGCTGAACGATGCCCTGGCCTTTCCCTTCGTCAATCTGGCGATCCTGGCGGCGGCGGGCGGAGTCATGTCGCTGAGCGGGTTCAAGATCGCCGACCTCACGACCTGGCTGGCCGTGGACGTCGGCTGGAAACTGGCTGCGGGTTGCGTGATGGGCTGGGGGATCGGCCGGGCCATGGGCTGGCTGATCTTCGGAAACCGGCTCAAGGGCCTGTCACGCCATGCCGACGGTCTGGTCGCTGTCGGTGCCACCTTCATCGCCTATGGTCTGACCGAGGTCGTCCATGGCTACGGCTTCCTCGCGGTCTTCGTCTGCGCACTGACGATCCGTGCCTCCGAGCGCGAGGCCGACTTTCACGAGGAGATGCATGACTTCGCCGAACAGATCGAACGGCTGATCATGATGCTGCTTCTGGTCCTGTTCGGTGGTGCTCTTGCGAACGGCCTGCTGGACAGCCTGACCTGGTCCGATGCCCTGATCGGTCTCGCCATCCTGTTCGTCGTCCGCCCACTGGCGGCCATGGCGTCTTTCGTGGGGTCACCGCTGCCCTACCGGGACCGGCTGATGTTGGCCTGGCTGGGGATCCGGGGTCTCGGGTCCGTTTACTATGTCGCCTATGCCCTGAACCACGCAGACTTCGGCAGCTCCGAGCGCCTCTGGGCCATCACCGGCTTCATCGTTCTGGTCTCGATCGTGGTCCACGGCATTACCGCGACCCCGCTGATGCAGCTGCTTGAGCGGATGGGGCGCAAGGCGAAACAGGCCTAGTCGCGAGCCGCTGCGCTGGTATCCCGACGCGCCCGGTAGGCCACCCCTTCATTCCAGGTCGGCCAGCGGTCGCTGTCTGCCACCTCGCGGCCCAGCAGATAGGCGACCGTGCCTTCCTGTGCGGCCGCGACCATGTCCCAGGCCGCGTCGAACTCGTCGGTCCGCTGGTGATAATGCTGGCTGTTATAGGCCCGGATCATCGTCATGCCGCGCTCTGTCCCGCCCTCGACCAGATCGCTGCCCGCCCGGAAATAGACCGTCGGCACCGCCTGTTCGGCAAAGGTGAAATGGTCCGACCGCCCGTACCATCCGGCGGCCGGATCATGCTCCGCCTCGAGCGACAGACCCTGGCTCGCAGCCACCCGCGCCAGATCGGCTTCCAGTCCAGTCCGGCCCGCCCCGATCAGCTCGAGGCTGCGGGTCATCGGCAGGGCGTGGTGGGGATCGAGGTTGAACACCGCCGCCGTGGTCTCCAGCGGACGCAGCGGCGCATTGGCATATTCATAGGCCCCCAGCAGGCCGTCCTCCTCGGACGTATAGCCGATGAACAGCACGCTGCGGCGCGGGGCCGGGGCCCTGGCATAGGTCCGGGCGACCTCCAGCAGGGTCGCCGTGCCGATGCCGTTGTCGATCGCGCCGTTGCGCAGCCGGTCGCCGCGATCGTCCGCTGGCCCGATCCCGTAGGCGTCCCAGTGCGCGCCATAGATGACAGTCTCGTCGGCCCGGTCGGTGCCCGGCTGCATCGCCACGACATTGCGCGTGACCATTGGCGAGGCGGCAATGGTGAAGTCTGTCGACAGGGTCACGCCCGGCACCTCGACCGCCCGGAACGCCTGTTCGCGCGCCGTCAGCGCCAGAGCGGGCAGGTCGAGTCCCGCTTTCGCGAACAGATCTACGGCCGCCTCCCACCGGATCGCGCCGCTGGTATCGACGCCCCGCTCCGGGGCCGGGCCGCGCACGAATTTGGGATCGGGGTCCGAGTTGGCGATCTGCTGCCAGGGCCAGGAGGCCGTCTCGAACTGGTGGATCTGCAGCACGGCCACCGCCCCGCGCGCAAAGGCGGCCCGCTTCTTGGCCCCCAGCCCGCCCTGCGGACTGCGGTTGCGTCCGTTGAACGGCCCGGTGTCCGAGGCATAGTCCGGGTCATTCAGCAGCACGACCGCCACCTTGCCGGTCAGGTCCGCGCCCGCGAACTGGTCCCAGCCCAGATCGTCGACGCCGAAGCCGACGAACACCAGCCCGGCGTTCTCGATCCGCGTCTGGCCGATATGCATCGAGGTGACGCTGAGATCGCGTACCAGTTCCAGCGGCTGGACCTCGCCATTCAGCCGGATCGCCACCCGGGCATTGTCGCGCTGATAGCGGGTCAGTGCCACGTCCTGGAACCACCCGCCATTCTGTCCGCCCGGTTGCAGACCCGCAGCCGCGAACTGTTCGACCAGATAGGCCAGGGTCTTTTCCTCGCCGACCTCACCCGGGCCGCGTCCGGCAAAGGCGTCGCCGGACAGGACCTCGACATCGCGCTTGATCGCGGCCGCATCCAGCATCGGGGCGGCGGGGGTCTGGGCCGTGGCAGGCAAGCCGACCGACAGGCTGAGCACGGCGGCAGCGGCGAGGCGGTGGAAGGCGATCATGAAAGGCGTCCTGAAAACACGGGGTCGATCCGTCCCATGCGCCTTGCTGGCTGTCCAGCATGACGGCTCCTACAGCCTGCCCGCTTGTCTCGACGCACGCCCCCGTCCAGAAAGACCGCCAGACAGGGCCTGACGCACATGATGCGCCGGCCTCACAGACAGGAGACTGAAACGATGGCCACCGAATCCGCCTGGAACATGCCCAAGGGCGAGCTGATGAAGGGCAAGAAGGGCCTGGTCATGGGCGTGGCCAACAGCAATTCGATCGCCTGGGGCATCGCTTCGCAACTGGCCGCCCAGGGCGCCGAACTGGCCTTCACCTATATGGGCGAGGGGCTGGAGCGCCGGGTGCGTCCGCTGGCCGAGAGCGTCGGGGCGAAACTTCTGATCCAGGCCGACGTCACCGACGACGCCTCGATGGACGCGGCCTTTGCCCGGCTGGAAGCCGAGTTCGGCACCATCGACTTCGTCGTCCATTCCGTGGCCTTCGCCAACAAGGACGAGCTGAAGGGCTCCTTCGTCGAGAACACCAGCCGCGACAGCTTCCTGCTGGCCATGAACATCTCGGCCTTCAGCTTCGTGGATGTCGCCAAACGCGCCGCCCGACTGATGCCGAACGGCGGATCGATGGTGACCATGACCTATCTGGGGTCCGAGCGCGCCATCCCGAACTACAACACCATGGGCGTGGCCAAGGCAGCGCTGGAAGCTGCGACCCGCTATATCGCCCGCGACCTCGGGCCCAAGGGTATCCGCGTCAACGCCATCAGCGCCGGTGCCATGCGCACCCTGTCGCTGGCCGGCATCTCGGGCGGTCGCGGCATGATCGCCCAGGGCCGCGCCATGTCGGCCATGAAGGAGGACACCTCGATGGAGGGCGTCGCCGGCTGTGCCCTTTGGCTGCTGTCCGATCTCGGCCTGTCGACCACGGGCGAGATCGTCCACGTCGACGCCGGCTTCCACATGATGGGTCTGGCCGGCGACGAGGAGGCTTAGTGGAAAACTGAGTTTCTAGTATTGCGCGTATTGTGATTCTAGTACACCTTTCCCCTGTAAAACAGGGAGGCGGGTGTGACGGACGTAACTGACCTGGGCGAGATCAGGGTCGTCGGGCAGCGGCGCAGGAACGACGGCTCTTTCCCGTCGCGCGGCAGTGGTGCGGGCGGTGGCGGAAACAATGACACCGGCGCGCCCGAGCAGGAAGAAGTCGATCCGGGCGATTTCACGCCGGACGACGAGCAGGACTTGTGCAGCGATCCGGTAAGGGCGCTTGAATGGAACGCAGATGCGGCGGCGGCGGAGGCGAGGAGGCAGTTCCTGCAGAAGGCCGCCGAGCTCGGCGACGACAGGTTGCATCATCGAGAGTTCGGCGCGCAACTCTATCAGCGCTCCAATGGATCAGTTTACGTGGGAGCCGTAACTTGGGGACCGCGGTTGGCGGGAACAGTAACGCTTGATGAAAGCAATCCCTTTGGAGATACACCAATCGGAGAGGTCCACTCCCACGCTGGGGGAAACCGTGTTCCATCAGCAGCGGATTGGGAACGGGTCGATATCTTCAGTGCCCAGACAGGACAGAACTATCGATCCTATATTGTTGCCAGAGATATTAGGGACCGAACTTCTGACGTCGCCATTCGAGCTTATGACACTCGATCTGATAGAAATGTCGATATAGATGGACCGGAAGTGAACCCGGACGCGCAGCCATGTCCCTGACGATCGCACTTTATGTTGCCATTCAGTTGTATGGGAATGCGGCGACCGATCCTATGGATGCGCTTCAGGCCTTTCGCGTCGATCAGGTTGCTCCCCAGGCCGTGTTGATCAAACGGCGCGAAGACGCCGGGTTCGTCGGGATCAGCCTATATCGTTTGCCACCAGCAAAAGTTGGAGACCCCATGAGGTGGCGTGCTCGTCGCGAAGAGGCGGGTAGCCCATCATTCAACGGCGTTCAGTGGGCGGAACAAGAATCATGTGGCGCGCTGGTCGAAGCATTGGCCGCAGTTGAGCGAACGCCACAGCCTCGGATCGAACTCCGCGTTCCGGATCCATCAAGCCGTAAACTCCCGGTGATGGGTCCTCTCCATCTGACCTACGAACTTTGGGCCCGCGCATCCGATGCCGGAAATAGTCCGGTCTGGTTGTCAATGCGTTCTCTTGGGTCCGGCGAGCCACAACGTCTGTTTGAGAATGTTGAAGTATTGTTGGCTGAGTGCTGGCCAAATAATGCCGCGTCTACAGCGGCTACATCACCGGGGGCCGCAAATTCGGTTGGCGATTAGAATTGTCTGGCTGTCGAGTGGAGGCGCTCACAGACGGCCCCGAGGTGAATCCTGAAGCGCAACCATTTCCATAGAATTGATTTCAGCAATGGCCTTGTTTCAGAGCATGAGCCAAGGTCCGATCTCCTGGCCTCCAGCTGCTGCCGCGCTTGAATCGAGCCTGCCTTCGGGGAGCAGTTACCATGGTGCCTATGCTGCGACGGCAGAGGGGCCGTTCGTCGTCACCTTCTTCTCGATCTATTCGCCGGAGGGACGCCAGACGTGGTTCGCGCGTCGACAGTCCATAACGTCAGTAGGCACCGGCAACGATCAATGGACAGCCGCCTCCGATTGCCCGGACCTGTATTCCGCAATGGATTGGCTGTCGGATATCCAGCCGCCGTCGATCAATTTCAGCGGCCTGAGGCGATTGCCTGCGGAGGCGGCGGGATACACGACGAGGCCGGTCCGCGGACCCGTTGGCGACGGTCCCACCTACTGGGTGTCAGGAAGCGGCTGGGGCCCGGATCGGTCGCTGGTCCATGTCACATTCACCAGTACGGGCGGATATGTTGCCGACTGGGGCGCGGCAACCACGCGGCTTCTTGAAGCCTGCTGGACAACGAAACCACCGCTCTGGGCGCGATCGGCACAGGACGTCAGGCCCTAAAGCGTCTCCACCGTCAGATTGCCGTTGGTGTAGACGCAGATGTCCGCCGCAATGGCCATGGCCTTGCGGGCGATGGTCTCGGCATCCAGGTCGGTGTGTTCGATCAGGGCACGGGCGGCGGCAAAGGCATAGTTGCCGCCCGATCCCACCGCCGCCACGCCGTGTTCCGGCTCCAGCACATCGCCGACACCGGTGACGGTGAAGATCGACGTCCTGTCCGCCACCAGCAGCATGGCCTCCAGCTTGCGAAGATAGCGGTCGGTGCGCCAGTCCTTGGCCAGATCGACACAGGCCCGCGCCAGCTGGTCCGGATACTGTTCCAGCTTGGCCTCCAGCCGCTCGATCAGGGTGAAGGCGTCCGCCGTCGCGCCCGCGAACCCCGCCAGCACCTTTCCGCCCGCCAGCACCCGGACCTTGCGGGCTGCGCCCTTGACGATGGTCGGTCCCATGGAGACCTGGCCGTCCCCGGCGATGACGGTGCGCCCGTCCTTGCGCACTGCGAGGATGGTTGTGCCGTGCCAGCCGGGGCCGGGGAAGGATGTCTGATCGCTCATGCCGGATCAGATGGCGACGCAATTGCGGCTGGACAAGAAGGATATCAAGCAAGGCCGGTAGCAGGATCGGGCCATGAAATTGCCCATTAACGCTGATAACCTGATCGAACATCCCAAGTAAGGGGTGGAGTTGGAGTGTCGTCGTGCTGGTTCGTGTGGCTTATGTGAGCAAACTGATCGGCACAGCAGGGCGTTCTCCCCTCTCCATGGCCCAGATTGTAGGCATCTCTGCCGTCAACAATCGTCGCGATCATCTGTGCAGTTCCATGCTGTTCCACGACGGGCAGGTGGTTCAGGTGATCGAAGGTCTACGCGCGGACGTGGACCGGCTTCTGTATCGCCTCGAGGCGGATGCCCGGCTGGGGCCCATGCGCATGGTCTGCGACATGCCGATCCGGGAGCGTTCCCTGATGGAAGCCGTGACCGTCTGTCACGAGCCGAAGCGGACACTGGATCATGTCGGCCTCAATGATCTCGACGACGTCACCCATGGCTCGGTCGAGGCCATGCTGGAATATCGCCTCGCCGCCTGATCGCGCGTGACCGGCTGGCGTGTCGGGCGTATGGCGGGGTGTGGCCTTCTCAGACGATGAAATCGAACGTTATGCCCGCCATCTGGTCCTGTCCGAGGTCGGCGGGCCGGGGCAGCAGAAGCTTGCCGCTGCCCGTGTCCTGATC
>QBLX01000072.1:9791-11379 GCA_003241825.1 Alphaproteobacteria bacterium
CTCTATCTGGCTGCGGCAGGGGTGGGCACGATCGGTCTGGTGGATGCCGATACCGTCGGCCTGTCCAACCTCCAGCGCCAGATCGCCTTCTCGACCGACGACATCGGCAGCAACAAGGTGGCGGTGGCCAGCGAACGTCTGACGGCCCTGAATCCCCATGTACGGGTTGACGCCCATCCTTTCGCCCTCACCGCGGACAATGCTGCGGGCCTGATCGCTGGACAGGATCTGGTGCTCGACGGCACCGATGATTTCGGGACCCGCTTCAGCGTCAATGCGGCCTGCGTCGCCGCAGGGGTTCCCCTCGTCTCCGGGGCGCTGGGCCGCTGGAGCGGTCAGGTCGGGGTCTTCTCAGGCCGGCCCTGCTACCGCTGCCTGGTGGCCGAAGCCCCGCCGGAAGCCGAGACCTGTGCCCGGGTCGGTGTGGTCGGGGCGCTGGCGGGCATTGTCGGTGCCATGACCGCGCTGGAGGCGATCAAGCTCATCACCGGGGCGGGCGAGCCCCTGACCGGTCGGCTCATGCTCTACGACGGCCTTTCCGCCACGGCCCGCACGGTGCGGGTGACCGCTGACCCCGACTGCCCGGTCTGTTCACGCGATTGACGTCTTCCCCCGCGGCCGCGTCGGGTTCTAATGTTGACCGGACAAACCGGAGACCGAACACCATGACCGTGAAATCAGGCCCCCTGATCGCCGCTGCGCTGGCCCTGAGCGCTCTTGCGACCCCCGTCCTGGCCCAGACGCCCGCTCCGGTTGCCGTCACGCCCTGGTCCTTTGCCATTCATGGCGGAGCCGGGGTGATCGAACGCGCCGATCTCAGCCCCGAACAGGATGCCGCCTATCGCGCGGCCCTGACACGGGCACTGGAGGCCGGGGCCAGGGTCCTGGCCGAGGGCGGCATCGCCATGGATGCGGTTCAGGCGGCGATCCAGCTGATGGAAGACGATCCCCTGTTCAACGCCGGACGCGGAGCCGTCTTCACCGCCGCCGGTCGCAATGAACTGGATGCAGCGGTCATGAATGGTGCCGACAGGACGGCGGGAGCCGTGGCCGGCCTGACCCGCACCCGTCACCCGATCGCCGCCGCCCGCGCTGTCATGGAGAAGTCCCCGCACGTCATGCTGATCGGCGAAGGGGCCGAGACCTTTGCCGCCTCGGTCGGTCTGGAACAGGTCGACCCGTCCTTCTTCTTCACCGAGCGTCGCTGGCGCGGCCTGGAATCGAGCCTCCGGGGACAGAACCTGCCGATCCCGGCCCGTCCGGCCGGAGCGCAGGGACCCCAGGCTTCAACTGACCGCCTGCCCCAGCCGCCCCTGAACGAGCGGAAATTCGGCACCGTCGGTGCGGTCGCTCTCGACAGCGCCGGTCATCTGGCGGCCGGCACCTCGACGGGCGGCATGACGGGCAAGCGCTGGGGCCGGGTCGGGGATGTGCCCGTCATCGGAGCCGGCACCTATGCCTCCAATGCGGATGGCTGTGCGGTCTCGGCGACCGGTTCGGGCGAGTACTTCATCCGGGCCACGGTGGCGCGCGACATCTGCATGCGCACCGCCCTTGGCCGGACGGTTCAGGTGGCCGCCGATGAGGA
>QBLX01000072.1:11389-12745 GCA_003241825.1 Alphaproteobacteria bacterium
TCGCGGACGTCGGATCCATCGGCGGAGACGGCGGGGTCATTGTCATGGGACGCGATGGCAGTGTCGCCTTTTCCATGAATACCTCGGGCATGTACCGGGGTCGTGCCGCCCAGGGCCAGCCGGTCCGGGTCGCCATCTATGGCGACGAGGAGTGAGCGAACCCCGCGACATACCGGGCGTCCTCGCGCCCCCACCCCTGATCTATGTCGGCTTCCTGCTGGCCGGGTGGGGGGCAGGGCAGGTGTTCGATGTCCCCGGACTGGGTCTTCCGGACCTGTTGCGTCGGGGTCTGGCTGTCGCCGGCCTGATCGTCGGCTTCGGGCTTGAAGCAGCGGCAGCGGGTCTGTTCCGCCGGGCCCGGACCGCTATCCAGCCCTGGAAGCCTTCGACGGCGCTCGTCACCGGCGGCATCTACCGCCTCACCCGAAACCCGATCTATGTCGGCATGGCCATCATCTATGCCGGGCTGGCCATCGGGATGGACAGTTCGGTGGCCCTGATCCTCCTGCTGCCCTGTGTCCTGGTCGTCGACCGGTTCGTGATCGCGCGCGAGGAAGTCTATCTGCAGGCCCGCTTTGGTCCTGCCTATCTCGCCTACAGGCAGGAGGTCCGCCGGTGGCTGTGAACGACGAAGAGCTCAGGATCATGGCCGAGGAGGAACTGGCCTCTGCCATTTCCCTGAAATGGGCCGAGCTCAAGCGCATCACCCCCTGGGGCGACACATTCGAAGGCTTCGCTCCTTCGGGCCGCACGGTCGAGATCGAACGTCGCTACATCTGGGCCCACGACCCTGTCGGGGCTGTCCTGGTCGAGGTCGAGGTGCGGGACCGTTCCAATCGGACGGGCGTCGAAACCCGCGCCATCCTGGCACCCCCGCACACTCCATAATTTTGCGGGGATGAGCAGAACGAATGGGGCTGAGCTCTGCGTGGCAACATGTCGCGTGATCAGGCGCGAATTGACTGACCCACACGGCCTCAATTGGCATGAAACCTTTTCCGTCACAGGACGACGCGCACTCCATCCGGCCGTCACTGGAACAGAGCGCCGAAACAGCCGCCAGACCGTCGTTCTGTAATCCCGGGTCGATAACCGTCGGTCGGCAAGAATTTCCGCTTTCCCGGCAAAATCTGCCCGGTAGGCAAAATCTGCTTACGCAGAGCCCCTTGCAAACCCCTGTTATTCACCAAGACTTTTTCGTCTGGCTCTGGCCCCGGAATTGAACATGCAGGTCTGAGCATAATGCTCGGGCCTCAAAAGAGGCTGTATATCCAGAAGGAAAGTGGCCAGAAATGCCTAATAGCATAAACACGAACATTGGTTCGCAGATTGCCCTGCAGACTCTGAACCAGACCA
>QBLX01000073.1:0-5631 GCA_003241825.1 Alphaproteobacteria bacterium
GGACGTTGAAGTCAACGCGGACGAGGGCGGTCTTGCCGGCGAGGGAGCCTGCGTCGTCGAGGGTGCGGAAGGTCATCGGTGGTCCTGGCGCTTCCTTCTTCCCTCGCGGGAGAAGGTGTCAGGCGCAGCCTGACGGATGAGGGGGTGTTGGCGTCACAGGCTGACGGGTGGGGGTCGAGGACGGCAGAGGGGGACAGCACTGTTTCGACTGGAAAGCGCAGGATGACCCCTCATCCGTCTCGCTGCGCGAGCCACCTTCTCCCGCAAGGGGAGAAGGATCGGGACGCGGAGCTTACATCAGCTTGCTCATCACCAGAGCGGTGTCGGCCATGCGGGTCGCGAAGCCCCACTCGTTGTCATACCAGGTCAGGACGCGGGCCAGCTTGCCATCGACCACCTGGGTCTGGGGCAGGGCGGCGGTCGAGGAGGCGGCGATGTGGTTGAGGTCTGTGGAGACCAGGGCCTCGTCCGTCGTGGCGAGGACGCCCTTCATCGGACCATCCGCAGCGGCCTGAAGGGCGGCGTTGATTTCCTCGACCGTGACCTCGCGACCGGCGACGACCTTGAGATCGACGACCGAGACATTGGGGGTCGGCACGCGGATCGACGAGCCGTCCAGCTTGCCCTTGAGCTCTGGCAGGACGAGGCCCAGGGCCTTGGCGGCACCGGTCGAGGTCGGGATCATCGACAGGGCCGCGGCGCGGCCGCGGTACAGGTCCTTGTGCATCGTATCGAGGGTCGGCTGGTCACCGGTGTAGGAATGGATCGTCGTCATATAGCCACGCTCGATGCCGAACAGGTCGTGCAGGACCTTGGCGACGGGAGCCAGGGCATTGGTGGTGCAGGAACCGTTCGAGACGATGACGTCGTCGGCAGTCAGGGTGTCGTGATTGACCTTGTAGACGATGGTCTTGTCCGCGCCGTCGCAGGGGGCCGAGACCAGAACGCGTTTGGCGCCCGCGGTCAGGTGGGCCGAGGCCTTTTCCTTGGTCGTGAAGATGCCTGTGCATTCGAAGGCGATGTCGATGTTCAGGTCGCGGTGGGGCAGGTTGGCCGGGTCGCGCTCGGCCGTCACCTTGATCTTGCCCAGACCGACGTCGATCCAGTCGTCTCCCGACGTGATCGTACCGGGGAAGCGACCGTGGACGCTGTCGTATTTCAGCAGATGGGCGTTGGTGGCCACGGGGCCGAGGTCGTTGATCGCAACCACCTCGATGTCGCGTCGACCGTGCTCGACGATCGAACGCAGGACGAGGCGGCCGATACGGCCAAATCCATTGATAGCGACGCGGACGGTCATGGGGCGGGCTCCTGAAGGTGATTTTTTGGTTGGCGCTTCAATGGAACCGGGAGGCCGTCGGATCAACCCCAAGGCTGTCACAAGGCGTGATCGAAGATGACGATCGGGACGCGATCGCTTGAGTGTGGGGCACCGACTGGCCTAACAGGGTCGCGATGTTCCGCCCCGTCTTCCGTCTCCTTGCGAACCGGTGCCTTTGCGCCGCGACTGCTAGCCTCGTGCTGCTGTCGGCTGCGCCTGTGCAGGCGGCTGTGCTGCCGGAGACCACGGCTGCAGAGACGTTTGCCGGTGCCGACAGGCTCGCTCTGAACCGGCGGGTGTTCGACACGGTCTGGCGCGAGGTGCAGCGCAGCTACTACGATCCGAAGCTTCACGGTGTCGACTGGCGGGCCGCACGCGAGACCTGGCGGCCTGTCGCCCTGGCGGCCCCGGATGAGCGGCAGCTCTACCGGGCCATCAACGCCATGCTCGATCTGCTGGATGACGATCATGCCGCGGTTTCGCCGGCCGCGGCGGTCCAGCGCCGGGCCACACAGCGCCAGAGACGACCGCTGATGGGTCTGACCCTGTTTGCAGAGCCGGATGGTGCCCAGCGGATCGAGCGTGTCCGTGAAGGGTCACCCGCCCAGGAGGCCGGGATCGCGCCGGGCTGGCGGCTTGAGACGGTCAATGGCGAGCGCTGGGGGCCGGAGATAGACCTGCCGGAGGGCACGGCTGTCGCGCTGCGGCTGGTCGATCAGGCGGGGCGCGCGCACGACGTCTCCCTTACGCCGCGCCTGATGGACCCCGTTCCGGCCTTCAGCGCCGACCGGTCCCGCCCCGGGCTGGTGGTACTGCGGATCGACGCCTTCGAGGCGGGGCTCGGGCGGTGGCTCGGCACGCAGCTGGCGGACCTGACACCGGACATCGATGTGATCCTGGACCTTCGGGCCAATCCGGGAGGATTGCTGATGGAGGCCGACGCGGCCCTGTCATGCTTCCTGCCGGATCGTCAGGTCTGGGCGACCCGCACGGCACGCTCGGGACGCGCGACGACCCTGAGGGTCGGGCGCGGGTGCGGGGGGCTGGACGCGCCTGTCGGCAACGACCTCGCGGTGCTGGTGGACGCCTCAAGCCGCAGTGCGGCCGAGCTGACCCCCGCCGCGCTGCAGGAAGCCGGTCGTGCCCTGGTGTTTGGCGAGGCGACCGCCGGATCGGTGCTGATCGCCCAGGACACCGACCTTCCGGACGGCGGACGGCTGACCCTCAGCCGGGCCGACTTCCGGACGTCGGGCGGCATCCGGCTGGAGAAGCGGGGCGTCGTGCCGGATGTCGTGGTGGCCACGACCGCCGCCGACCTCGGTGCCGGGCGCGATCCTGTGATGGAAGTTGCAATAGAGGCGTTGAGTAAAGACAGGCTGACGGTCCGCGCGCAGGCATCCCCGAGCCTGCCGTTCTAGGCGGGACGGGCGTCCGCCGCGGCGGCGATGGTGCGCAGGGCCTGTTCGAGGACGTCAACAGGCTGGCCGCCAGAGATCAGGTAGCGGTCGTCGATGACGACGGCGGGCACGCTGGTGATGCCACGCGCCTGCCAGACCTGTTCTTCGGCCCGGACTTCGGGGCCATAGCGGCCGGAGGTCAGGACGTCGGCGGCCGCGTCGCGGTCCAGCCCGGCCTTCTTCGCTGTATCGGCAAGGACGCCATGATCGGACATGTTCAGGCCGTCGGTGAAATGCGCGTCGAACATCGCGTGTTTCAGTGCGTGCTGACGCCCTTCGATCCCGGCCCAGAACAGCAGGCGGTGGACATCGAAGGTGTTCCAGATGCGGCTTTCAGGACCGGTTCGCATGTCGAACCCGACCTCGGCCGCGCGGGCGTGGATCATCTCGCGATTGCTGGCCGACTGTTCCGGGGTGGCCCCGTATTTCTGGCCGATATGTTCAACGATATTCTGGCCCTCGGGCGGCATGGCCGGGTTCAGCTCGAAGGGCTGGAACCGGATGTCGGCCGCAACGACGCCGTCCAGCCGGCGGAGCGCCTCTTCCAGCCCGCCAAGGCCGACAATACACCAGGGGCACATGACGTCGGAAACGAAGTCGATCTTCAGTGTGCGGGCCATGTCAGTCACTCCGGTCGGCTCACGGATATAGGTGGCCGGGCTGGCGGGACCAGTCGCCGTCGGATCAGGCGCGGGCCTTCACCGCCGCGACGATGGCTTCGGCGGTGATGCCGAACTCGCGGTAGAGGACCTCGGCCGGAGCGGATGCGCCGAAGCCGGTCATGCCGATAAAGGCTCCGTCTTCGCCGATGAACCGCTCCCAGCCCTGTTTCACGGCTGCCTCGATGGCGACGCGGATGGTGCCGCGGCCGAGGATGGAGGCCTGGTAGTCCGCGTCCTGCTGCTCGAACAGTTCGAAACAGGGGACGGAGATCACCCGCGTGGGCAGGCCCTCGGCGTCCAGGGTCGCGGCGGCAGCGAGCGCCACGGCAACCTCGGTTCCCGAGGCAAACAGGGTCACCCTGGCCTCGCCCTCCGTCAGATACTTCAGCTCATAGGCGCCGCGGGCGGAGAAATTCTCGCATCCGGCGTCGGTCCGCACCGCTGGCGTCTTCTGGCGCGACAGGGCCATGGCCGAAGGCGTGTTCCTGTGCTCCAGCGCAAGCTGCCAGCACTCCATGGCCTCGACGGTATCGGCCGGGCGGAAGACCAGCAGGTTGGGAATGGCGCGCAGGGCAGCCAGATGTTCGACGGGCTGGTGCGTCGGGCCGTCCTCGCCCAGACCGATGCTGTCGTGAGTCAGCACATGGATGACACGGATGCCCATCAGGGCCGCCATCCGGATCGACGGGCGGCTGTAGTCCGAGAACACCATGAAGGTGCCACCGTAAGGAATGACCCCGCCATGCAGGGCCATGCCGTTCATGGCCGTACCCATGCCGAACTCGCGGATGCCGTAGTTGATGTAACGCCCGGCGTAGTCGGGGGCGTCGAGGATCGGCGTGTCCCTGACGAAGGTATTGTTCGAGCCGGTCAGGTCGGCCGATCCACCGATCATCTCGGGAATGGCTCCGAACAGCTGATCGAGCGCGGCACCGGAGGCCTGGCGCGTGGCCTGGGCGGGTTTCGTCTCGATCAGTTCGGCAATCTTTGCGTTCAGGGCGTCGAAAGCGCCTTCGGGCAGGTCGCCGCGCATGGCACGGGTGAACTCGGCGGCATGGGCGGAGGCTGCCAGACGGGCCTCCCAGGCCTTGCGGGTCTTGCCGCCACGCTTGCCGACCTTGCGCCATGCCGTCTCGATCTCGGACGGCAGGTCGAAGGGCTCATGATCCCAGCTCATGCCCAGACGGGTCGCAGCGATTTCCTTGGCTCCCAGGGCGGCACCGTGGGTCTTGTGGCTGCCTTCCATGGTGGCGGCGCCCTTGCCGATGCGGGTCTTGCAGGCGATCAGTGTTGGCCTGTCCTGCTTCGTGGCCCAGGCCAGCGCCTTGCTCACGGCCTTCATGTCGTGGCCGTCGACGGCCTTGACCGCCCATCCGGCAGCCTTGAATCGTCCGGCCTGATCGGTCGCATCCGACAGGCTGACTGCGCCGTCGATGGTGATGGCATTGTCGTCCCAGAGGACGGTCAGGCGATCGAGCCTGTAGCGACCGGCAAGGGCGATCGCTTCCTGTGACACACCTTCCATCAGGCAGCCGTCGCCAGCGACGACCCATGTGCGGTGATCGACGAGATCGTCGCCGAACCGCGATGCCAGATGCCGCTCCGCGAGCGCAAACCCGACCGCATTGGCCAGACCCTGGCCCAACGGGCCGGTCGTGGTTTCGACGCCGGGCATGTGGCCCCACTCCGGGTGACCCGCGGTCTTCGACCCCCACTGACGGAAGTTCGACAGCTGTTCCTTTGTGGCCGCCTTGTAGCCGGTCAGGTGCAGCAGGGCGTAGATCAGCATGGACCCGTGGCCCGCCGACAGGATGAACCGGTCCCGATCGGCCCAGTCCGGTCGCGAGGCGTCGAATTTCAGATATTTCGAGAACAGTACTGTCGCGACATCGGCCATGCCCATCGGCATGCCCGGGTGACCACTGTTCGCCTTTTCGACGCCATCCATGGCCAGCACACGAATGGCATTGGCCATGGCCTCGGGCGAGGCCTTTGCAGAAGAGGTTTCGGACTTGGCCACGGCGGTGTCTTTCGTCGGAAGCGGAAAAAGGACGGCGCGGGCGCTTTACCCCGGCGCGGCAACGCGTTCTATAAGAAATCTGGAGGATGAGACTGATGGCCGACGCCACGACCGCTGCGAAAGAGCGTATCGATCAGGCCCTCGCCGCGCTGGAACGCAAGGTGCTGGAGT
>QBLX01000073.1:5641-12593 GCA_003241825.1 Alphaproteobacteria bacterium
GTTAAAGGCGCGCCCTGCGAGCGCCCCGCCGATCACCGACGATGATCTTTTTGCCCCGCGCGCGCCCAACCCGGCGGACGTGGAGCGCATCGCTGTGCTGGAGGCGGCGGGACGCGAGGCCTCCGACATGCTGGCCGAGGCCGCCCAGGCTATGCGTGGCATTCTGAAAGAGCCCGCCTGATGGCCACAGTCACTGTCGACATCAATGGCCGACCCTATGCCGTCGGATGTGCCGACGGGCAGGAGGAGCGGGTCAAGACGCTGGCCCGGCATTTTGACCGCAACGTCCGGAGTGTCGCCAATGACGTCGGCCATGTCGGGGACCTGCGATTGTTTCTGATGGCGGCTCTGGTCCTGGCCGACGAACTTCATGAGGCGACGCAGACCCCGGCAGCCAGTGTGCAGCCCCTGCCGGAAGCCGACGCCGAGGCCGGTGTGGCGGAAGCGCTGAATGCCGTAGCTGCGCGGCTGGAAAAGCTGGCGCAAAGCCTCTGAAACAAGGCCGCTTGTTCGCGGGGGCGTCAGCGCCTATCTTGATTGCTGGCGGGTCTTGCTGTGGCTCTCGTCGAAGGCAACATATCCTCGCGGCCTTAATTCACTCGAAGGGATCTGTCCCTGTCCGACCTCGTGGGGTCGAGCACACGGAGCCCACCTGGCTACCCAGGCTCGAGAGGATTTAAACCGTCCTTCACGGCTCTTATGGCGCCGCCAACCCTCTTCCCTTCCGAGCGCGCGCGCTCGCTGCGCAGCGGCCTTGCGATGACGTCCAAGCCGGAACTGCGCGCCACCCTGAGAGCACTGAGAAAGCAACTGGCCGAAGCCGCACCGGATGCTGGCCAGCGTGTCGCCGGGTTCGCCCATGCGCTGCCCGGGGCATCCATGGTGGCCCTTTATGCTGCGGTTGGTCCGGAACTGGACCCCGAACAACTTGCCAGGGCATTGCAGCGGGCGGGCTGTCAGCTGTGTCTGCCGGTGGTGGTGCAGCGGGGAGGAGCCCTGATCTTTCGTCACTGGACCCCGGGCGATCCGCTGGAAACGGACCTCGGCGGATGTCGCGCGCCCCCCGCCTCGGCGGAGGCGGTGATACCGGACCTGATCCTGACGCCCTTGCTGGCTTTTGATCGTGACGGCGGGCGGCTTGGACAGGGCGGGGGCTATTACGACCGGACACTCGCCGCCCTGCCGGATGTGCCACGGATTGGCCTCGCCTATGCCGGACAGGAGGTGGAGGCGCTACCGATGGACGCGCATGACCAGTGGCTGGATGGCGTTCTGACCGAGGTCGGCTATATCGCGACCCGAAAGGTCACCTGACACATGAGACTGGCATTCTTTGGCGACGTGATCGGCAAATCCGGACGGGACGGCCTGACCGACCATCTGCCCGCGCTGAAGCGCGACCTGAAGCTCGATTTCGTGGTGGTCAATGCCGAGAACGCCGCCGGCGGATTCGGGATCACCGAAAACACCGCCCGGGAACTGTTCATGGCGGGGGCGGACTGCCTGACCCTGGGTAATCACTCGTGGGACCAGCGCGAGGCCCTGACCTATATCGTGCGCGAGCCGCGACTGATCCGGCCTGCCAACTATCCCCGGCTGATGGATGCGCCGGGAGCCGGAGCCAATCTGTTCGAGACCCCGTCGGGCAAGACGGTGCTGGTGATGAACGTGCTGGGCCGAATCCATATGGACCCCAATGACGATCCTTTCAGTGCGGTGGACCGCGAACTGAACGCCTGCCCGCTGGGTGTCGCCGCCGATGCCGTCATCGTCGACATGCATGCGGAGGCCACGTCCGAGAAGATGGCCATGGGCCATTTCTGCGATGGCCGGGCCAGTCTGGTGATCGGTACCCACACCCATGTCCCGACGGCTGACGCCCAGATCCTGCCGGGCGGGACTGCCTATCAGACCGATGCCGGAGGCTGCTGCGACTATGACAGCGTCATCGGTAACGAGAAGGAAGAGCCGCTGCGGCGGTTCACGACCCGTATTTCCGGCGGTCGGTACGCGCCGGCGCACGGCCCGGCGACGATCTGCGGTGTCTATGTCGAGACCGACGACCGCACCGGTCTCGCCACACGGATCGAACCGATCCGCGTCGGCGGCCGGTTGAAGCAGGCGATCCCCGAAGCGGCCTGAGACAGATCAGGCCTTGACCAGCCTGGGGTCTCCGGCCTCGATGGCGAGGGTTTCGCGTGTCGTCAGAACACCATCGCGATCCTGAATCTGGTCCAGCACCTTGAAGGCTGTCTGCCAGCGTTCCGGCGTCACGTCGCAGACGACATAGCCGCGCTGGCTGTTCCGGAATTTAAGCTGGGGGTTCGCGCTCAGGAAGGCCGCCTGATCCGACCGCTGGTCCTGACCGTCACCGCCTGACGTGATCGAGGTGGCAACGAACTCGGTGGCGATCGGTGCACCCTCGGGGTTGCGGCCGTCCAGATAGAGCTCTCCGGCATAGTTCTGGTGCTCGTCCCCTGTCAGAACGACGGTGTTGGTGATCCGGCGGTCGCGGATGTGACGCAGCAGACGCTCGCGCGGGACACGGTAGCCAGCCCAGCTGTCAGTGTTCACGCCGTATCCCTCGCCCGGGTTGCGATCCAGATCCATGACCATGATCTGCTGGGCGAGCACTTTCCAGGTCGCCTCGGACCGATCCAGATTGTTCAGCAGCCAGGCTTCCTGGGCCTCCCCCAGCACCTGGGCGGCGCGGTCATTGATGCCGTCGCAGGAACTGTTGAACCGGTCCTCGCAGGGCTGGTCCGTGCGGAACTGGCGGGTGTCGAGCAGGTTCAGGTCCAGCAGATTGCCATACTGTGCCCGGCGATAGAGTTGCATGGCGGAACCGCGCGGGAAGGACGATTTCCGCAGCGGCATATGCTCGTAATAGGCCTGAACCGCCGCTGCCTGACGCAGGGCGAAGATCTGCGGATCGGTGCCGTCCTGATCCAGATCCGAGACCCAGTTGTTGTCGATCTCGTGGTCGTCCCAGACCGTAAACCAGGCCGCAGTGGCGTGGGAGGCCTGAAGGTCGGTATCCATCTTGTACTGGGCGTAGCGCTGGCGGTAGTCGGTGACGGTATAGACCTCGCCGCCGATGTGGCTTCGAAGGTTCTCGCGGGGGTTCATGCCGCCCGACACGCGGTTGCCGCGCCCTTCGTAGATGTAGTCGCCGTAGCAATAGATGAAGTCGAGGTCTTCGCCGGCGATCTTGCGATGGGCGGTGTAGTGGCCGGCCTCATAGGCCTGACAGCCGACGACACCGAATTTGACGCCCGCGATTGCGCTGCCAGGGACGGGAGCCGTTCTGGCCCGGCCGGTTCCTGAACGTTCGCGCCCCGCCGTGAACCGGTAGAAGTAGGGCCGGCCTGGCAGCAGGCCAGCAACCTCGACATGGACCGCGTGGCCAAGCTCCGGGCGGGCGACGGCGTCGCCCTTCTGTACGACGCTGTTGCCAAAGCCCTGTTCCGTCGCGACTTCCCAGCTGACCGCAACGGGCTGGGACGGCATGCCGTGATCGGGCTCCAGCGGGCGGGGCGCGAGGCGGGTCCAGATCACGAAGCCGTCGGGCAAGGGATCGCCAGCGGCGACGCCCAGCTGGAAGGGGTTATCCTCGAACACCATCTGCGCCATCGCCTGACGCCCGGCGACCAGGGTTGCGCCCCCTGCTGCCACGGTCAGCAGCAAGCCTCGCCGCGAAAGATCGATGCCGGCCATGTGATCACTCCAAACTGGGTCTGGCGTCAGACCTAGTCGGCCTTTGTGACAGCCGTTACGCGGCCGCCCGCTCGTCGCGCGCTCTCAGTCTGAGGCGCATGGTCTCGCGCGAGCGCAGGGTGATCTGGTGAACGGGCCGGGGCTCGACCGAAGTGATGGGTTCGATCTCTGCGACCTTCAGGATGGTAGCCAGGGCGATCATCGCCTCCTGCAGGGCGAAGGTCGCTCCGATGCAGACGCGTGGACCGGCGCTGAAGGGGATCCATGCGTAGCGATCAATGGACTTGCGGTTCTCGGGCAGGAATCGCTCGGGCCGGAAGGCTGACGGATCGTCCCAGAGCCGTTCGTGGCGGTGCAGAACCCAGGGCGAGATGATGACCATCGTCCCTGCCTTGATGGCCTGTGGCTCGACGCCCGGACCCTCGATCACGTCCGGACCGATGGCGGTGCGCTCGAGTGTCGGGGCCGGGGGGAACAGCCGCATCGACTCCTCGATCACCGCCCGGGTCCAGGCCAGGTTGTCGGCCCAGGCCGGGTCGGAGACGTCGAACCCGTCGGCTTCGGTCCGCAGGCGCGCGGCGGTCTCCGGAGTCCGGGAGATCAGGTGCAGTGCCCAGCCGAGCGTCCGCGCCGTGGTCTCGTGCCCAGCCAGGATGAAGGTCAGGATGTTGGCCGAGACCTCGCGATCCGACAGCGCCGAACCATCGGCCTCGTCGCGAGCCGACAGCAGGGCGCTGAGCAGGTCCTGGGGAGCGGCATCGCCCGACTCGATCCGGGCCCGTCTGGCCGCGACCAGCGCCGCCACACGTTTCTCGAAGAAGACGGCCGACTGGTAGGACGCCAGTCGCCCAAGCCGGGGTATCCAGTCTGGCGCATCGAGGACATCCAGCGGATCGATCCGCGCGCCGATCGACAGATAGCGGTTCAACGCCTTTTCGAAGCCGGCGGCCTCGCCGCCCAGTTCGTCACTGAACAGTGTGGCCGACAGGATCTCGAAGGTCAGGGTCGACATCTGGCTGTCGATATCCATGACCTGTGGGCCGAATTTCAGGTCCCATCCGGACACGCGAGCGGCGCAGACCTCGGCCATGCGGGTGGTCAGACCGCGCATCCGCGCAGGCGTGAACAGGGGGGCGAGAATCCGCCGCCCGCGCCGCCAGACATCCCCTTCGGTGAGCAGCAGGCCTTCGGACAGCAGAGGCCCCAGGATCCGTCGCTGAAGGTCGCCCTTGCGGTAGTTGGCGGCATTGTCGGTCAGGACATGGCGTACGCCGGCCGGATGGCTGACGACGATGACCGAGCCCAGCGGGCCCTCGCCGTACAACTGTGGTTCCTCGAAATGTCGCCTGGACCAGGTGCCCAGCGGATCGCGCCAGCTGTGCCAGAGGAAAGGCACCAGTGGCAGGGGGCCTTCTCGCCGCGGCGGGACGGCAGGCCGAAAGACGGGAGGCGACAGTGTATCGGACATGTCGCCAGTCTAGCCTCAGTTCGCGGCGGGTTCCGGGCCGGAAGGTGTCGTCGTTGCCGCAGGCGCAGCCGGAGGCATCGCGACGGGCGGTGCCGGCTGCCAGGCCTGCATTTCGGCGATCTCGGCCGTTTGCGTGTCCTTGACGGTCTGGGCCATGCGCAGGATGCCTGGGTCCTGGGACTGTGCCAGGGCGACGTCCGCCATCGCCACGGCACCACGATGATGGGCGATCATCTTGGCGATATAGGACTCATCGAGCGTATCGCCGGTCGCCGCCGCCATTTCCGTGTGCATCGCGGCCTCGGATGCCGTGAAAGCGACATCGCCGGCACCGGGTGTGACGCCTTCGTGGCCCATTGCGGCGTGGTCGGCAGCCTTGTCTTCGGCCTTTTCGGCAGCTCCCTGGCCGCAGGCTGTCAGGGCGAGGGTCGAGGCGATGATCAGAAGAATGCGCATCATGGGGTCTCCGTTCAGCTCTCGATCCAGTTCGGCATCCAGCTTTCGTGCATTTCGCGCAGATGCGCCAGCGGCAGCCGGAACAGTTCACCGGATGCGAAGTCCTTGCCCCCGGCATGACCGACGACCGAGGCGTGCAATCCCGCTTCCTGTGCAGCGGCGAGGATCTCGACAGGATTGGGCACGGCGACCAGATAGCGGGCCTGGTCCTCTCCGAACAGGAAGATGTGGGCATGGTCCGGGCTGGTGGGATGGAGCTCCACGCCGCAGTCGCTGGCCATTGCCATGTCGGCCACGGCGCCGATCAGCCCGCCATCCGAAAGGTCATGGACACAGGTCAAGCGACCGGTCTCGATCATGTCGCGCACGAAGTCGCCGGTCTTCCGCTCCAGCGCCAGATTGACGGGCGGTGGGGCCCCGTCCTCACGGCCCAGCACCTCGCGCAGATAGATCGACGCGCCCAGTTCGCCGATCGTTTCGCCGATCAGCACCAGGGTGTCGCCCTCGGCCATGGTCGAGAAGCTGGTGACGACGTCATAGTTGGTGAGCAGTCCCACAGCGCCAACGGTCGGGGTCGGTGGAATGGCGACGCCATTGGTCTCGTTGTAGAGCGAGACGTTTCCGCTCACGACCGGGAAGTCCAGCGCGCGGCAGGCCTCGGCCATGCCGTCGATGGCGCGCACGATCTGGCCCATGATCTCGGGGCGCTGCGGATTGCCGAAATTCAGGTTGTCGGTGATGGCGATGGGTCTTGACCCAACGGCAGTCAGGTTGCGCCAGGCTTCGGCGACGGCCTGTTTGCCACCCTCATAGGGGTCGTTCTGGACATAGCGCGGTGTGCAGTCGCTGGTGACGGCAAGACCCTTGTCGGTGCCATGCACCCGAACCACGCCGGCGTCGGCACCGGTGGCCGAGTCCTGGAGGGTGTCGGCCATGACGTGGCGGTCGTACTGTTCCCAGATCCACCGCTTGGACGCCATGTCGGGACAGGTCAGGACCGACAGCACCGCATCGACCCAGCTTTCGGGCGCAGGCACGCTGGACGGCTCCAGGCGAGGGTGGAGCACGGGCTGCGTCCACGGCCGGTCATAGAGCGGTGCATCGTCGAACAGAGGGGCCAGAGGCACGTCGCAGACGACCTCGCCATGGTGGTTCAGGATCAGCCGCCCGGTATCGGTGGTCATGCCGATGACAGCGGCGTCGAGGCCCCATTTCTTGAAGATGCGGTGACCGTCGTCTTCGCGACCCGGCTTCAGGACCGCCAGCATCCGCTCCTGGCTTTCAGACAGCATCATCTCGTAGGCCGTCATG
>QBLX01000074.1:0-3918 GCA_003241825.1 Alphaproteobacteria bacterium
CCCCCCGGTGCAAACCGGGGGGCTTTTTCTTTGGGCGGGACAGGGCTGGCGACGGCGGCGTTCAGCCAGACTTCGAAGTCGCGACGCCGCAGGCATCACAGGTCCATCCGGCACCACGCTGCTGCAGGGCGAAGTCACCGCACGCCGGGCAGGCATCGGCATGGGTTGGGGCATTGGCGGGCGGCTCGGGTTCGCGGCGCTGGCCGAAGGGAAGGACGACCAGATTGTCGGGGGCCGCACCGCGTGCGAACCCCTTCGAGATGAAGCGGGCGGCGGGAACGGTGTCGCCTTCGTCTGCCCCGGCTCCGAGGCCGTCGGCGTTGAGATGGTCCGGGTCGGCATTGGCCAGTTCGGCCCGGTCCAGATAGGACACGCCCAATTCGCGGAAGATGTAGTCGAGGATCGAGGTCGCCGAGCGGATCGAGTCGTTACCCGTCACGCGACCTGCAGGCTCGAACCGCGTGAAGACAAAGGCGTCGACGAACTCGTCCAGCGGCACGCCGTATTGCAGCCCGATCGAGATCGCGATGGCGAAATTGTTCATCAGGCTACGGAAGGCAGCACCTTCCTTGTGCATGTCGATGAAGATCTCGCCGAGCTCTCCATCATCGTATTCGCCGGTATGGATATAGACCTTGTGACCGCCGACAGCGGCCTTCTGAATATAGCCCTTGCGCCGGTCGGGGAGTTTGCGGCGCGTCCGGTCGCGCTCGACCACGCGTTCGACCACTTTCTCGACGGTCCGGACCGTCGGTTCGGGACGGGTCGTGGTCACCGGGGGTGCGATGGTGTCCGGGAGGTCCAGCAGCGGACCGGGCGGCGGCGCACCGGGCACCAGCCGGATGACCCGACAGGGCTGGCGCGCCGCTTCGCCCAGCAGACGCGCAGCCTGGGCCGGCGTGGAAGCCCAGTCGATGTCGCGAACCGTCAGATCGGAGGTCTCGCTGAAGGGCTCGATCACGTGGCGCAGCCCGGCCTCGCGCCCGGGATCATCGAGCCAGGCCCGAAGCGAGGCTGGCATGTCTGGCCAGGCGTCGAGGTCAGGGTGACCCAGGGCATAGGCTTCGGCGGCGCCAATGGCCTCGTCCTCGAAGCCAAGCAGGGCCAGAAGGTCAGCCTCGCCAGCTTCGATATCCAGCACGTCACGGACGAAGCCGGGGTCCAGCACGAGCGGGCCAAAGGCGTGGTCGAGCCGCTGGACGCTGTTCAGCGCCGTCTCGACCGCTTCAAGTTCGATCGCGGTGAAGCCCAGGGCCTGCAAGGCCGCATGGTTGATGCCCGGTGCATCCAGCAGGGTGCGCTGGCCCAGCAGATGGCGCTCTGCGGCCTGGTCATCGCCGCCGTGAGCCCGGATCGCCCTGGCCAGTGACGCCCGCAGACACGGGACGAGTTCACCATCGCGGGTCTGGTAGAAATCACGTGCAGACACTGCATTCGTGCCCGCCCGAAGGGCCTGCTCCGGCTCCTCGACAAACAGGCCGATGGAGGCGTGCCAGCGTCCCCGGGTGATTGCGGTGGCGGCCTCCTGCATCCTGCCGGACAGGGGCGGGTCAAAGGGGCCGACCACGCTGGCCAGGCGGATCAGGCGTTCGGCTGCATCTTCGGGCAGACGGTCCGGGTTTCCGCGACGCTCGCATAGGGCGGCCATTTCCGCCGAAGCGGTCTGTGCTGCGGCGACAACCGTGCCGGCGATCTGTGCCAGCCGCTGTTCGATCTCGCCGGCCGATGTCAGGCCCTCGGCGAGCACCACGTCGGCAAGCCCGCCGAGGCCGAGGCGGAGAGCGTCCCCGTCGCCTTCGTCTCCAGCTGCGAGCGCAAGGGTCCAGAGCCGGACAAGATCGGTCAGGATACCGGGCAAGCGGTCTTCGATCGCAAGGATGACGGGCAGGTTCAGAAGGGCTGTCGTGGCGCGAAGGTGGTGCGCGACGGCCTCGCCGTCCGCTGTATCGAAGGCGAGGACAAGATCGCCGGTCAGGGCGGCCCGACCCAACAGATCAAGGTCCGGCCCACCGGAGGCGACGGTCTCGCGGTCGGCCACGATGACCAGGGGGGAATGGATGGCGGGGGCGGTCGGCTGAAGGCTGAGGCGTTCGCCGGCAATGGCCCGCAGGATGGCTGCGTCTGACGCTCCGGCCTGACGGGCCCTCTGGGCAGCGCGGGCGAGGGCGGGGTTCTTGCGGGGCGTGGCGCATTCCCCGCGCGGGCCCTCGCAACGGTCAACGGCGTCGGCGACGGCATTGAGCGCGCGGGCCGCGGCCTCGACCACGCCCTTCGTCGCCAGGGCAAGACGACGTTCGGTGATATCGCCCTCGATCTGCCGGATGCTGGAAGGATCGCTGATCGCCTGGACGAGGATATGGGGCGCCGCGCGAGCCAGGCCCGGCGCGACCATGCCGGACAGAATGGTGTGCACGAGGCTTTGCGAGAGAGTGTCCGCGTCGGCGGTATCGACGAGTCCGAGGCCGACACAGCGCAGGGCCAGCGTTCGGGCCCAGGCGTCGAGCGCGCCCAGAAGCGGTCGGTCGACGGGGTCCAGCGGACCATTGAGTGCGGCTTCGCAGGCTTGACCATCCAGCCAGTCAAGCCAGGCCTCCACGCGGACGTCGGGCCAGCCTGCCGGCGCGAGCACGTCGACGACCACGTCGGCGCGTTCGATCGCACGGCTTTCGAGGGCAGTTTCAAGCGTCGCAAAACGGGTCGGGATGTGCATCCGGGGTCCTCCGGCTGACCGTCTCCCAGACTAGGCCGACGCGGGCCTGTCCTTCAATAGATGTCGTGGGTCGGTGGCCGATTACCCCCAAGATGTTGATTGACGATCCCTTGCCGTTGCGCTGGACGCGGGGCCCGCAGGTTTCTATGCTCAAAGCCGAGGCCGCGCGATCCGCAGCGGCCGTTCATCGACGGGATTACACGACGTGCTTGGCAAGATTTTTTCCTGGACCAATGGCGCGACGATCGGAACCCTGTTCACCATCGCCAAGCGCGGCACGCTGATCGGGACCGACGAGAACGGCAACCGCTACTACCAGTCGCGTGACACGAAGAGCTATGATGGCCGGCACCGCCGCTGGGTGGTCTACGAGGGCTATGCCGAGGCCTCCAAGGTTACGCCCGACTGGCATGGCTGGCTGCATTATACGTTCGACGAGCCGCCGACCGTGGCTCCGCTGGTCCGCCGCAAATGGGAGAAGGATCACCGTCCGAACATGACCGGTACGCCACTGGCCTGGCGGCCGCCGGGATCGCTGGCCAACGAAGGCGTCCGTCCGGCGGCCACCGGCGACTATGAGGCCTGGAAGCCCGAATGAGACGCATCCGCTCGCTGCTGATCGGCGTGACGGCCCTTGGGCTGCTCGGCTCGGGTGTGGTCGTTGCCGGGGCGTTGCAGGATGCGCCCCAGGATGCCCAGCCTGCGTCGCCCGATCCCATCGGCGATCTCTTGCGCACATCACCCCCATCGCCCGGTGCCCCGACCACGCCGGTCGAACCGGCCCCTTCTGCCGACCTGGCCCCTGCATCACCCATCATCGTCGAGCCGACTGACCCGCTGGTCGTCGCCGTCCTGCCGGAAGACGAGGCAGACGAGTCCGGGACGTCGCAAGAGGCTGCCCCGGCCAACCTGGTCGAACCTGTTGTGCCGACCCGCAGGCAGCGGCGGCGCGTCGCGATCGTCGAGGCCATCGACAAGGTGACGGCGCAGAGCATGCGGTTCGAGGTCGAGGTCGGCGGGCGGCCCGTTCGCTTCAACAGGCAACTCGTGTTCACGGCCAAGGCCTGTGAAGTGTCGGCTCCCGAGGAACTGGTCGAGGATTCCGTGGCCTATCTCGAGATCGCGGTCGAGCCGCGCGCAAATGCCCGGAATATCGAGACGCGCCAGGTCTTCAAGGGCTGGATGTTTGCCTCGACCCCCGCCGTGAG
>QBLX01000074.1:3928-9488 GCA_003241825.1 Alphaproteobacteria bacterium
GCCTGGATCGTCGGCTGCAAGGCATAGGCAACCGCGTCTGATCCGCTGAGCGGGGTCGCCAGCGCGGCCTTTTGCGGGCTTTCATTCATCGCCGACTGCAGCAGCCCGAGATAGACGGCCTGCGGTGTCTCGATCGTACCGAACTGCGTCAGATGGTCGGTCTGGAACTGGGCATCGAGAAGGGTCCAGCCGCCGAGTCTGAGCCGGGCCACCAGATGCACCAGGGCGACCTTGGAGGCATTGTCGGCGCGACTGAACATGCTCTCGCCAAAGAAGGCTCCGCCCAGCGTCACCCCGTACAGGCCGCCCACAAGGCGCTCGTCCTTCCAGCATTCAAGGGAATGGGCGAATCCGCGCGCGTGAAGTTCGACGTAGAGCCTGCGGATCGGGCCGTTGATCCAGGTGTCCTCCCGCCCCGGAGCCGGGCTGGCGCAGGCGTCCAGCACGGCCGCAAAGGCGGTGTCGGCCCTTACGACGAAGGGCTCGGAACGGACGGTGCGGCGCAGCCGGGCCGGGATGTGGAAACCGTTCAGCGGGATGACGCCCCGCTGCTCAGGCTCGACGAGGAAGACGCGGGCATCGTCCCGGGCCTCGCCCATGGGAAACACCCCCCGGGCATAGCAACGCAGCAGTTCTTCGGGGCCGAAGCCGCCAAAGGGACTATCGCTGGCGCAGACGTCGCTCAGCCCGCACCCTTCTGCTTCCGGGCCCAGTTCTCGAGCCAGTGGATGTCATAATCCCCGCTCAGGATGTCAGGCTCGTTCAGCAGCTTCTGGAAAAGGGGAATGGTCGTGTCGATGCCGCCGATCACCATTTCGTTCAGGCTGCGCTTCAGGCGGGCGATGCATTCGCCCCGGTCGCGGCCATGCACGATCAGCTTGCCGATCAGGCTGTCGTAATAGGGGGGGATCGAATAGCCGGCGTAGATGGCGCTATCCAGGCGGACGCCCAGACCACCCGGGGCATGAAAGTCGGTGATGGTGCCGGGCGAGGGCGTGAAGGTCTCGGCGTTTTCGGCATTGATCCGCACCTCGATGGCATGGCCCTCGAAATGGATGTCTTCCTGGGTGAAGGACAGCGGCAGACCGGCTGCGATGCGGATCTGCTCGCGGACCAGATCGACGCCGGTGATGGCCTCGGTGACCGGGTGCTCGACCTGGAGGCGGGTATTCATCTCGATGAAGAAGAACTCGCCGTCCTCCCAGAGGAACTCGATCGTGCCGACCCCGAGGTAGCCGATTTTTGCGATGGCCTTGTTGACCGTTTCGCCAATAGCGATTCGTTCGGCAGCCGACAGGGCGGGCGAGGGGGCTTCCTCGAGGATCTTCTGGTGGCGGCGTTGCAGCGAGCAGTCACGCTCGCCGAGGTGGACGACGTTGCCATGGCTGTCGGCGATGACCTGGATCTCGATGTGGCGCGGCTTCTGGAGGTAGCGCTCCATATAGACGGCACCGTTGCCAAAGGCGGCGAGGGCTTCGGACTGGGCCGTCTGGACGGCCTCGACGAGGTCATCGGCAGTCAGGGCGACCTTCATGCCGCGACCACCGCCACCGGCCGATGCCTTGACGATCAGGGGGAAGCCGATGGCCTTCGAGGCCTCGATCGCGTCCTCCACGGTCTCGACCTCGCCCGGCGAGCCGGGGACGCAGGGAATGCCGGCTTCAAGCACTGTCTGTTTGGCGGTGATCTTGTCGCCCATGACCCGGATGTGTTCGGGCTTGGGGCCAATGAAGGCCATGCCGTGAGCCTCGACGATCTCGGCAAACCGGGCGTTCTCGGACAGGAAGCCGTAGCCGGGGTGGACGGCCTGGGCCCCGGTGATCTCGCAGGCGGCGATGATCGAGGGGATGTTCAGATAGGATTTCGCAGCCGGTGCCGGGCCGATGCAGACACTCTCGTCCGCAAGCCTGACCCACATGGCACCCCTGTCGGCTTCGGAGTGTACGGCGACTGTGGAGATGCCCATCTCCTTGCACGCCCGGTGAATGCGCAGGGCGATTTCGCCCCGGTTGGCGATCAGGACCTTGGTGAACACGCGCCTACGCCTCGAGCATGACGAGGGGTTCGCCGAACTCGACCGGCTGGGCATCCCCGACGAGGATATCCAGCACCACGCCGTCGCGCGGGGCCTGGATCGGGTTCATGGTCTTCATGGCCTCGATGATCAGCAGGGTCTGGCCCTTCTTGACCTTGTCGCCGACGGCAATGAAGGACGGGGCCTCGGGCGAGGCCTGAAGATAGACAGTACCCACCATCGGCGACTTCACCTGTTCGCCGGAGCGCGAAACGATGGTCGCCGGGTCCGATGGCATGGAGGCCGGCACCGCAGCCGCCTGAGGGGCGGCGGAAGGTGGTGCGGCATGGGCGACGGGTGCTGCTGCATACTGCATCACGGGTGCGGCAGTGATCTCGCGGGCAACACGGATGCGGAGTTCACCCCGCTCGACCTCGATCTCCGTCAGGGAGGTGTCGTTCAGGATGTCGGCCAGTTGCCGCACCAGGGACGCGTCGATCTCGACGGGCTCATTGGCAAGCTTGGGCTCGGACTTGGGCTTATCGGATGCCATGGTCAGGTCTCTCTCGACGGACGGATCAGGCGCAGGGCAGCCTGGATCGCCAGTTCATAGCTGAAGGGGCCGAAGCCCGAAACGATACCGGTCGCGACCGGCGAAACATAGGAGCGATGGCGGAAACGCTCGCGCGCTGCCGGATTGGACAGGTGACACTCGATGACCGGGATCGTCAGGGTCTTCAGGGCGTCCAGCAGGGCGACCGAGGTGTGCCCATAGCCAGCCGGATTCAGGACCAGAGCCGAAGCCTCGCGCCGGGCCTCGTGGATCCAGTCGATCAGCTCGCCCTCGTGGTTCGACTGCCGGAAGACCACGCGCGCCGCACCGGCCGCACGTTCGCAGAGCGCCTGCACGTCCGCGAGGGTCTCGTGTCCATAGATTTCCGGTTCCCGCTCACCCAGGAGGTTGAGGTTGGGGCCGTTCAGGACGAAGATGACGGGCGTTTCGGACATGAGCTCCGGGCGTTGGACCGCAAATGAATCGGGCGGGCCTTTTAACTGAGGACTGGCGCGGGTCAAAGCGTCGAGCCGTATGGGATTGACGTAACGGTATGCGGCTTCAAGTCAACGGAGATACGCGCGAAGTCACGGCACGGACGCTCCTTGCCCTGGTCGAGGAACTGGGTTTCGACCCCCGCAAGGTGGCCGTGGAGCGCAATCTGGAGATTGTGCCGCGATCCCTGCACGCAGCGACGGCGCTTGAGGATGGCGACCGGATCGAACTCGTCCAGTTTGTGGGTGGCGGTTGAGTTTCAGCCCGACATCGCCATGATACGCGTTGCTTCACGGCAAGCTTTGCTATGAAATGCCGTTGAGGGGTCATCGATGGATCGGGAAATCAGGACTGCACTGGTTATCGCCGCCGGTTGTGCGGCTTTGCTTGCCGGCTTCATCTTTCTGATCCGCTACATGGTCCCCGCCGTGCTGGGTGCGCCGTTTTCAGGCAGTCTGATCGCCGCGGCGGTCGTGGGCCTTGTTGGCGTGCTCACTCTGGTGTGGGCAGGCTGGAAGCTGGCCATCTGGGCCAGTCGATCACTGAAACGTTGAAAACAGGAAGCGCTGCATGACCGTCAGACCTACGATCCGGATGCCAAGCGGTGGAGGATCCGTCGGCCGCGTCGTCGGCCTGGTGTTCACAGTCGTCATGCTCGTTCTGATCATGACCATGTCGGTGTCCAGCTGCAGCGTGACCGTCGAGAGCGGCTACGTCGGGATCAAGACCACCAAGTTCGGGCCGGAACCGGGCGTCCAGCTGCAGGAACTTGGTCCAGGTTTCCACTGGGAAGGCATCGGGGAAAAAATCCGGACCTATCAGACGCTTCAGCGGACCTACAGCTATACGCGCGAGCCCAACTCTGACGGCGGAGAGAATGAGGAGATAACCTTCTCCGACGTCCTTGGCCTGCCGATGACAGCCGACGTTGCCCTGACCTTCCGCATTCGCGAGGACAAGGCGGCTGACCTCTTTGCAGCCTGGCGTCAGGAGTTCGATGCCTTCATCGACGGGCCCTTGCGGACCTCCGTGCGGGCCGCGATCGCACGCGAAACCGAGAAACTGCCCGTCGCCTGCAACGCCCAGCAGGCAAGTGAAGCGCTTGCTGCTGCTCCTGGCCCTGACGCGGCAGCCGTCGTGCCCGGCACTCCGGATGCCCAGGACTGCCCGGGCCAGTTGATCGGACCGGGACGCCAGATCGTCCTTCAGAAGGCCATGCAGGCCCTGCAACGCGAGTGGGCACCGCAGGGGCTTGAGATCATCCGCATGGAATGGGTGGGATCGATCCGCTATCCGGAATCGGTGCTCCAGGCGATCCAGTCGCGTACGACGGCCGAACAGAATACCCGGGCGGCGATCGAACGGGTCAATCTGGAGCGTGCCAATGCCGACGCCCGTATCGCCCAGGCACGGGGTCAGGCCGAGGCCAACCGGCTGCTGGCCGAATCGATCCGCTCCAACCCCGAGGTCGTGCGCCTGCGCGAGATCGAGCGGACCCTGGGTCTCTGCCCGCTCAACGCCAACACCTGCGTGATCGGTCAGGGCGTCAATCTTTCGACCCTCATCGAAAGCCGCAACGCGCAGAACGAAGGTAATCGATAAAGCGACCGTGCCGCCTTTCGCCCGGGGGCGCTGACGCCTAGATCGAACGGATGACAAGTTCTTCCGATACCTGGACCGTCGCCGGTCGCACCTTCTCGTCGCGCCTGATCGTCGGCACCGGCAAATATGCCGACTATGCCCAGAACGCCGCGGCCGCCGAGGCGGCCGGGGCCGAGATCGTGACCGTGGCCCTGCGGCGCGTGAACCTGTCCGACCCTTCGCAGCCGATGCTGGTGGACTATGTGAAGCCCGAGCGGTTCACCTTCCTGCCCAATACGGCGGGCTGTTTCACGGGCGAGGATGCTGTTCGGACGCTGCGTCTGGCGCGCGAGGCCGGAGGCTGGGGGCTGGTCAAGCTGGAGGTCCTGTCCGACACCCCGCATCTCTATCCCGACATGGTCGAGACGCTCCGGGCCCTGGATCTGCTGGTCAAGGACGGGTTCGACGTCATGGTCTACTGCACCGACGATGTCGTGATGGCCAAACGCCTCGAAGAGGCCGGGGCAGCGGCGATCATGCCAGCCGCGGCGCCGATCGGCTCGGGGCTTGGCATCCAGAACCGTGTCAATATCCGCCTGATTGTCGAGCAGGCCGGCGTGCCGGTGCTGGTCGACGCCGGTGTCGGCACGGCTTCGGACGCGACCATCGCCATGGAGCTGGGCTGCGACGCCGTGCTGATGAATACCGCCATCGCGGGCGCGCGCGATCCGATCCTGATGGCGAGTGCGATGAAACACGCGGTCATTGCGGGCCGTGAGTCCTATCTGGCGGGGCGGATGCCGAAACGCATGTATGCGAGCGCGTCATCCCCGATGGCCGGTCTGATCTGACGCAAGTCTCGCCAAGCGGCGAAATCCGGGTCAGATTGGCATGCCAAAGAGGGGACCCACGATATG
>QBLX01000074.1:9498-12574 GCA_003241825.1 Alphaproteobacteria bacterium
CTGCTCGCCTTTTCGGCCATTGCGGCCTGCCTGATCAGCCCGATCGCACTGGCACAGGCGACCCGAAGCGAGACGGGGATCGATCTGGTCACAAACCCCCAGGTCTGCGGCCGCGTGGGCTCGGCCCTGAGCGCGAGCCCGGTGGCGGACATGGTCATGGTCGATGGCTTCGGCAACGGCGGTTTCCGGATCGACACGACCGTACCGGAGGCCCAGGCCTGGTTCGATCACGGTATCAGGCTGCGATGGGCGTTCGAGCATTCCGAAAGTGTCAGGGCTTTCCGCAAGGCACGGCTGCTGGACCCGACCTGCGGCATGTGTGCCTGGGGCGAGGCCTGGGCACTGGGCCCCAACCTGAATGGCGGCGGCAATGACGAGGCCTCGATCGCCGCCGCGCGAAAGGCTGCGCAAGACGCCCGCAGGCTGGCTCGCGATGCGTCTCCGCTCCAACGTCAGATGATCGATGCCCTGATCCAGCGCTATTCCGGCTTCCGGGCGGGGCAGGCTCAGCGGTTTGCACGGGCGATGGACCGCCTTGCCGAGCGGAACCCGACGGACCTTACGATTGCCGCTGTTGCCGCCGACGCCTGGATGATCAAGGCGGATGACTGGTGGGATGAGGACGGCAAGGCGGCCGATCCCGGCATTACCCGCGCCATGACCCTGCTGGAGCGCGCGCTCGCCCAGGCACCGGACGATGCAGGTTCGATCCATCTCTATATCCATCTGACCGAATGGTCGGACGATCCCCACAAGGCCATTCCCTATGGCGAGAAACTGGCCCGGCTGGCACCGTCCGCCAGCCATCTGGTCCACATGCCTTCCCACACCTTCTACAGGGTCGGGCGCTACAAGGATGCGATGCGATCCAACGTGAATGCCGTGGCTCTGGACAAGCGCTACGATGCCCTGGCTCGCCCGCCCGGTGGAATTCCGGCGATGCCCCTGCATGGCCATAACCTTCATTTCGGCATGGGCGGAGCGCTAATGGCGGGCGGTGCCGAGGATGGGGTGCCTCTCGCGGACTGGTTCCTGCGCACCTATGGCGACATCCCGGCAACCAATGTCTGGCGTCAGATCGTCGCCAACAACGCCTATGCCGTCTACGGGCGCTTTGCCGATCAGGACCTTGTGGCAGCCCTGAAGGAACCCCCGGCGACGCACCCGCTGCTGCGGGTCAGCTGGCGCTACGCCCGGGGCGAGGCGGCGGCACGGCGCGGCGATGCTGCAGCTGTTCGGGCCGAAGCAATCGCGATCAAGGCTGTGCGAGAAGCCGCTACGTTCGACGGGCCGATGGCCATGCGGCAGACGGGTTTTACCGAACTGTCGCAGCGAATCCTCGAAGGCCGGGCGGCGATGCTGGAGGACAATCCGCAGGCGGCTGTTGCGGCCTTCACCCGCGCCGCCGAGATCCAGGGCATGGGCGAAGAAGGAGGCGACCCGCCGGTCATCTGGTATCCGACCCGGCGCAGTCTCGCCGCTGCCATGCCGGCCAGTGGTGATGCCGCCGGGGCCAAGGCCAAGGTCGAGGAACTTCTGATCGACTGGCCGAGCGACCCCTACAGTCTGTTCGTGCTGGCCGAGGCCGAAGCCCGGCTCGGCAATGCCACTGCGGCCGACGCGGCCCGGGCCCTGTCGAGAGTCGAATGGGTCGGCGGGGAGATGACGCTGAAAGCGGCATAAATCGGTAGTGGCAACGCCCTTCCGCGGATGAATGATGTTAGGAGCCAGCGTGGCTCTGAACTGTGACATCGCGATTGTGGGCGGCGGCGTACTCGGGCTGTGTGTGGCCGTCGAGCTGACGGCCCGGGGTCATGACGTGGTCGTTCTGGACCCGGGTGGGCCCAACGCATCGTCCGTGGCAGCCGGGATGATCGCTCCGGCCATGGAGTCCGTTCTGGAGGACCTGGGCCCGGAGCGGGGGCAGTTGTTGCGGGATGCCGCGGCGCTCTGGCCCGCCTTTGCCATCAGGACGTCGATCGATCTCAAGCCCGGACCTTCTGCCTGGCGCGGTGACGCACCCGAACCTGTTGTCGAAAGCCTGCGTGCGATGGGATTTGCCGCTGAAATTCGCGACGGGGCCGTCTGGACCGGGGACCAGCAGGTCGAACCCGAGCCGGCTCTCGACGCCTTGAGAAAACGCGCCGGGCGGGTCATCGACTGCAGGGCGTCGGCGCTTTTCCTGTCGGGTGATCGCTGGACCGTGGTGACATCCACGGGGCCGGTGGTGGCCAGCGCTCTGGTGATCGCGACAGGCGCGGCCGAAGCCCTGCAAGGCCTGCCCGGGTCAGCAAGAGGGCTGGTCGAGCGGATCATTCCCATTCGCGGCCAGATCGGCCGGGCGAGGTCGGCGATGGTCGACGGTGTGACGCGAGGTCCCGGAGGCTATGTTGCGCCCATGGGCGAGGGGACCGTGATTGGCGCAACAATGGGTCCCGGGCGACGGGATCTGACAGTCGATGTCCGGGAAGCGGCAGCCCTTGTGGCCGTGGCAGAGCAACTGACGAGGCAAGACCTTGACGCCCGGTCGGTTGAATGGCGCGTGGGCATCCGGGGAGCCACCGCCGATGGACTGCCCATGGCCGGTCCTTCCGGCGAGCCGGGCCTGCACCTGGCCCTTGCCCCCCGCCGCAATGGCTGGCTTCTGGGGCCGCTGGTCGGGCAGATCGTTGCGGACGGAATCGAGGGCCGTCCACCCACGGTTCAGGCAGAGGCCCTCGATCCGCGCCGGTTCAGTCGTCCGGCAGGTTGAAGCGGATGTTCACAGCCACCGTAGCTCCGTCTACGGCCTGACCGTCGATCGTCTGGGGGCTGATACGGAAATAGCGGCTGAGGCGGACGGCGGCGTTGCCGAAGCCCTGGGCGGAAGGAGTTTCCGATGCGACCGCGCAGCCTGTGATCGAGCCGTTGGCACGTACCACACAGCGCAGCGACGCCACGCCCTCGATCCCTGCGCCCAGCGCACGATCAGGATAGGCGGCCATCAACTGGGCACCGGTCGGGCGCTGGATCCATTCGGGTCGCGTGATGACCGGGGGACCTCGTGGCGGATCGGCGGGGGCGGGAATCTCACCGG
>QBLX01000075.1:0-395 GCA_003241825.1 Alphaproteobacteria bacterium
GGATGACATCCACGCCGGGCATCCGCGCGGCGGCGGCGAGCGATGACAGGTCGGCCGCGCTGACCGGGCGTCCGTCGTAGTTGGCGCGGGTCGACTGCCGCACCGGGATTGCGTCGACCAGGGCGGACCCGACCGGCGGTCCCTCGCCATGGGAGAAGATGAGCCCGCCCTGCCCGCCTGGATCGAAAGCGATCTCACCCGATCGACCCCGCGCCGCGCCCGCAAGCGCGAGGTTCTCGGCAGCACCGCCCAGGCTGACGAACAGGTGATGGTCATCGGGATCAACGACCGGAGTCCGACGCGAAACATCGGGCAGGATGTCGATCCGGCCATCGCCGAGGCGAAACCTCCAGGGCTGGGTGTTGTGTCCGTTGGGCGCCAGCGTCGCATAACGC
>QBLX01000075.1:416-1098 GCA_003241825.1 Alphaproteobacteria bacterium
GACAAGACTGAACGCAGTCGCGCGACCGTCGCGTCGTAGTCGCCCATGGAACCCATGCCGCGCGCGCCAAGCCAGGCCGCACCCGCTCCGCCGCCAACGACGGCCGCGCCGCCGACGAGGAGGGCTCTGCGACCCACCAAACTGGAGGGACGGGTCAATGGCTCAGCAACAGGCAGACGGGCGAGCGGTCCAGCAGACCGTGGGTGACGCCGCCCATGACCCATTCGCGCAACCGCGCGTGGCCATAGCCCCCTGCCACGATCAGGCCCGCGCCGTGGTCCTCGGCGAATTCGATGATCTGGTCGGACCTCGGCCTACCGTCGCCCTTCACGATCTGCGCGCTAGCGACGATGCCGTGCCGACCAAGGAACACCGCAACGTCGTCGGCACGAACGCGGGCGTCGTCGGCCTGCTCGGCCGGGCAGACCTCGATGACATGCACGATAGACGATGCGGCCAGGATCGGCAGGGCCGAGGCGACCGCGCGCTGGGCTTCGCGACAATCCTTCCAGGCCACGACGGCCGGGGCACCGATCGGACCTCTCGGGATCTGCGGCGGCACGACGAGAATGGCGCGACCGGCGGCCATCAGGACGTCCGCAGGGTCGGGCGAGCGCGCCGGCGAGCGCACAGGATCGCGGCGCCCGAGGACGGCGAGGTCGGCGGCCCGCAGCGCCTGCAC
>QBLX01000075.1:1188-4557 GCA_003241825.1 Alphaproteobacteria bacterium
AGCCCCCCTCCCCCCGCCATTCCGCATGGTCGGCATATCCGCCCACCGCGTCCCAGAACAGCGTCTGGGCCCGGCTGACATCCGCCTCCGCGACATCGCGGAACAGACCCAGCATCTCGCCCATCATCGCCCCGGCGGCATAGGGATCGACTTGAGGGACGTCCGGCATGCTGGCCGCCAGACCGATCACATGGGCCTTGGAGAGGCCCGCTATGGCGCAGGCCAGAGCGACGCGCGCCGTCGCCTCCGGACCTTCGTCGACATAAACCAGGAGGCTGGCGAAGCGCATGACTTGGTATCCCGTTCGCGGTCATCAGAGCCCGTTGGCATCCCCGCCGCCTTGATCCGGATCAACGATCCGGCAGATGAGCGAGTAGCGGGACGCGGGCGCTCAATCTTCGTCCGCTTCGCCGCCTTCGCCGACCTCGGCGCGCGCGCCTGGCGTGAAGGCCTCAGGATCGATTTGGGTGGCCACAAAGGCGGAACTCGCCACCACCACGGCCGCCAGCGGAATGGCGGCCCGGGCGGGTGGCCTAGCATCTTGCGCGTTCGGGAAATGGGTCGTCTTTTTCCGCCCCATGACCATCGCGCCGATCAGATTGTCCCGGGTCAGGAAGGACATCGCGACCACGGCGACGACATGCAAGACGATCATGGCCAGAAGCGTCCAGGCGATCAGCTCATGAGGCTCCTCGCCACCGGTGTTTCCGGTGAAGACCGTGGCCGAGATGAGCGCCAGAAGGACAAGGACCGCGATCCCGCCCAGGGGGTTATGCCCGATCGAGGCATGGACACGACCTGCAAACAAGCCACGGACATGACCGGGGATGCGGGACAGGCGAACCAGGTTCACAAACCGCGCATGCTCACCGCCGACGAATCCCCAGAGCAGCCTGAAAACGATAAGGACGGCCGCCACCCAGCCGGCGGAGACATGCCAAGCCGCGAGCGGGCCGTCTTCCTCTGACGACAGGAAGGCCAGGGCGATCGTGGCGACGAGCGCCCAGTGAAACAGTCGCACGCCCAGATCCCAGGTCTTGATGGTTCTGGTCTATGAGGAAATTAAGGTTGCCATGGAGTCTCCGTTCGAAAGACGCAGAGGCCATCCAACAGTGCCCACCACTCCCTGCATTGATCCGGATCAAGGATCACAGACAGGCTTGATGGCATCGTCGAGGTCGATCTGGAGCGCCCATGAAACGCCTTGTCATCCTCGCCGCCCTTCTCGGGCCCGGCGCCTGCAACAGCCTGAGAGCCGAGGCCGAAACCTTGGTTATCAGCAGCGAGATGACCTCGGTCTCCGCTGTTGCATCGGCCGAGGAGCGGGGCTTGCAGTACGCCGAGGCGAACTGCGCCGCCTGCCATGCCGTGGGCGTGACCGGCGAAAGTGCCCTGCCCGCCGCCCCACATTTCAGGGACCTTGGCCGGCGCTATCCGATCGGCGACCTGGCCGAGGCTTTCGCCGAAGGGATCGACACCGCCCACGCGGCCATGCCGTCATTCGTCATGTCGACCAAAGACAACGCAGACATGATCGCTTATCTAAAAAGCATTCAAAATCGTTCAACTCGCTGATCTCCCTCTTTATTCAGCTTTAAGCTTTACTATTGGCGACCTTGATTTGACTCAACTCAATAAACTGACTCGGTGATCACTCCGTTCGGGCGCACACTGGGGCATGGTCGTTGCCCTGAAGCCTTCGCTCGCGCCGCGACCGCCGCCCCTGCCTGGTTGTGCCGATCGGCCGAAAAGCAGTGACTGCGACAGCTGCGGTGCCCGCGCGTTGAGCGTTTGCGGTGCTGCAGACGACCCGGACCTTCAACGCCTCGGCGATCTGGCCGAGGTGATCAATCTCAAACCCGGTGCCGTCCTGATCCGCGAAGGCGAGCCGGCGCCTCATGTCTTCAACATCACGGCGGGATCATTGCGGGTCTACAAGCTGCTGCCGGACGGCCGCAGGCAGATCACCGGCTTTCTGTTCGCGGGCGACTTTCTGGGCCTGGCCATCGGGGAGACCTATGTGTTTTCTGCCGACGCGATAGAAGTTTCCACCGTCTGCCGCTTCCGTAAGGGTCCATTCCGCGCCTTGGTCGCGAGCTCGCTGCCTCTTGAGCACATGCTGCTTCACCGCACTTCCCACGAACTGGCGGCGGCGGAGAACCAGATGCTGTTGTTGGGCCGAAAGACCGCAATCGAGCGGATGGCCTCCTTCCTGCTCGACCTGCCCGGGCATGACCCAGCGCGCCCGAGCGCGCCCGGCCACGTCCGCCTGCCCATGAAGCGCGGCGAGATCGCGGACTATCTGGGCCTGACGATCGAGACGGTCAGCCGCGTTCTGACCCGAATGAAGGTCATGGGCCTGATCTCGATCCCCTCGCAGAACGAGTTGATCGTCGAGCGACCGGAACGGCTTCGCCAGCACGCGTCGGGCGAGGTCTGACCGGCCGCTTTTGCGCCAGATCAAGGTTCTGGACTTCTGCGCACGATATTCAGGCGGACCGCCGGAGCGCCAGACCGATGACTGTTGAATCCTATCCTCCCATCCACGGTGCCGCCGTGGAGACGATCGCGCGGTTGCTGGAGCACGAGCGCCTGATGAGCCTAGCCACCAACCGGCCCGACGGCTGGCCTCAGGTGACGACGGTGGGCTACATCAATGAAGGCCTGAACCTGTATTTCGTTAGCGGTCGCGAGAGCCAGAAGCTGACCAATCTTCACGCCGATCCCCGCGTCTCGATCGCGATCCATTCGATCATGGAGGTCAGCGGGGCTGTGGGCGTCTCCATGTCGGCGCGCGCGGTTGAAGTCACGGACCCGACAGAGGTCGAACGCCTTAACCGCCTGATGTTCGCGCGTTGGCCTCAAGTCAGCGTATACTGTCCGGCGACCAGCTCAGTCGCGATCATCCGCCTGAAGCCCGAACTGATCTGCGCGATCAGTGCCGCGGCGGGACGCAGCAAGACCGAATGCTTCTCGTTGGGCGAAGCCGCATCCCCTGTCGAAACAGGCCCCGACGCGGTCAGCGCCGAGGCCCGCCTGTTCTAATCAGGACTGTGAGAGACGAACCAGGGCGAAGGTCGCGAGCAAGGCTAAGATCGCGCCGGCGACGACGCTGGTGCTGACCGGATAGGCGCGGACGGTTTCCGACACCACGGCGCGCGTCGTCGCGGCCGAGGCTTCGGCCTCGTCGCGCAGGCGATCGGCGGCGCGGGTGATGGCCTTTGTCGATCGGGCGATGGCGTCGCTCGCTTCCGAGCCCGTCTTCTTCGCGGCGTCCGTCAGATGGTCAGTGGCTTCGTCGGCGAAATCACGCAGATCGCGGCTCAGGGTCTTCAGGGTGGCATGGGTCATGGGAGGGCTCCTTTGGAT
>QBLX01000075.1:4567-12216 GCA_003241825.1 Alphaproteobacteria bacterium
GGATCAAGGCGAGCGCGTTTCGATGCTCCTATCAGACGATAACCACCTCGAGATCGGGCCCGCCGGGCCGGGCCCTGGTCGGCTATTCGGAGAACAGCCATGAAGAACAAGACCCTTCAAGAACGCGTCGAAACCGAACTGTCCTGGGACCCCCGTCTTGACGCCACGTCGATCGGCGTCTCGGCCAATGATGGCGTGATCACGCTCAGCGGATCGGTCGGCACCTATTCCGAGAAGCTCGATGCTGAACAGGCGGCGCTGCGCGTGCGCGGCGTCCATGGCATCGCCGAGAACATCGACGTCAGACCTTTCGGAGATGTCGGTCTGGACGATGACGAGATCGCCAAACGTGCCCTTTCGAGCCTGGAATGGGACGTGATGGTGCCCGACAAGACCATCCAGCTCGTCGTCGAGGACGGTTACGTCACTCTCACCGGCGAGGTTGAGTGGGAGTTCCAACGGGCCGCCGCCGCTCGCGCTATCCACAAGCTGTATGGCGTTCGCCAGATCACCAACACCATCACCCTGAAGACCCGGATCCAGCCCGAGGATGTCCACCAGTTGATCAACGACGCACTGGAGCGTCAGGGCCAGATCGAGGCCGGGAACATCAAGGTCTCCATCGACGGCGGCAAGGTCAACCTGACGGGCCATGTGAAGTCCTGGTCCGAGCGTTCGGTGATCGAGCACGCAGCCTGGGCGGCACCCGGCGTCTACGCCGTGAACGACCAGACCACTGTCGCGGCCTGACACGATCTTTTGCTCTCGGCCGGGCGACACGTCTGGCCGAGAGCGCAGTTCCCTTGGGGTGGACTATCCATGCCGATGACATCGCTCGCTCCACCCTCCGAAATCGCCCTGAACCTGGCGCTTTCGCTCATCTCCGCCTCGGTCGCGCCGGTCCTCCTGCTCGACGGGGACCTGTCGATCGTGGCCGCCAGCCAGAGTTTTCTCGACGCCTTCAATGTGGGCCCCGAGGAGATTCCGGGCGCGCGCCTCGCCGACCTCGGCGGGGGCGAATGGAATGTGCCGCAGCTCTGGTCGCTGATGAAGGCGACCGCCTATGGCCAAGCCTCCATCCACGCCTACGAGATCGACCTGAAAGTACGCTCAGGCACCCGGAGGCTGATCCTGAACGTCCAGCGTCTCCCTTATGGAGACGCGGCTGGCATCCGGTTGCTACTGTCCATCCAGGACGTCACGGAGGCCCGGGCGAAAGAGCGGCAGAACGAGGACCTGATCCGCCAGAAGGACGACCTGGTTCGGGACAAGGCCATCCTCGTTCAGGAAGTCCAGCACCGCACCGCCAACAGCCTGCAGATCATCGCCAGCGTCCTGATGCAGGGCATCCGTAAGGTGGGCTCCGACGAGAGCCGCACCCATCTGCGTGACGCCCACCAGCGGATCATGTCGGTGGCCGCCGTCCAGCGTCAGCTCGCCGGGTCGGAACTCGGCGATGTCGAATTGCGCGGCTATTTCACCGACCTGTGTCGCAGCATCGGCGACTCGATGATCCGCGATCACAACCAGCTCACCCTCAACGTCACCGTAGACGACAGCATAGCGTCCTCGGGCAAGTCCGTCAGCCTCGGCCTGATCGTCACCGAACTGGTGATCAACGCGCTCAAGCACGCCTTCCCCAACGACAGGGACGGCCGGATCGACGTGGACTACCGGGCCCAGGGCGGGGGCTGGACCCTGACCGTTCGCGACGACGGCGTCGGCATGCCGCACGAGCCGAAGGCCGCCAAGCCGGGCCTGGGCACCGGGATCATCCAGGCCCTCGCCAACCAACTCGGAGCGGTGATCGATATCACCGACGCCAAGCCCGGCGTGTGCGTCTCTATCGTCTGCACGCCTCCAATCAAGCCGGGGGCCTGAACGACCATGCACCACGAACGCCATCTCGTCGGGCGGGTCGGTTGGCTTCGGGCTGCGGTACTCGGGGCCAACGACGGGATCGTCTCGACGGCCAGTCTGATCGTCGGCGTTGCGGCGGCCGAGGCCGGCCGAAGCGGCATTCTCGTCGCCGGGGTCGCCGGCCTGGTCGCGGGCGCCATGTCGATGGCGGCGGGGGAATATGTGTCCGTCAGCTCTCAATCCGACGCGGAAAAGGCGGGCATCGACCGAGAGCGCGGGGAACTGGCGTCCTCACCCGCCGCCGAACTGCGGGAGTTGTCCGGCTTCTATGTCGCGCGCGGATTGACGAGCGAACTGGCGGACGAGGTGGCAAGGCAGCTGACGGCGACCGCCGCGCTCGCAGCGCATGTGCATGATGAGCTGGGTATCTCCGCGATCACGACCGCCCGCCCGATCCAGGCGGCTTTCGCCTCAGCGACGGCCTTCTCGATCGGCGCAGCCGTTCCTCTGATTGTCGCCGTTGTCGCCCCTGTCTCGATGACGATCATGGCAGTGACGGCGGCGGCCGTCGTCAGCCTCGCACTGCTTGGCGGCATCGGCGCGAGGGCCGGGGGCGCGGCGATACTGAGACCGGTGGTCCGGGTGACGCTGTGGGGCGTCCTCGCCATGGCGATCACGGCTGGCATCGGCAGACTTTTTGGCGCGGTCATATGACCCGCCGCGATACAGCGGAGGCGCGATCTATGGGTGATCCCGGCAGGATTGCGATCATTGGAGCCGGACACGTCGGGGCGACGGCGGCCTATAGCCTCATGCTTCGCGCACTGTTCCGGGAGATCGTGCTGATCGATAGGGATTTCGACCTGGCCGCGGCGGAGGCCGCCGATCTTGCGGACGCCAACGCCCTGGCCCGGCCGGCGCACATCTGGGCCGGGTCCTATGGCGACGCCGCGACAGCCCAGATCGCTGTCATTACGGCGGGTGCCGCGACGCATGGTCTGGAGACGCGTCTGTCGGTGACGGCCCAGAGCGCCGCGATCGTATCGCAGTGCTTAGGCGAACTCGTCGATGCTGGCTTTACCGGCATCATCCTCGTCGCAGCGAACCCGGTCGATCTCATGACACTGGTGGCCCTTCGGCGCTCGGGTTTCGCGGCGGCTCGTGTGATCGGAACCGGTACGTTGCTGGACTCCAGCCGCCTCCGACAATCTCTTGCAGAGGCGTTTCATGTCGCCCCGGGATCGATCGATGGCCTGGTCCTGGGGGAGCATGGAGACAGCGAGGTTGCGGTGTTCTCGGCGGTGCGGATCGCTGGTCTGAAGATGGACCAGTTCTGCGAGATCGGCCAGGTGCCTGACCTCGCCGCGCTCGCGACGGAGGTGAGAACGGCAGGTCCGCGCATCGTCGACGGCAAGGGCTATACATCCTTCGGCGTTGCCACCGCGATCGTGAGGATATGCGAAGTCATCTTGCGTAACGAACGGGCTGTGCTGCCGGTCTCGACGCTGCTGACCGGTCAATATGGCATCACCGACATCTGCCTCAGTCTGCCCTGCATCCTGGGCGCGGGCGGTGTCGAGAAGATCCTTTCGCCAGATTTGAGTGAGACGGAGATCACGGCCTTGCGCGCTTCGGCGGCGGTCTTGCAGAAGGCGCTCGCGACGCTGGATGAGACGGCCTGAGACGCCCTATCGCGCCATCCAGAGGGTTCGACGGTCATGGACATACTGGGCCATTGTGAGCGCTGGTCGGTCCATAAGACGGCCTAGCGTCGGATCGACCCGTTCTGCCTGACCAAAGCGAAGGCCGACATGCAGGGCCGATTGGACCAGGGCCTGAATCAGAGGTGTCCCGGCGTCGAGCAGATGTCGAATATAGCCCATCGTGCTGGCGGGTGTGTAGCGGACTGTCCGCTTGAGCTCGGAGGACAGCAGGTCGGCCACTTCGGCAAAGGACAAGGCGACGGGTCCGGTCAGGGTGTAGGCTTGCCCGGCATGGCGCAGGGGGTCCAACAACGCCTGGACGGCGACATTCGCCAGGTCGCGCGTGTCGATGAAAGCCACCTTTCCACGACCGGCGGGCACATAGATGCGATCGTCGTTCTGGATGTCCCTTCGATACGTGCTCTCCAGATTCTGGGCGAAGAACCCCGGTCGAAGGATCGTCCAACCCGGCGGACCGTGCCGCAGATGATGTTCCACCGCATGATGGGGAACGAGGGGGTTCGATCCAGCGCCGACGACCGAGACGAAGACAATATGATCGACCCCGGCGGCGCGGGCGACATCGATAAATCTATTGAGAGTGTCGCCCGTGTTCGAAATTGCCGGGGGACGAAGCAGGAAGACGGTGTTGCAGCCCGCGACGGCGGGTCCGTAGGTCGCAGCATCTAGGAAGTTGAACTCGACAACGTCGCAGTTCGGGAACGGCATTAATCCGGCCGGTCTCCGATCGCCAATCCGAAAGCGTGCGCCCCGGCTTTCGAGAGCGGCGATCACTGCGCGTCCGACATTGCCGGACGCGCCAGTTACAAAGACGTCTCGCATTTTGCACCCCACGCCGATTTGCGCTGGCTCTCACGTTGTCTCGCCAGCTCACGGTGAACCAAGGCGCGCGTGTCCGGGCCGCCGGGCGTCGAAACTCACTTCCGGGCGTTCGGCCACGGCGTCATCGAGCAAGGGCGTCCGGCGGTCCTTGAGGTGGCGGTCGAAGAAAGCCGCGGAATAGGCGTTGATGATCGTGTGGCCGCGACGCCGGTCGATGGGTCCGGTGACGCCAAGCCAAGAAACCAGTGGAGAAAAATGGGGGGCATCCGTGAGGTTGGCGTGAAACATGCCAGCGACCCGGACCAGGTAGGTTTGAGCCGGCGAGACTTCGAACGCAGCGCGCATGGTGCTCTGGTGTTGACGGATGTCGGCAGCCGCCCAACCCTCGGCGCGCATGGTCGCGGCTTCCCGCGTGATCCACATCCCCGGCTGTTTCAACCCGTCCCGAACCAAACCTGTGGTCATCGGGGCGTCCATCATCAGACAGGCCCTCAGACGTGTCTCCACGCGACACGCCTCTCCGGCGACGATGGCCCCAATCGACACGCCGAAAATGCCGACCTTCTGCATATCCAGCTTTCCGGCCAGGAGACGCTGCGGATCGCCGATGTTCGAGGCGGCCAGTTTATCGAGGACGAACGCGATATCTTGCGCGAGGTAGGGGATGATGCCGTTCGGGAAGGCCGCGCCCTTCAGGGTTGGTGCCGGTTCCTTTGGATTGAGGCTCTGCTGGATCAGGGGATCGATCTGGGCCTTCGACAGGCCAATCGCCTGGCGGCCGTCTGGAAAGACCACTGATGCGGCGACGAAAGGCTGATCGATGGCGACGACGATGTAGCCGGCTGAAACCAGCGCCTCGACCTGGAAGGTGTTCATCTGACGATAGCCGGTCAAACCCTCCAGGAAGATCAGCACCGGATAGGTTCGCGCGCCGGCAGAGACCGGGATGCCCACAGTGGCATTGGTGGTGACGTATCGCAGATGGCTGAAGGTAAAGTCAGGCAGGCCGTGCAACCGAGCTTGGGTGATGAACAGGGCGTCGGCATCTTCGACATAGGGCGCGCGTGCGCGCGAGGCCCCGACATCTGCCGGATACCAAATCTGGACCATCAGCTCGCGGCGGGTCCCGGGATCGGTCGCGAAGACCTCTCGACGCGTAGGGTCCGTCCAGTGATACGTCACGGTGCCGATCGCGTGCGGCCCGTTTGGGTGCGGGAACCGAAAGACGGGTAGCGCGACGGGCAAAGCTACCGAGATCGCGAGACCGATGACGACCAATGCCGCTGCAAGTCGCTTAACCATTCCACGACGATCGAACCATCCCTTTGCGAACCCGCGCCGAGCGATCCACCAGATCAGGAGCACAGCAGCCAGCGCATAGGCCGGGATCATCTGCCAGCGGGGGCTTTCGGCAGTCACCTGAGCCAAGGCCATGAGGCTCGGGATGGGAACGAGGTAGTCGAGCCAGCGCAAACGGTCGCGAGGTGCAAGAATCAGGACCAGCGCGGCCAGGATCTCGACGAACAAAAGGGCGACCTCGAAGGGTCTCATGCCCAAGGCACCGCATTCAGTAGGATCGTTCTGGTGCCTCCGTCTTCGCCAGCGCCATCTCGGTCTAACCGATATTGACGGCTACCGACGAGGATCGTCATTTCCACTTGTTGGTTGTCACCGGGTCGGGGTATCCTGAAAGCCGCCATGTGGCCCGGGTCTGGGGCTTTTATTCCGGCCCGAGAGTTCTCGATCACGGAAGTGACTTCCGGCCTAGCCCTCAGCCCGGCGGCTGCGAGCTGGAAGATCGCCGGATCCGGCTTGCCGCGCGGCGCGGCGCGACCGCAGACGTCGAGATCGAAGATCGCCGCTGACAGAGGCCGCGCCTTCAGGGTAGGGCGTTCGAGCGTCACCGCAGAGTCTAGTGAGACATGAAGGTCGCGACCAGCGGATGCGACAGCATATGCTGGGTCGCACCGCCGAGGATGAACTCCTGCAAACGCGAATGCCCATAAGCCCCCATCACCAGAAGGTCGGCCGTCTGATCCCGTAGATAGCCGTCGATCACCTTGCCGATGCCGACGCCCTCGGCCTGAACGACATCGGCCGCCGCATTCACGCCGTGCAAGGCGAGGTGGCGCAACGCCTCGGCCCACAAGGCGGAGTCCACCTCGGGCTTGTCGCCGGCTACGGTCAGCACGCGCACGTCCTCGGCGAGTTTCAGGATCGGCATGGCGTCGGCCATCGCACGGGCTGCGGATCGGCTGCCGTCCCAGGCGATCACGACGCGCCGTAGATCAACGGACGGTTCAGGCGTTTCGTCGCTGAAAACAAGGACCGGCCGACCCGACCCGAAGATGACGCTGCGGGCGACCTCCTGCTGACCCTCGAAACGGCCCCCGAGCGGGACGATACATAGATCACGGGTGCGCATCTTGACCGCGATCCGCTCGGAGACCTCAAAAAGGTGCGCCCGCTCATGAATCGTTTCATGGGGCAGCCCCGCCGAGCTGGCGGCCCCAGCGAACATGGCCAGGCTTTTCTCGCATTGCGCCCGACTCAAGGCCTCCTGTTCATGCGCCGTGGCGGACAGTCCGATCAGATAGTCGGCGACGCGATTCCGTCTGACAGGCAGAGCGACCTCGACGGCGAGCGCGGTCAGGGTTCCCTTCAGCCGTCCAGCGAGGGCTATGGCGCGATCGACAGCGGCGGGCGAGGTCGGATCGGGATAGCTATCGATATGGAGCAGGATGTCGTTGACGGGCATGGGGTGCCTTTCGAAAGGGGCGTTCTGACGCGACGCACGCCCCCTCGCCATGAGATGGATCAATAACCGCTTTGGTCGTCCATCTCAGCTGGCGACGGCGACAAGTTCCGGCGACACGGGTTCAGACCTTGACCGGCAGAACCTGAACGCAACCCACCGCGCAGGAGCTGCCCAGCCTCCCGCCAGAAGCGCTACGACGATCCCCGTAGCGAGGATGGCGGCCGGTGGCCTCTCGAACCGGAACAGATCGCCGACGAAGGGCAGGAAGATCGCCAGCGACAGCACCGCGATGGCGCCCGTGGAGATCAGCCAGAAGACTCTGCGGTGCGGATGAAACAGCGAGACAGCGCTCGAAGCCGAGTCCACCAGCGCCAGCGTCATGTTCGCCAACGCCAGAGCCAGGAAGGCCGCGGCCCGGGCCTGGGTCTCTCCGGCTTCCTTCAGCGCCCACAGGTAAAAGATGAGCACCGCCATCAGGATCACCA
>QBLX01000075.1:12226-12535 GCA_003241825.1 Alphaproteobacteria bacterium
GGATCACCAAGCCCTGAAACACCCCGATCGCGATCTGTCGGGTGCCGAACAGCGCCGCCTTGGGATCGCGCGGCGGCTTCTTCATCGCGTTCCGTTCGCTCGGCTCCGCCTCGAACACCAGCGAACAGACCGGATCGATGACGAGTTCAAGAAAGACGACATGGACCGGGAACAGCAGCGGAGGCGCGCCCAGCAGGATGGGCAGCAGCGCCAGGCCGGCCAGCGGCACATGGACCGCCACCACGAACGTCAGGGCTTTGCGCAGATTGGCGAAGATCCGCCGGCCCAGACGCACGCCCCCGACGATGG
>QBLX01000076.1:0-794 GCA_003241825.1 Alphaproteobacteria bacterium
GGCTGGAGACCCACCGGCCTGACCATGCCGATCCCGACGGCTTTGCCCCGCGCCGGGTGTTCGGGGACTATGTGCAGCACCGGCTGGCGAGCGTGGACGCCGCCTGTCCGGGACAGATCGCACGGATCACGGGGACGGTGGCCGCGATCGCGCCGGACGCGGTCGTGCTGGAGGACGGACGCAGGCTGGAGGCTCGCGCCGTGGTTCTGGCGACCGGCAATCCGGCCCCGCGCACGGCTCCGGCAGGCGCGTCGGCGCGGGTGATCGGCGATCCCTGGGCACCGGGGGCGCTGGACCCGATCGGGGCGGAGGACGATGTGCTGATCATCGGCACCGGCCTGACCATGGTGGACATGCTGCTGATGCTGGAGGGGCGAGGCTGGCGCGGGCGGGCCACGGCCCTGTCGCGGCGCGGCCTGATGCCCCGGGCGCACGGGCCCCGGCCCGATGTGGCTGCGCCGCTGGAGGCCGGACTGCTGGAGGGGCCGCTGTCGGAACGGCTGGCCCTGGCGCGGACCGTGGCCGGGCGCGAGGGCTGGCGGTCGCTGATGGAGACACTGAGGCCGCTGACGGCCGGAGCCTGGCAGGCGGCGGACCCGGCCGTGCGGAGCCGGATCGTGCGGCACCTGCGGCCCTGGTGGGACGTGCACCGTCACCGGATCGCGGTGTCGATCGCCGATGCGCTGGAGCGGCTGAAGGCCGATGACCGGCTGACGCTGATGGCCGGGCGGGTGGTGGCGATCCGGCCGGAGGCAGGGTCGGTGGCGGTTGACTGGACGCCGCGACACGGGCCG
>QBLX01000076.1:804-3109 GCA_003241825.1 Alphaproteobacteria bacterium
GGGCCGGCCCGACCGGCGCTGGCGGCGGCCTGGCTGATCGACTGCACGGGACCGGGCCATGATCCGGCGCGCGATCCCCTGACCGGGCCCCTGCTGGCGTCGGGCCGGGCGCGGATGGACGGGCTGAGGCTGGGGCTGGATCTGGATGACGAGGGACGGGTGATCGATGCCGCAGGGCAGGCCGATGACCGGCTGTTCGTGCTGGGGCCCCCTGCCCGCGCGGCCTACTGGGAGACGATCGCCGTGCCCGATATCCGCAAGCGGATCGAGGCCGTGGCGGGGGCGCTGCAGTAATTTTTCCGGTTCATGTCGGCGAAAGGGCTTTCGCGAGACCGGTGCGCGGGATTAACGGATCGGGATCAACGATTGATCCGTGTGCCCAAAGCGCTGGGTCCCGGCTTTCGCCGGGATGAGCGGGAAAAGAAACACGGGGCTCATGTAGCGCGAAGCGCGATAGCCCCAAAAGACCGGCTCAAGCAGCGCGAAGCGCGATAGCCCCAAAAGACCGGCTCAAGCAGCGCGAAGCGCGGTAGCCCCCAAGAAAAAGAGAGGCGACCTTTCGGCCGCCTCTCCCGCCTCTCCCGCGATCAGGCGGCGGTCTTTTCGCCCTCGATCAGGGGCCGGGCCGTGCCGATGGGGATGCTGCGGGGCTTGAGGGCCTCGGGCAGTTCCCGCTTCAGGCTGATGGCCAGCAGTCCGTTGTCGAGGTTGGCCTCGGTCACGACCACATAGTCGGCCAGCTGGAACCGGCGCTCGAAATCGCGCTCGGCCAGGCCACGATGCAGGTATTTGCGGGCCGCATCGTCATTGGCGGCCTTCTTTCCGGTGACGGTCAGCAGGTTTTCCTTCACCTCGAGGTTCAGTTCCTCGGGCTTGAAGCCGGCCACGGCGATCTCGATCCGGTAGGCGTTCTCGCCCGTCGTCTCGATATTGTAGGGGGGCCAGCCGGTGGTCTCGCCGTTCCGTGCGGCGGTTTCCAGCAGTCCGGCCAGACGGTCGAAGCCGACGGCGGAACGGTAGAGGGGTGTCAGGTCCAGGGTACGCATAGGTCTATCCTCCTGAGGATCAGCAAGGTTGAGGTTCAGTCCGTGGCGGTCCCGATTGGGCCCCGCCGGGTCCGGAGCGCCCGGTATCGGCACGCTCGAGAGTGAATTTGGGATGGCTTGCCGCGACGTCAAGGGGGTTGATCGGTGCTTGCCCCGTGCGCTCCGTGCCGTATGGATATTCCCGACCCTGCCCGCTGCACCGGAGATGTCCCATGCGCCTGCTCGCCACCTCGTCCATCGTCGCCACCGTTCTCGCCCTCGCCCTGCCCGCTGCGGCCCAGGTCATGCCGACCACGGCCAGTGAAACCCCGGCAGAGCGGACCGCCCGCCGCGCGGCCATGGCACCGCCCGTGCTTCAGGAAGATGCCGCGCTGCAGGCCGCCGTGGCCTCGCCCAGCCGGCCGGCCGCCGACGTCGCCCGCGATGCCTTCCGCCACCCGCTGGAGACCCTGACCTTCTGGGGCCTGACGCCCGGGACCACGATCGTCGAGATCTCGCCCGGCCGCGCCGGATGGTGGACCGCCATCCTCAAGCCCTATGCCGAGGCGACCGGCGGCCAGTATGTGGCCGTCAGCAACCCCGCCGAGTCGATGGGCGTCGCCGACGGCACCGCCGACATGGTCCTGGTCGCCCGCTCCTTCCACAACTGGCACCGCGCCGGACGCACCCAGCCCTTCCTCCAGGCCTTCCACAAGGCGCTGAAGCCCGGCGGCATCCTGGCCATCGAACAGCACCGCGCCATCGAGGGCACCAACCCCGACCAGACCGCATCGACCGGCTATGTCTCGGAGAGCTACATCATCAAGGCCGCCCAGGACGCCGGCTTCGTGCTGGATGGCCGCAGCGAGCTGAACGCCAATGCCAAGGATGACCGCGACCATCCGTTCGGCGTCTGGACCCTGCCGCCGGTCCGCACCAGCGCGCCGCGCACCGGCAGCACCACCGACCGGCCGACCCCGCTGACCGAGGCCGAGCGGGCCCAGTATGATGCGATCGGCGAAAGCGACCGCATGACCCTGCGGTTCCGCAAGCCTGCCTGAGACCGGCTTTGACCGGCCGTCCGAACCGCCTTAAGCCAGCCGCGTCGGGGGACGATGGCGCACGCACAACGGTGGGGGCGTACGGGGGCCTGACGCGGAGTGGGCATGGCCTCTGAACGACCGATATCGCAGACAGTCGCCACACGCCGGGGGCTGCTGTTCGGCGCGTCGGCCCTGTCGGCGGTCGCCCTGGTCGGCTGCGGCCGACGCGAGGAGACC
>QBLX01000076.1:3295-6933 GCA_003241825.1 Alphaproteobacteria bacterium
GTCGCTGGAATGGGCTGTCACAGGCCCCTGGCGTGTCGCCGACCGGGCCCGCGACGAGTGGCGCAACCCGATGGAGACACTGCGCTTCTTCGGGCTGAGGCCCGACATGACGGTGGTGGAATTCTGGCCCGGCAGCGGCTGGTACACCGAGATCCTGGCCCCCTATCTGGCCGAGGGCAGTGGCACCTATATCGCCGCCGGTTTCGCCACCGGGCCCGGCTCGGACCCGGCCCAGGCCGCCCTGATGGCGGCCTATCAGCGCCAGTTCGGCGCCGACCGGCTGCTGTATGGAGAGATCCAGTTCACGGCCTTCGGGGCCATGACCGGGCCTGTCGCTCCGGCGGGCACGGCCGACATGGTCCTGTTCATGCGCAACATCCACGCCTGGATGGCCTCGGGGATCGCGGAGAAGGCCTTTGCCGATGCCTTTGCGGCCCTGCGACCGGGCGGCATCCTGGGCATCGAACAGCACCGGCTGGGCCCGGACGCGGATCAGGACCCGGCCGCCGCCAATGGCTATGTGCAGGAAGCCTTTGTCCGCCAACTGGCCCAAGAGGCCGGCTTCGTCTTCGTCGAGGCGTCCGAGATCAATGCCAATGACGCGGATTCAAAGGACCATCCGTTCGGCGTCGACACCCTGGCACCGCAACGCCTGACAGCGCCACGCGGCTCGCCGCCCGACCCCGATTTCGATCGCACGGAATATGATGCGATCGGCGAGAGCGACCGGATGACCCTGAAATTCAGGAAGCCGGAATGAGCCGCGCAGCGCGGGCCGACACCGATGCGCCGCTGATGGGCGTGCCGGGGGCCGACTCGCCCCCGGGCGGCAAGGGCGAGTGGTTCCGGGGGGCCGGTAGCCTGAGGCTGCGGGCCGCCTTCTGGACACCCTCGAGCCTGGTTGCGGCGACCCCGCGCGGGACGGTGGTCCTCAGCCCTGGCCGGACCGAACCGATCGAGAAATATTTCGAGGTGATCGGCAATTTCCTCGCGCGCGGCTTTTGCGTGCTGGCCCACGACTGGCGCGGACAGGGGCTGTCGGCCCGGCTGATGCCCGACCGGCTGAAGGGTCACGCCCGGGCCGTCGAGGAATTCCTGGATGATTTCGACCGGCTGCTGGAGGTCTATCAGGACCAGGCGCCCAGGCCCTGGATCATGGTCGGCCACTCCATGGGGGCGGCGCTGAACCTGCTGTCGCTGGAGACGAGCGACCGTCAGTTTGCCGGGGCCGTGCTGTCGGCTCCCATGCTGAAGATCAAGACCGGCAAGCGGTCGATGTGGTCGGTCAAGCTGGCGGTGCGGTGGAACCTGCGCCACGGCAAGGCGGGCGACTTCCTGCTCGACCAGGCGGACGACCCCTTTGGCCACACGTTCGAGACGGATGCCCTGACCACGGACGAGGGCCGCTACGACCTGTGGCGCCAGCAGCTGTATGCCTGTCCGCATCTTGCGGTCGGAGGCCCGACCTGGGGCTGGCTGGCCTTCGCGCTGGACGCGGGCGAACGGGCGCTGAAGCCCCGGGCGCTGAAGGGCGTCTCGATCCCGGTGACGATGGTCCAGCCGGGCAACGACGACCGGGTCTGGAAACAGACCAACCAGTGGGCGGCCAGACGCATGCCCCGCGGTCGCTATGTGGAAGTGGCCGGCGCCAAGCACGAGATCATCATGGAGACCGATCCCCTGCGGGCGGTCTTCCTCGCCGAGTTCGACGCCATGGCGGATACGGTGACCACCAAATAACTCCGCTCATCCCGGCGAAAGCCGGGACCCAGTGCTTTGGGCGTCGTGCTGGTTGGAAGAGCTTTGCCAGCAACCCCCCGCACCATGGCCCACAAAACCACTGGGTCCCGGCTTTCGCCGGGATGAGCGGATAGGTGGGGGCGGCCCGGCGAACCCCGGGATGAGCGGCAGGATCAGAGTGCCGCCCGGCGGAAGGCGACCAGGGCCTGTTCGCGGACGCGGGGGTCGCCGACGGCGATGATCTGGCCATTGCCCGAGGGCGGTCCTCCGCGCCAGTCGGTGACCTGGCCGCCTGCGGCCTCGACCACCGGCACGAGGGCCGACCAGTCCCAGAGCTTGAGGCCGCTCTCGGCGACCAGATCGATCCGGCCTGCCGCGACCATGGCATAGGCATAGGCATCGCAGCCGAACCGGGCCAGACGCGCCGCGGCCCGAACCTGGGTCCAGGCACCCAGCTCCGGAGCCGTGAACAGGTCGGGGTCGGTCGTCGCCAGCACGGCCCCGGTCAGCTTTTCACAGGTCCGGACCTTCAGTGCCGTTTCGCTATCGCCGCGCAGCAGCCGGGCACCGGATGGCCCGCCGAGGAAGATCTCGTCCAGATAGGGCTGGGCGATCACCCCGACAGTCGGCCGGTCCTCGGTGCGCAGGGCGATCAATGTGGTCCAGAGCGGCAGGCCGGCGATGAAGGCGCGGGTGCCGTCGATGGGGTCCAGCACCCAGACATGGCCCGCATCCGGCCGGTCCTCGCCGTATTCCTCGCCGATCACGCCATGGCCCGGATAGCGGGCGGCGATGGCCTTGCGGATCGCGGCCTCGGCAGCCTTGTCAGCCTCGGTGACGGGGTCGAAATCTCCCGGACCAGCCTTGTTCTCCTCGGCGTATTCGCCGCGGAAGAAGGGCAGGGTCACGTCGGCGGCCAGGTGGGCCAGTTCGACGGCGAAGGCTTCGTATTCGTTCATGAGGTCGGGTTCACGGATCACAGAGGAAAGGGACGCATCCTGGAGACGGCTGCCATCGCATCTTCACAGGCCCTCGCCAAGGACAGGACGCGCGACTTGAGGGCCGGGCCAATCAGGTCGATACAGTCGCCATGACCGATACCGCCGACGCCAGACCGCCCTCCAGCATGACCTATGCCCGCTATCTCGGGCTGGACCAGCTGCTGTCGGCACAGGATCCGATCAGCGACCAGCATGACGAGATGCTGTTCGTCATCATCCACCAGACCAAGGAACTGTGGCTCAAGCAGATCCTGCATGAAGTCGGCCTGGCCCAGCGGCTGGTGCGGTCCGGCGATCTGGTGCCCGCCTACAAGAGCCTGGCGCGTGTCAGTCGCATCCAGGCCGTGATGACCCAGAGCTGGGACATCCTGGCCACCATGACCCCGGCCGACTATCTGCAGTTCCGCTCGGTGCTGGGGTCCAGTTCGGGCTTCCAGAGCGACCAGTTCCGGCGGCTGGAGGCCATGCTGGGGCTCAAGGATGCAAAATTCCTGCGCTTTCAGGAGGACCGGCCCGAGGCCCACGCCGCCCTGACCGAAGCGCTGACGGCCCCCAGCCTGTATGACGACACCCTGGCGCAGCTGGCGCTTGCCGGACTGCCGGTGCCCGCCGAGGTGCTGGGGCGAGACGTGAGCCAGCCCTACACGCCGTCCGAAGGCGTCGAGGCGGCCTGGCTGGAGGTCTATCGCGACACCGACCGCTGGTGGTCGCAGTATCAGCTGGCGGAGAAGCTGGTCGATCTGGACGACGCCATGGTCACCTGGCGGCACAAGCATGTGGTGACCATCGAGCGGATCATCGGGCGGCGGCGCGGCACGGGCGGCACGGAGGGGGTGGCCTATCTGACGACGACACTGGAGAAGCGCTGCTTCCCCGAACTGTGGTCCCTGCGCACCC
>QBLX01000076.1:6943-9031 GCA_003241825.1 Alphaproteobacteria bacterium
GCTCTGAGGGAACAGGGGCCAGGCCGGGCGGTTAATCCGGTCTCATTTCAGGGACACCGCATGGCCATCGACAACCGCCACGACACCAAGCTTCTGAACGGCCTGTATTCGGCCCTGCTGGACAATGCCCGGGCCTATGGCGAGGCCGCCGAGGCGACGCCCGATGCCGGTCATGCCGACTTCTACCGCGCCCGCGACACCGGACGCCGGGCGCTGGCAGCCAGCCTGGCCCACGAGATCGAGGTCCGGGGCGGCGAGGCCACCCATGGCGAGGGCCTGCTGGCCATGGCGCAGAAGGTGGTCAAGGGCGTCAAACACGCCCTCGGTCGCGACGAGGCCGCCACATTGTCGACGGTCGAGCATGACGAGACGGCCCTGCTGGCCCGGTTCGACCGCGCGCTGGAAGACGCCGACATGTCCGCCACCACCCGCGAAACCATCCGCCGCGCCCGCGTCGAGGTCGCGCGCGGTCACGAGGACGTCGTGGGCCTGAGACACAGCGTCCAGGGCCAGAAGGACGCGAGCTCAGACCTGACCCCGCAATGAAAAAGGCCCCGATCTCGCGATCGGGGCCTCATTCAGATCAGGGGCTCAAGCAGCCCGAAGGGCGATAGCCCAAAGAACTCCGGGCTCAAGCAGCGCGAAGCGCGATAGCCCCCAGGGCTCAGTTTTCTTCGGGCTTCTCGGCGGTGCCGGTGACCGGGACCACGGCACCCTTGGCCGGACGGACAGTCTGGCGCTCGGCGATCCGGGCCGACTTGCCGCGACGGTCGCGCAGGTAATAGAGCTTGGCGCGCCGGACGACGCCGCGACGCTTGACCTCGATGGCATCGATGTTCGGCGACAGGATCGGGAATTTCCGCTCCACGCCTTCACCGAAGGAAATCTTGCGGACCGTGAAGGTCTCGTTCACGCCGCCGCCGTCACGGGCGATGCAGACGCCTTCGAACGCCTGGATGCGTTCGCGCTCGCCTTCCTTGATCTTGACCATGACCCGCAGTGTGTCGCCGGGCTGGAAGTTCGGGATCTCGCGCACGGCGAGCAGGCGGGCTTTTTCTTCGGCTTCGATCGTCTGAAGAATGTTCATTCTAGTCTCCTTGGGCTTTTTTGCCCTTTAGCTGTGATTTGGCGGATGACTCCGCAGGCCGGTTTGCCAGATGCGCTGCCCAGAGGTCCGGGCGGCGTTCCCGGGTCGTCACTTCCCTCTGCTGTTCCTGCCATTGCGCGATCCGCTTGTGATCGCCCGACAGAAGCACTTCGGGTATCTCCAGTCCCTCGAACGTCCGCGGTCGCGTGTACTGCGGATGCTCCAGAAGACCGTCCTCGAAACTCTCTTTAGCCAGACTGGCTGCCTGGCCGAGGACGCCGGGCAGAAGTCTCACGCACGCCTCGATCACCAGCATCGCCGCTGCCTCGCCACCGGCCAGGACCGCGTCTCCGACGGAGACCTCCTCGAACCCCCGGGCGTCGAGCACCCGCTGGTCCACCCCCTCGAACCGGCCGCAGAGGACGGTGATCCCGTCCGCCTGAGCCCATTGCTTCACCCGCGCCTGCGTCAGGGGTCGACCGCGTGCGCTCATGTACAAAAGCGGCCGGGACGGACCTGCGACACTGTCCAGTGCCCGACCCACCACGTCCGCCTTCAGAACCTGTCCGGGGCCGCCACCCGCAGGGGTGTCGTCCAGGAAGCCGCGCCTATCGTCGCTGAAGCCCCGGATGTCAAGGGTTTCCAGGCTCCACAGCCCCTTCTCGCGCCAGGCCGTCCCGATCAGCGACACGCCGAGCGGCCCCGGAAAGGCCTCGGGGAACATGGTCAGGACGGTGGCGGTAAAGGGCATGGGGGGTCCTTAGCGCAGAATCCAGACCGTTCCCACGGTCCGCTCATCCCGGCAAAAGCCGGGACCCGGACCTTTGGGCGGCAGGGTCATGGATCGGGCCGCGCTCTCGATCCCGCGCACTGCGCCCTGCGCCCTGCGAAAGCACCGGGTCCCGGCTTTCGCCGGGATGAACGGAGATCAGGAAAGGCGCAGGTCGGGCGGGGTGGCTTCCTCGGTCAGGATGCGGATGGCTTCCTCGACGGTGACCACC
>QBLX01000076.1:9096-12496 GCA_003241825.1 Alphaproteobacteria bacterium
GCGGATCGCGACCTGGCCCTCGGCGGCCTCGTTGCGGCCGACGACGGCGATGACCGGGACCTTGCCGACCGAATGTTCGCGCACCTTGTAGCCCACCTTCTCGTTCCTCAGGTCGGTCTCGACGCGCAGACCCGCAGCCTTGAACCGGGCGGCGACATCCAGCGCATAGTCGTCGGCGTCGGAGGTGATGGTCGCCACCACCGCCTGAACGGGCGCGAGCCACAGGGGGAAGGCTCCGGCATAGTTCTCGATCATGATGCCGATGAACCGCTCGAACGACCCCAGGATCGCCCGGTGCAGCATGACCGGCCGGTGCTTCTGGCCGTCCTCGCCGACATAGGTCGCGTCCAGCCGCTCGGGCAGGACATAGTCGAGCTGCAGCGTGCCGCAGGTCCAGGTCCGGCCGATGGCGTCCTTGACGATGAAATCCAGCTTGGGCGCATAGAAGGCGCCGTCGCCCTCGGCGATGACCGGCTCGACCCCGGCCAGACGCGCGGCCTCGCCCAGCATGGCCTCGGCCTTGTCCCAGAATTCGTCGGAGCCTGCGCGGACCTCGGGGCGGGTGGCCAGGGCGATCTCATGGGTCTGCATGCCCAGGTCGGCATGGACCAGCCGGGTCAGTTCGATGAAGGCCCGCGTCTCCTCGACGATCTGGTCCTCGCGGCAGAAGATGTGGGCGTCGTCCTGGGTAAAGCCGCGCACCCGCATCAGGCCGTGCAGGGCGCCTGACGGCTCATAGCGGTGGCAGGCCCCGAACTCGGCCATGCGCAGCGGCAGTTCGCGATACGACCGCTGGCCGATGCCGAAGATCTGGACGTGGCCGGGGCAGTTCATCGGCTTCAGGCTGAGGGTCTCGCCCTCGACCGTCTCGCAGACGAACATGTTGGGCCGGTATTTCTCCCAGTGGCCCGAGGCCTCCCAGAATTTCCGGTCCAGCACCTGGGGCGTCTTGACCTCGACATAGCCGGCAGCGTCGAGGCGGCGGCGCATATAGGCCTCGATGACCTGCCACAGCACCCAGCCCTTGGGGTGCCAGAAGACCATGCCCCGGCCCTCTTCCTGCATGTGGAACAGTTCCATGGCGCGGCCCAGCTTTCTGTGGTCGCGCTTCTCGGCCTCCTCCAGCCGGGTCATGTAGGCGTCGAGGTCTTCCTTCGTCGCCCAGGCCGTGCCGTAGATCCGCTGCAGCTGTTCGCGGTTTGAGTCCCCGCGCCAGTAGGCTCCGGCCAGCTTGGTCAGTTTGAACGCCTTGCCGACGTGGCGGGTCGAGGGAAAATGCGGGCCCCGGCACAGGTCGATCCAGTCGCCCTGCTTGTACAGGGTGATGGTCTCGGTCGCGGGCAGGTCGCGGATCAGTTCGGCCTTGAAGCTCTCGCCCCGGGCCTCGAAGAACAGGATGGCTTCGTCGCGGTCCCAGATTTCCCGCTCGAATCTGGCATCACGATCGATGATCTTGCCCATCTCCTTCTCGATGGCGGCGAAGTCGTCGGTCGAGAACGGGGTCTCGCGGTAGAAGTCGTAATAGAAGCCGTCCTCGATCGCGGGGCCGATGGTGACCTGGGTGCCGGGAAACAGCGTCTGGACAGCCTCGGCCAGGACGTGGGCCGTGTCGTGACGGATGGTGTAGAGCGCCTCGGCGTCGTCGCGCATGATCAGGCGGAAACTGCCGCCCGTCTCCAGCACCCGGTTCAGGTCGCGCTGCTCGCCGTTCAGCTCGGCCAGGACGGCCTTCTTGGCGAGCGAGGGCGAAATGGCATGGGCCACGTCACGCGCCGTCGAGCCGGCCGCATATTCGCGCGTGGCACCGTCGGGAAAGGTCAGCTGGATCATCGGTCAGTCTTTGTCAGAAGGCAGCGGAACCGGATCATAGCCGGACCCGCCGAAGGGGTGGCATTTACAGAGCCTCTTGACCATGAGCCACCCCCCCCGAGCCGGTCCGTGCTGAAGCAGGGCATCGCGGGCATAGTCCGAACAGGTGGGCAGGTACCGGCACGACTGGCCGATCAGGGGGCTGAGGGTGACCTTGTAGCCGCGATGGGCTGCACGGACGCCGCGCTCGTACAGGGTCGGGGCCGGGGTCTCGCTCATCCCTCGACGCGCCGCCGGGCCCCGTCGGCGCGCTCGACAGCCTCCAGCGTGGCCTCGATGGCCACCAGTGTCGAGGCATGGCGGGCCGGGGAGTCAGCGACCTGTTTGAGGGCGCGCAGACCCTCGAACCGGCCTTCGGGACCCTCGCCGCCCGATTTCAGCATGGCCAGGGTGGCATCCCGGGCCGTCTGGATCTCCTGGCCCGTCGCGCCGATGACGGATTCGCCCAGCACCCCGGCGGCCGCCTGCCCGAGGGCGCAGGCCTTCACGTCCTGGGCAAAGTCCGCCACGCGACCGTCCGCATCCATCATGACATCCACGGTCGCCCGCGATCCGCACAGCTTGGCAACCCGCTCTCCCGTACCGTCCGGCGCGGCCAGCCGCCCGGCATGGGGCAGGTTGGCCGCGAGGCGCAGGATGCGGGCACTGTAGAGGTCGTCGATCATGGGGTGGAGATAAGCCTTGTGGAGCCCCGCGCCAAATACAGGTTCACATCCGCTCATCCCGGCGAAAGCCGGGACCCCGTGCTTTACGCACTCGGGTCATGAATCAGACTGCACGTTCGATCCGCCGCACCGCGCCTCGCACCAGAACCGGGGCCCGGCTTTCGCCGGGATGAGCGGGAACCAGAGCGTTATTGCTGGAGCGAGTCCCAGGTCCGGGCCGCCTCGGCAGGGGTGCTGGCCTTGGCGCGCAGCCATTGCAGATTGCGGTCGGCGGCTTCGGGCGGCAGGTCGCGGCGCAGGATCTGTTCAGCCTCGGCGGTCTTGCCCTGAAGGCCGAGGACCAGAGCCAGGTTCTGGCGCATCTTCAGGGTCGCGGTCGGCTGGGCCACGGCGCGACGAAGCAGGGCCTCTGCGCCTGCAGGGTCACCCTGGGACGTCAGGGCCATGGCGGCATTGGTCAGGATGTCGGGGTTGTCCGGCGCCAGGACCAGGCCCCGGTTCCAGGCGTCGCGTCCATCCTCGGTCCGGCGAACGGCCGTATAGGCCACGCCGAGCAGGGACAGGGGCCTCCAGTCGTTCGGAGCCAGGCCGTGGGCGCGTTCGAGCGCTGCAATGCCATAGAAGGCCTGCCCGCGCGCGATGTGGGCGCGGCCCAGTTCCAGCATGGCCTCGATATTGTTCGGCTGGGCCACAAGCACGCCATCGGCGGCCTGGACGGCGGCGTCATATTGTCCGAGCTGGCGCATGGCCTCTGCGACCTTGACGCCTGCGACGGGGTCGGCGGGATTGACGTCCCGCTCACGACCCCAGACGACCGACCGGGCGAGCGGATCGAGACGGTCATAGGCGGCGCGTTCCTCGGCCGA
>QBLX01000077.1:0-3537 GCA_003241825.1 Alphaproteobacteria bacterium
GGCTGGGGCCACCGCCCTCCTGATCGATCAGGATCGGCGCAAGAGGGTCATCGATGGAATCACGCAGGGCCTGCGTCAGAGCCAGGACCTGTTCCGGACTGTCGACGTTGCGACGGAACAGGATGAAACCCCAGGGCCGCACCTCGGCGAAAAAGGCGCGCTCCGCCTCTGTCAACTCCGGGCCCGAACAGCCGAGGATCATCGCACGGGTCAAAGATCACCCTCTGATCCGCTCATCCCGGCGAGAGCCGGGCCCCGGTTCCGTCGTGAGACAAAGGCCGACAGATTGAGAGCACGGCGAACGCCGTCGCTGCGACGCGCCTCGATGACTGGCTCCCGGCTTTCGCCGGGATGAGCGGAATGGAGCACCTCGATCAGGCCCATACTCGCCCTAGCGCACCAGACAGTCGCCGCCACCGGCCTTGATGGCGGTGCAGAAGGCCTGCGCGCTTTCACGGCTCAGACCGGTGAAGGTTGTGCGGTAAACTGTTGTCCCGGTGGAGGTCGTGACTTCCTGAACGCGCTTTTCGGCGACGCGGGCAAACTGCGGATATCGGCCGGCAAGGGCCGCATATTCACGGTCGGCGGCTGCAGTGGAAGCAAAAGCGCCGATCTGCACACCGCTGGTGCCAGCGCTGGCGGCGGCAGGGGCTGGCGCAGCCTTGGCAGGAGCAGGCGCCGGTACGGAGACAGGCGGAGCAGCGGCGCGAGCGGGCGGTGGTGCCACCTCGGTCTCGACCGGCGCAATCGGGCGCGGAGCCGGTCGCGGGAGGACGACTTCGGGCGGTGCCACGAAGGTCGGATCAGTCTCGACGATCTCCGGGGCGTCACGATACAGGCCGACGCCTTCTTCGGGGTCGACAGGCTGGGCCTCGATCGGTGCCTCGATCGTCAGGGGTCCGACGGGCGTGCCGACTGCCGGTGGCGCATCTGTCGAGGCACGCAGGCCTGACCGGTAGTAAAGGACGACGGCTACGATCAGGGCCAGCAGCACAATCGCGCTGACGATCAGTGTGACCGGCGGGGCATTCTTCGGCGCGGAACGGCGCGCGTCGTAACCGCCGCGGTTGAACGGCAGATCGTCGTCGGTCGGGGGCGTATAGGCACCGCGATCGTTCGATCGGTTGTTATCTTCGTGAGACATGGTCGCGTTCCGTTGAGCGACCGACACCGAATCGGGCCGGTCAGGGCCAGTCTAACCTGCCGCCCCCGGTTTCCGAATCACAGATCAAGCGCGACGTCGAGGCTGAAGAGTTTTCGGTGTTCCTGAACCGCATAGCGATCAGTCATGCCCGCAATGTAGTCGCAAACGGCACGCGCACGTTTGTCCCGGTCGTCGGTCGCTGCCTTTGTGGCCCATTCGGTCGGCATGACCTCGGGCTCGGTGATGAAGAGCTGGAACATCTCGGCCAGAATGCGCCGGGCATGGGAGCGTGTGCGATTGACCCGGTAGTGTCGATACATGCGCTGGAACAGAAAGGACCGCAGGACCCCGAGATCGGCCATCATCTTTTCCGAGAACTGGACCAGGGTCCGGCCTGCAGCCCGCACATCGTCGGGCGAGGTCACACCACTGCTGGCCAGACGTCGCTCGGTCTCGGCCAGAACGTCATCGACCATGACCCCGATCATGCGACGCACGGACTCCATCCGCACCATCCGTGGATCCAGATGCGGCCAGTCGCCCCGCACCTGATGCAGCACGGGTCCGATCAGGGGCACATCCGCAAGGTCCGCAAGCGTGAACAGGCCAGCCTGGATCCCGTCGTCGACGTCATGATTGTTGTAGGCGATGTCGTCGGCAATCGCCGCGCACTGGGCCTCCAGCGAGGCGAATCCGGCCAGCTCCAGATCCCAGGCCGGACGGGTGTCGGCGGCATGATCGGCGATGGCCCGCCAGGAAGGACGGTCCAGCATGTGCGCGACCGGCCCGTTGTGCTTGACCACCCCCTCCAGCGTTTCCCACGACAAATTCAGGCCATCGAACGCCGGATATCGTTCTTCAAGCCGGTTCACGACGCGGAAGGTCTGGACGTTATGGTCGAACCCGCCCCAGGGCTCCATCTGCGCCTGAAGCTCGTCCTCCCCGGCATGGCCGAAGGGCGGGTGACCCAGGTCGTGGGCGAGCGCCACCGTCTCGGCCAGGTCGCTGTCGAGCCGCAGCGCATGCGCCAGCGACCGCGCGATCTGCGCGACTTCCAGACTGTGGGTCAGGCGGGTGCGGTAATGGTCTCCTTCGTGGGCGACAAAAACCTGAGTCTTGCCCTTCAGCCGGCGGAAAGCCGTGCAGTGGATAATGCGATCCCGGTCGCGGGCAAAGGCGTTGCGGGTCCGGCTGACCGGCTCCGGCACCAGCCGCCCCCGCGATGCTTCAGGGTCGGAGGCGAAGGGAGCGCGGGCGATCAAAAGGCTCAAGGCGCGGACTTCCGAATGCGTCGGGCCTTTGCGAACCGCCCGTCACGCTCCATATAGGTCAGCGTGAGCACCGTCCAATCACCCCCGCTGGAACTTAAGATCGCGATACGCGCGCCGGAAGGCATTGTGCTGACGGCGGGCGCAGCAAAGCGACTGGCCAGGCTTGCCGAGGCGGAGGGCCATCCAGTGATGCTGCGGGTCGCCGTCGAGGGTGGCGGATGTTCGGGCTTTCAGTACCAGATGGATCTGGTCCAGACCGCCGAAGCCGACGACCTGAGGGTCGAGACCGACGGCCAGGCAGCCCTGATCGACCCCGTTTCCGTGCCCTTCCTGAAAGGCTCGGAAATCGCCTGGGTCGACGAACTGGCCGGTGCACAGTTCGTCATTCGCAATCCCAATGCGGCGACCAGCTGCGGCTGCGGCGTCAGCTTCTCGATCTGACTGCGATCTGAAAGCGGGGTCGGCCCCCGCCTCTCCTCCCCGACCCCGAAAACCAGTCTCGAAAAGCGACAGGACTTGCAATTAGGGAAATCCCTAATTAGGGAGCTGACTTATGAATTCCCTGTTCAAGGCCCTTTCGCACCCCGTGCGCCGACGCATTATCGAGATGCTTCGGGCCGAACCGATGTCGTCGGGCGACATCGCTGCCGCCTTCGACATGAGCTGGCCGACGGTCACCGGCCATCTGAATGCCCTGAAGGATGCAGGCCTCGTCAGCCCTGAACGTGACAAGCAGACCATCCGCTATCGCCTCGAGATTTCCGCTGTCGAGGAGGCCATGGCCTTCTTGCTGGACATCGTTGGCACCGGATCAGCGACCGCGCCTTTCCCGGACAAGAAGGAGATTCAATCGTGAGCGAGACAACAGGTCATCGGTTTTCTCTGATGGACATTGCCACACTGGTCGTGACCGCAGCGCTTTCGGCGGTCGCCGTGTGGATCGCCCTGAAAGGCCCGACGGGACCCGTTCCGGTCCATTTCGGTCTCGATGGTCAGCCGGATCGCTGGGGCCCGAGGTCAGAGGTTGCTGCCACGATCGGGCTGATGGCGCTGATCAGCGGCGGCCTGGCCGGCGGGTTCGGCGTCGCTGCGGCAAGGGCCGATGATCAGTCCCGCAAGCGG
>QBLX01000077.1:3547-5873 GCA_003241825.1 Alphaproteobacteria bacterium
GTTCATCGTTCTGGCTACCGTCATCATTGTCAGTCTGCTGATCATGCAGGCCTCGCTCGGCATCGGAATCTCGACAGGCCTGGGCGCTGCCGGCGTCCCGCTGTCGATCAGCCTGATCCTCGTCCTGACCGGGGCGGTCCTGGGGCGGGTATCGCCCAACGCATTCGTCGGTGTACGCACGCCCTGGACGTTCAAGAGCCGCCGGTCATGGGACCGATCGAACCGTCTGGGCGGCCGTCTGCTGTTCTGGACCGGGATCGCCGGTCTGGTCCTGACCCCCGTCCTGCCGGTCACCTGGTCAACGCCTCTGCTGATCGTGCTGATCCTGGCCATTACGGCCATGACCATTTTCGAAAGCTGGCGGGTCTGGCGGGCCGATCCCGACCGGCAGCCGTTCTGACCCCCATTCCCTGTTGATTACGCTGGAGATCGATCATGCTGAGCACCCTTGCACTCCTCGCCGCCCTCGTCTCGGGCCCCGTCGCGGCACCCGTTACCCTGCCCTTGGAGCCAGCTCCATTGCAGGGAACGCTGCTGGCTCCGGAGGGCGAGACCCGGGCTGTGGCGCTGATTATTGCGGGGTCCGGTCCTACCGACCGGGACGGTAACAGCCCGATGGGCGTTGCGGGCGGGACCTATCGTCTGCTGGCCGAGGGCCTGGCCAGCCAGGGCATCGCGACCATCCGCTACGACAAGCGGGGTATCGGCGAGAGTGCTGCGGCAGCAACTGCCGAAGCCGATATCCGGTTCGGCCAGATGGCCGACGATGCAGGAGCCTGGGCAAGGCTGGCTGCTGAAAAGACCGGGCGGACTTGCGTCTGGCTGGTGGGCCACAGCGAAGGGGCCCTGGTCGCACAGTTGGCGGCGCAACAGGGCGAAGGCATCTGCGGCCTCGTGCTGCTGGCGGGCGCAGGACGACCGGCGGGGGCTGTGTTGCGCGAACAACTGGCGACCATCCCCGAACCCCTGAAGTCCGAGGCCTTCGCGGCACTGTCCGAACTGGAAGCCGGGCGCACGACCGAAGGCCCCCCCGCACTCGCGGCATTGTTCCGCGCATCGGTGCAGCCCTATCTGATTTCGTGGCTGACCCTCGAGCCGGCGACCCTGCTGGCCGCCTACAAGGGACCGGTTATGATCGGCCATGGCACTACCGACATTCAGGTCAGCATGGCGGACGCAGAAGCCCTGTTGGCGGCGCGGCCCGATGCGACACTGGTCCGCTGGGACGGCGTCAACCACCTGCTCAAGGTCGCGCCGGAGGATCGGGCTGCCAACATCGCGACCTATTCCGATCCCGACCTGCCGCTGGCACCGGGCGTCGCGAGCACAGTGGCGGCGTTCATCCTGAGCCATTGAGACCGGACTTCATCGCAGCGTCACAGGCAAGGGCTATCGCGGCGACATGATCCGGATCATGGTCGCCACCCTTCTTCTTTTCGCCGGGAGCCCGGTTCTGGCCCAGTCCGCGCCTGCCTTCGGATCCGCTGCGTCTGGCAGGTCCATTCCAATGGTGATCGCCCACCGTGGGGCGTCGGGCGAACGGCCTGAACACACACGAGCCGCCTATGATCTTGCGATCGATCAGGGGGCAGACGTCATCGAGCCGGACCTGGTGATGTCGAGAGACGGCGTTCTGGTCGTCCGCCACGAGAACGAGATCAGCGAGACCACCGACGTCGCCGACCAGGCCGAATATGCCGGTCGGCGCGCGACGCGCGCGATCGACGGACGCACAGTCACCGGCTGGTTCACAGAGGACTTCACTCTGGCGGAGCTCAGGACCCTGCGGGCTCGAGAGCGGCTGCCGCAACTGAGGCCTGACAACCTCGCCTTCGACGGGACAGAGCCGATCCTGACGTTCGAGGAGGTGATCGACATCGCCCGCGCTGGCAGCGCCCGGACGGGGCGGACCATTGGCGTAGCGCCGGAGCTGAAACACCCGACCTATTTCGCCGCTCGGGGCCTGGAAATGACCGGACCGTTCGTTCGGGTCCTGCGCGACCGGGACCTGACGGGCAGCGACGCCGCCGTACCGGTCATGGTCCAGTGTTTTGAAGTTGCGACCCTGGTCCGGCTGGAACAGGAGATCGACATTCCGAGGATCCAGCTGATGGCCCCGGCGGGTGGCCCGGCCGATCAGCCCGACATCTCCTATGCCGCCATGGCGACCCCCGAAGGTCTGGCCCAGATCGCGACCTATGCCACGGCGATCGGCATCGAAACGACCATGATCGAGCCCCGGGATGCAGCGGGGGCCGTCCTGCCTGCCACCACCCTGATCGATGATGCCCGAGCCCATGGCCTCAACGTCATCGTCTGGACCTTC
>QBLX01000077.1:5883-10602 GCA_003241825.1 Alphaproteobacteria bacterium
TCCGGGCCGAGAACATCTTCCTGCCCCAGGACGACCGGCGGGGGACCGATCCGGCAGCGCACGGGGACCTTACGGCCATGCTGAAGCGCTTCTTTGCCTATGGCGTCGATGCGGTGTTCAGTGACTTTCCGGCGCTCGCAGTCCAGGCCAGGGAGCCCTGACCGGTCGGAGAATGCCGCTCCTGGATATGGATATTTCTTAATCCGGACAGGCCCATCCATCTCGTCCGCCTTGCGTAGCTCTGACCGGACCGCCCAAGCCTTCCATCCGAGGCGGCCTTTGACAGGAGCTACTGATGACCCGACGCCTCGCCCTGCTCGTGCCTGCCCTCACGGTCCTGGCCCTGACCGCCACGACTGTCCTGCCTGCCTCCGCCCACGAGCGGACGCGAAATGCCCCGGCACGCCAGGCGGCCGTGTCCGCCTCCACCATCGTCGGTGTTGCCGCCGGTAATCCGGACTTCTCGACCCTCGTCGCGGCGGTTCAGGCCGCGCGTCTGGTCGACACACTGTCTGGAGAGGGCCCCTTCACCGTCTTCGCTCCGACGAACTCGGCTTTCGACGCCCTGCCCGCCGGAACCGTTGATCGGCTGGTGCAGCCGGGCCAGCGCCGCCAGTTGCAACGGATCCTGACCTATCATGTCGTGGCAGGACGGGTCAGCGCAGCGGATCTTTCGACAGCGGTTCGTGTCGGCGGAGGTCAGGCGACCCTGAAAACGGTCCAGGGCGGAACTCTGCGGGCCGAAGCCGCCGGTCGAGGTCGTCTCAGACTGATCGACAGCACGGGGGAGTCGTTCTGGATCACGGCGACTGACATCAATGCGTCGAACGGAGTCGTCCACGTCATCGACGGCGTGTTGACGCCCGGCCACTGATCACGACGTGATCGAAACGGGACGGGGCCGCAAGACGCGGCTCCGTCCTGAAGGCCTACTCCCCTGCGCGGACCTGGTCCCGCGACATGGATGCGAATTCATCCATCTTCGAACGGATTTCGCCTTCGGAGACACTCAGGCCCGAGCCCTTGAAGTCACCGGCAATCTTGCGGAACACATCTTCTTCGCCCGGCTGCTCAAAATCCGACCGGACGACGGCGCGCGCGTAATCCTCGGCTGAGTCTGGCGAGAGACCCATCTTGTCGGCTGCCCACAAGCCCAGGAGCTTGTTCCGGCGCGCCATGGCCGTGAATTCTTGCTGCTGATCGAGGGCGAACTTGGATTCGAAGCCCTTTTCCCGATCGTCGAAGGTGGTCATCGCGGATCTTACGCTCCAGACGCGGGCCGAAATCATGGCCTCGCAATCGCCGTCTATAGCCCGCCCACGGACCAACGCAACCGACATTGGTGCCCGGCGGACGGGGTTCCGGGCGTGCTGGCGTTTGTGTCACAGGCCGGGTTCCGCTATGGCTTTGCCCGACAAACGTTTCCGCCAGCCCGATGCCGGACCGCGCCGCCCAGAGAACCTCTCCGGGAGCGCTTTTTTGTTTCTGGGCAGGCTCTTACCTTTTCCCGTCAGGGACCGACCATGAATACCAAGCGCAAGAAAATCTACGAAGGCAAGGCCAAGATCCTTTACGAGGGCCCCGAGCCCGGCACCTTGATCCAGTACTTCAAGGATGATGCCACCGCCTTCAACGGCGAAAAGAAGGCCCAGCTCGAGGGCAAGGGCGTCATCAACAATCGCATCAGCGAATTCGTCATGAGCCGCCTGAACGGCATCGGCGTGGCCAACCATTTCATCAAGCGGCTGAACCTGCGCGAGCAACTGATCCGCGAAGTCGAGATCATCCCGCTCGAGGTCGTCTGCCGCAATGTGATCGCCGGATCGCTGGCGACACGCCTTGGCCAGGAAGAGGGCACGCCCCTGCCCCGCTCGATCATCGAATTCTATTACAAGAAGGACGAGCTCAACGACCCGATGGTGACCGAAGAGCATATAACGGCCTTCAACTGGGCCTCGGGACCCGAGCTTGACGACATCCTGGCCACGACACAGCGGGTCAACGACTATCTGTGCGGCATGTTCGGTGCGGTCGGCATCACCCTTGTCGACTTCAAGATCGAGTTCGGCAGGGTGTGGGAAAACGATTTTTCGCGGGTCATCCTCGCCGACGAGATCAGCCCCGACTCCTGCCGCCTGTGGGACACGACCACGGGCGAGAAGATGGACAAGGACCGGTTCCGGCGTGATCTGGGCAATGTCATCGAGAGCTATGCCGAAGTGGCGCGGCGTCTCGGCATCATGAAGGACATGCCGACCGTGATTCAGGGGGGATTGCACTGATGGCCAGGGTCAAGGTTCACGTCTTTCTCAAGCCCGGCGTTCTGGACGTCCAGGGCAAGGCCGTAGAGGGCGCGCTGCAGGGCCTCGGCTGGACCGGCGTCTCGGATGCCCGCGTCGGCAAGCTGATCGAATTCGACTTCGACGGAGAAGGCGATCCGGCTGGCGAGGCCAAAAAGATGTGCGAGCAGCTTCTCGCCAACACCGTCATCGAGAGCTACCGCGTAGAGGTTGCCTGAGGTTTCGGTGCTTTGCGATCTGCCCTGATACGTTCCAAGCTGGCTAACGCTGACAGCCCTCGCGAACCCTGCTAGAGGCCCGCCCCATGAGCGCAGCCGTCATCGTCTTCCCGGGTTCCAACTGCGACCGCGACTGCAAGGTCGCGATCGAACGCTCCACGGGCGAGCCCGTGCAGATGGTCTGGCATCAGGAAACCAGCCTGCCGGACGGCCTGGACTTGATCGTCCTCCCCGGCGGATTTTCATACGGCGACTACCTGCGATGCGGAGCCATGGCGGCTCAGTCGCCGGTGATGCAGGCCGTCAAACAGGCGGCTGACGCGGGCGTCGCCGTCCTTGGCATCTGCAACGGCTTTCAGATCCTTTGCGAGGCAGGGATGCTGCCCGGTGCCCTGTTGCGCAATGCCGGGCTCAAATATGTGTGCAAGCCGATCAGCCTGACCGTCGCCAACGCCCGGACCCGGTTCACGGCCGGATATCAGGACCAGCGCGAAGTCATCATGACCCAGGGCAATGGCGACGGGAACTACTTCGCCGAGCCCGAGGACCTGGCCCGTATCGAAGGCGAGGGCCAGGTCGTGTTCCGTTATGTCGACAATCCCAATGGATCGGCAGCCGATATCGCCGGCCTCCAGAATGCGCGCGGCAATGTGCTGGGAATGATGCCTCACCCGGACCGGGCCTTCGAGGCCGAGCTGGGATCTGCGGACGGGGCCACCCTGTTCCGCAGCATCTACGCCGCCGCCTAGACCCCCCAGGCCTGGCTCGGCGCATAGGCGTCTATCGCCCCGAACATTGCGGTGATCAGGCTTCGCTCTTCCGGCGTGATCTCGTCTTTCCAGACATCGAAGATCAGGATGACGCGGTCCTGATCACTGTCATTGCGCGCTTCGTGCTCGATCGTGTCATCAAAGGCCCAGGCCACGCCGTCCTGCCATTCCCGAACCGAGTTGCCCACTCTCAGGCGGCAGCCCGGTGGCGTAATCAGTGGCAGATGACAGATCAGCCGCGTGTTGATCATGCCGTTATGAGGTGGAATTCTCGCCCCGGCCGCCAGTTTCGAGAACAGGATCGACGGCGTGCGGCCCGGGATCCTGCACAGGGGAACTAAGGCCAGCGCCTGTAACGTCGCCGGACACCGCGCCGCGATCTCCGGCTGTTCGATCCCGTCCTTCCAAAGGAAGATGGCGCTCCAGTCGGGATTGTCGAGCATCCCGGCCTGGTCGCCATTGGGGCGATCCTCGCGCGACTCGACATACGGCCGGAACAGATCGGGCTCGGCCAGCAGCGCCTGCAGCTCGGCCCTGATCGCAGGCGCAGCGGCCTCCACAGCATCGAGCCACGGCTGGTCCCGCCGCGCCGCATACTCGATCTGCGGCAGGCCCGGAAACAGATAGAAGCGCGGCTCCTGGAAATAGGGCCGCTTGCGACCGGCCATCAGGTCAAGCGACAGCGAAAATCGTGGGCTCGAATGTGCCGGGTCGTATCCGGCTGCAACCAGTCCGCCCTGAAGGGGCGCTTCATAGGCGGCGGTCTGGGCCTGAATGACACTGTTGGCCCGTTTGAGCGGCTCGACCAGGTCTTGCGAGACCTGCCCAGATCACGGGCGATCTGCAGGGCCTGGCGATAGAAGGCCGGTTGCTGCCCTTCCATCGCCAGCCGCCATCAGCGCATCACCCCGGGCGATCAGGCCGTGCAGTTCCCCATAGCCACCAGATTCCATCGTTCGATCGAAGCGACAGGAAAGGTCCGCGTCAAGCGGGGATCAGGTGTCGTCAGCCTCGGGAAGAGCCTCGTCGTCCTCGATGACTTCGACGTGGACATTCTCGTCGTCGCGAGACTGGACGTCGCCCGCGTCGCGCTGGGCCGCCAGTTCCCGGGCTCCAACACCCAGCCCCTGCTCCCGGCCGCGCGTTGCAGAAACTTCGTCGGTTTCGAAATGGACTTTGGGATCGGTCATGATCGCCTCCTGTTTACCCAAGTGAAGCGCACCAGTACGGTAACGGTTGCGCCTGATTGATCCGTGCCAGCCGTTGGCTGAACCTTTTGACCTTGTCGCGCGTATGGTGCAGCTCAATGCTGAAGCTGGCCACGCCCCATCGGCCAAGGAGCCAAGATGTCATCGATCGTTCGCCCGACGGGCTCGCAGCAGACCCGTCGCCTCGTCGTACTGGCTGCGACTGTGTTTTCCATCGCTGCCG
>QBLX01000077.1:10612-12298 GCA_003241825.1 Alphaproteobacteria bacterium
GGTTCAGCAGATGGGCGGTTTCGGCCAGACCCCCGCCGAATTCGCCGCTGACAGCGACGCGACGCTCAGGGTCGTCGGCTTCGCCTTCGCGATCTGGGGCGTGATTTACCTGTGGCTGTCGGCCTATGCGATCCGTCAGGTCCTGCCGGCCACAGGCGAGAGCGACATGATCCGTCGCTTCGCCCTGCCGTCGATCGTGGCCCTGCTGTTCATCGGCCTGTGGAATTTCGCGGCCGCCTTTGACCAGGAGGTCGCGACCATCGTCATCATCACGACCGCGCTGGTGGCCTTGCTGGTCCCCCTGCTCCGGCACGGCGCACTGATCCGGTCACTTCCACGGGGTGATCGCGATCGCTGGCTCGTCGCCTGGCCTCTGGCAATGCTGGCGGGATGGCTGACCATCGCCACACCAGTGAACATCGTGACCGTCGCAACCGGAAACGGCGACCTCCCGACCTTCCTCTCACCCACGGCCTGGGCCCTGGCAGCGGTCATGATCGTCGTCCTGATCGGCGTGCTGGTCACCTGGCGCACGCGGCTTCTGGCCTTCTCACTTCCTATCGTCTGGGGTCTCGGCGGTGTCTTTGTTGCAGAGCAGACCCGAAATCCGGTCCTGGCCTATGTCACGGCCTTTGAGGCCGTCCTGCTGCTGATCGTTTCGATCGTCCTCGTATTCCGGGTCAAGCCGGGTGTGGAGCGCGCGCGGGTCTGATCTTGCGTCCGTCAGGGACTGACATCGGTCTGGTTCACCGCTAGAAGCGCGGACCATGAGCGACGCGAAGAAGACTACCGCCGAACTGGCCACCGAGTATGGCCTGGCCCCTGCCGAGTACCAGGTCGTGCTGGACCGTCTCGGGCGCGAACCCAACCACGTCGAACTGGGCGTCTTCTCGGTGATGTGGTCGGAGCACTGCTCCTACAAGTCTTCAAAGATTCACCTCGGGAAATTCCCGACCACCGGACCGCGCGTGATCTGCGGGCCGGGCGAAAATGCCGGCGTCATCGATATTGACGACGGGGACGCCTGCATCTTCAAGATGGAGTCCCACAACCACCCCTCCTACATCGAGCCCTACCAGGGTGCGGCCACAGGCGTTGGCGGCATCATGCGCGATGTCTTCACCATGGGGGCTCGTCCCGTCGCCCTGCTGAACGCCCTGCGCTTCGGAGACATCGGCCATGAAAAGACCCGCCGCCTCGTCAAGGGCGTCGTCAGCGGCATCGGCGGCTATGGCAACTGCGTCGGCGTACCGACCGTCGCGGGCGAAACGAATTTCCACTCCGGCTACAACGGCAACATACTCGTCAATGCCATGTGCGTGGGCTTGGCGAGGGCCGATAGTATCTTCTATTCCGCCGCCCCCGGCGCGGGTATGTCGGTGGTCTATTTCGGGTCCAAGACCGGTCGCGACGGCATCCACGGGGCGACCATGTCCTCGGCCGAGTTCGATGATGAATCGGACAGCAAGCGCCCGACAGTCCAGGTTGGCGACCCCTTTGCCGAAAAGCTTCTGATCGAGGCGACGTTGGAGCTGATGGCTTCCGGAGCGGTCGCAGCGATCCAGGACATGGGCGCAGCCGGCCTGACCTCCTCATCCGTCGAAATGGCGGGCAAGGGCGGCGTTGGCATCGAACTGAACATGGACGCCGTCCCCCAGCGCGAAGAGGGCATGACGGCCTACGAGA
>QBLX01000078.1:0-3677 GCA_003241825.1 Alphaproteobacteria bacterium
GTCCTCTCGGTCCCGGCGATCCTCGCGCGACCGGTCGCAGTCCCGGTCGCCGTCCCGTCCGCGATTGCGACCGCGGCCGCTCTTGTCGTCGCCTTCCGCATCCACTGTCGCGAGGGCTGGGCCGGCCCCTTCGCGGTTCCCGGTCTCATCTCGCGAGCCCGGCTGGAAGGCACCGGAGTCGACCCGCGCTGCTGCAAAGGCAAAATCGGCTACAATCGCGATCGCCAGGGGCACAGCGAGACGGGCCGGAGGCGTGGCGTCCTTCGCACCGGGCAGGCGGCTGACATGGAAAACTTCCGTTCTGTGAACGGCAATCTGCACTTTCAACCTGACTGGTTCCTGACAGAACCGGCGAGGATACTGTCAGATGTCGTCGGTCAGGCGAATTCCACCAGGACGTCGTCGGCCGCCACCGGGTCGCCGGCCCTGGCCCCGACGTTCTTGACCACCCCGTCGCGGTCGGCACGGAGGATGTTCTGCATCTTCATGGCCTCGATGACGGCGACGGTTTCGCCGGCCTTGACCTCCTGACCAACCTCGACGGCGATCGAGACGACCAGGCCAGGCATGGGGGACTGGATCAGTTTCGAGGTGTCGGCGGCGGCCTTTTCCGGCAGGCGGGCAAAAAGCTCGGCCATGCGCGGCGACAGGACACGGACGCGGGCCTTTACGGCCCCGGTGCGGATGGCGAAGCCGTCGGCGATGCGAGCGACCTCTGCGGTAAACGGGGCATCGTCAAGCAGGCCGCGAAACTGGGCCAGACCCGGCCGCCAGTCGATCTCGGATAGCCGCAGAGCCCGGTCCTCGCCCGCGAGATCCAGCATGAGGGCTTCTTCGTCGTCGTATCCCAGCGACACACCGTGTGCCTCGCGGTCGATGAGCACGATCCAGTCCGTGCGATCCGAAGGGTCACCGGACTGTTCGGTCAGGATCTCGTTCATGGCGGCGGCGGTCGCGATCAGGATGTCCATGCGACGACGGTCCGGGGCAGCACCCTGAAAGCCGTCGGGGAACTCGTCCTTGATATAGCTGGTCGACAACTGACCGGACCGGAAGCGCTCCTGGTCCATCACCGCTGCGAGGAAGGGCACATTGTGGCCGACACCCTGCAGGTGGGTGTCCTCGAGCGCGCGCTTCATGCCGTCGATGGCGGCGATACGCGTCGGGGCCCAGGTGTTCAGCTTGGCGATCATGGGATCGTAGAACATCGAGATCTCGTCGCCTTCGCGGACGCCGGAATCGTTGCGCACGACATAGCCGTCCTGCTGACCCTCTTCTGGCTGGTCGTAGCGGACCAGTCGGCCGATGGACGGGAGGAAGCCGCGATAGGGGTCCTCCGCATAGATCCGGCTCTCGATGGCCCAGCCATTGATGCCCAGCTGGTCCTGGGTGAAGGGCAGGGGCTCGCCGGCCGCAGAGCGAATCATCTGTTCGACCAGGTCGACGCCGGTGATCAGTTCCGTAACCGGATGTTCGACCTGGAGCCGGGTGTTCATCTCGAGGAAGAAGAAGCTGCGGTCCTGACCCGCGACGAATTCCACCGTGCCGGCTGAGTCGTAGTTCACGGCGCGCGAGAGGGCGATCGCCTGCTCCGACATGGCCTTGCGGGTGGCGTCGTCCAGCAGGGGGGAGGGCGCCTCCTCGATGACCTTCTGGTTCCGGCGCTGGATCGAGCACTCGCGGTCGAACAGGCTGACGATATTGCCGTGCTTGTCGCCGAGGACCTGGATCTCGATATGGCGAGGGTCGATGATGAATTTCTCGAGGAAGACCCTGTCATCGCCGAAGGCGGTCAGCGCCTCTGCCTTCACGGCGGAAAAGCCCTCGGCCATGTCGTCGTCGGAGTGGGCGACGCGGATGCCCTTGCCGCCGCCGCCCGCAGAGGCCTTGATCATCACCGGATAGCCGATCTCGTTGGCGATCTGGATGGCGTGTTCGTCGGACTCGATCAGGCCCATGTAACCGGGGACGGTCGAGACCCCGGCCTGGGCCGCGAACTTCTTGGACGTGATCTTGTCGCCCATCGCCTCGATGGCATGAGGATTGGGACCGATGAAGGTGATCCCTTCCGCCTCTAGCCGGCGCGCGAAGACCGGGTTCTCCGACAGGAATCCGAAGCCCGGGTGGACGGCCTCTGCGCCTGACTGACGCACCGCCTCCACGATCTTGTCCTGAATCAGATAGGACTGGGCCGCGGGCGAAGGACCGATATGGATCGTTTCGTCCGCCATTTCACAGGCCAGCGAGCCTGTATCGGCGTCAGAATGTACCAGTGCCGTCCGGATCCCCATGCGTCGGGCGGTCTTGATGATGCGAACGGCGATCTCGCCGCGATTTGCAATCAGTATCTTAGCGAACATCTTGGCCTGGTCCTATTCCGGGACTGGATTAGGGAAGGCGGGCGGTCGAGTAAACCGGGTTCGCTATCGTGTCGTTCTGGGTTGGCAATCGGGGTGCGGATCGGCTTTAACACCCGCCTCTCATCTTTTCTGACGACCGGAGCTCCCCAGATGACGCGCGTTCTGACTGCTGTTTCCGCCGCTGCCCTGCTGCTGGGTCTTTCGGGACCCGCCTCGGCCCAGAATTTCCGGCAACTGGCCGAGCAGGATCTGACCGCAGCCCATGCGGCGCTGCGTGACAATCATCCCGCCGTCGTGGTGCCCGGACCCGCCAGCGAGGCGTTCCGTGCCTGGCTGGACAGCGGCCTCGCCGATGCCCGCGAGAAGGCCGCACGCGTGAACAGCGGCGACAGCCATGCCTACCTCATGCGCTACTATGCGCGGGGTTTCCGCGACGCCAACATCACCATCCAGCCCACCTTTCAGCCACAACCGGCCTGGTTCGGCATCGGCTGGGCAGGTTTCTCGACGGCCTGGAAGAACGGTCAGTATGTGGTGTCCTATGTCGAGCCGGGGGTGCGCGGTCTGCCGCCACTGGGGGCCGTGCTGAAGGAATGCGATGCCGTGCCTGTGGCCGAGATGGTGACCCGCCGGCTTGCGGGCTGGGAAGGCGACCTGACGACGGAGGCGGGGCGTGTCCAGTCGGCGCCTTACCTGACCTGGAACCGCAACAATCCCTTCGGAGGCGGTACACCGGCCACCTGCAAATTCACCGTGGGGCGTCGCGATCGTGACTTCCGCCTGACAAACCAGGTGGGTGATGCCGCGGGCATGGAAGCGGCCTATCGCGCGACGATCTTTGTTCCGACGACGGACCTCGCTGTTGAACAGGTCAATGGCCGTCCGTGGATCCATATGCATTCGATGGCCGACAATGCAGGCTGGGATGCCTTCTTCGGTCAGGTCGAAAGCCAGGTCGCGGCGATCCGGGGCCCGCAGGGTGCCGTGATCGATCTGCGCGGAGCCAATGGTGCCTCTGTCAATTCCACCGCGCGCGGCTATGGCCTCGCCAACCGTATCTGGACGCCCGAGTTTACGGTCAGCCGCCAGCCGGACGCTGGAACCCTGACCTATCGCGCCACGCCCGCCAACCGTCAGTGGTTCGCTGACACCCTGGGCCGGATGCAGGCCGATCCCCGCTTCGTCCAGGAAAGCGGTCCGGTGATCGAACAGACGGCTGCCATCGTCGCGGCCTTTGATACGGCGATCGCAGCAGGCCAGACGTCGTTCTCCATGCCGGGCCGTCCGGCAGTGGCCGACACCGGGGCTGCCAACCCC
>QBLX01000078.1:3687-11981 GCA_003241825.1 Alphaproteobacteria bacterium
TTGCCTGGATACGCTGGACCTGCTGAGCCGCCTGCCGAACGTCCGCATCGCGGGATCGACCACGGCCACGGATTCGATCTTCATCGAGCCGACCGTGCTGCGCCTGCCGTCGAATTATGCCGACCTCAGCTATGGCCACAAGGCCTGGACCACCCGCACGCGGGCCAACCAGCCTTATGTCCCGGCACAGGGTCTGGCCTACACCGGGAACCCGGCGGACGAAGCCGCCGTGCGCACCTGGGTCGGCGGCCTGTTCCAGTAAGCGGCCACAGCGACCTGCAACCCGGTCACTCGCCGCTGTGGCAAGTGGCCGGGTTGGCACCTGCGCGTGGTCTTCCTATGTCTTGTCCATGACAGACACGGCCTATCCCGACCTCGTTCGTTCCGCTTCCGGCTACGATCTGACACCACCCAGCGAATCCCAGCGTGTCGCACTCGAGGCGGACCTGTCGTCTGAAGAAAAGCGTGTCCTGCTGGCACATGGGACGGAAGCACCCTTTTGCGGGACGCTCCTCGACGAGAAGCGGGCCGGAGTCTTCTGCTGCCGGGAGTGCGGCCTGCCGCTGTTCCGGACGGCGACCAAATTCGAAAGCGGCACCGGCTGGCCCAGTTTTACCCGGCCGGTCGACGAAGCCCACGTCCGCGCGGTCGAGGATCGTGCCTATGGCATGGTGCGGGTCGAGACCCGCTGTGCCCGGTGCGACAGCCATCAGGGCCACGTCTTCCCGGACGGTCCGGCACCAACGCGCCTGCGATACTGCATCAACTCGATCGCCCTGACATTCGTGGCAGAGGGCGAGCGTCTGCCCGACCCCCTGTTGCGTGGCGATGGAACGGCCTGATCTTTGACGCAATATCCGCTAAGCTGATGGCAAGCAGGGAGTAGGGCGTATGCTGAACAGTCTTCTGGTCGCCATGGCGACGCTGGCGGTGTCCGATCCCGAGGGCGTGGTCACGACAGCGCCGGTCGGCAGCACGGGTGCTGTACTTGTCGGGGCCGAGGCTCCGGTCGCGCCCGAGGTGCCCGCGGCTGGGGCCCAAGCGATCACACCGCACGGCCTGTCCACCGATGAGCAGATTGATCGCTGGATCGCCCAGCGGGCCGACGCCAGCGAATCCTACAACGACGACGGCGCGGGCTCATGGCTTGAACGCGATGATCGCAAGATTCATGGCGAGGTCAGCGCCGCCATTGGCACCGGCGACTTCAGCGCCTATTCGGCGTCTGTCTCTCTGCCCCTCGGCGAGACCGGTCGCCTGAACCTCAGCTACAGCCAGTCCAGAAACGATTATGGGTTCGGCTATGGCGGGCCGTACGGGTTTGGATATGGCCCGGGTGGATTTGGTCCGGGCGGGTTCGGATCGACGGGTCGGGGCTATGGCTACGGGTTTGGCGCGCCTGTTTTCGCGCCGGGCGTGGTCTATCCGGGCCGCCCGTTCGGTTCGCCACCCCTGATCCGGGACAGCAAGTCTTCCGGCAGCCGCGATGGCGACGCCGATCGCGCGCCCCTGATCGTCGCCGACTGACCCGACGGTTTTCCCGATCCCGAGACTGAAACGAAAAAGGCCCGGTCTCGTGACCGGGCCTTCTCGTCAGATGGTGCCGCCGGGGGGAATCGAACCCACGACCTCAGCCTTACCAAGGATGCGCTCTACCACTGAGCTACGGCGGCGAAATCTGAGGAACCGGGCCTATAGCCAAAGCGATTGCTGGGGGAAAGCCAAAACAGCGGCTTGATCGGAAAACTTTCTCGGCGCTGAGTGTTTCCATGACCCAGACTCCCGATATCCCGCCTGATATCCCCGCCATTTCTCCCCGGACGCCAGAACAGGTGGCCAAGGCGGATCGCGCCTTGCGGCTGGCGTCTGCGCTGCGGGACAATCTGCGGCGTCGCAAGGTGGCAGCACCGGTACGGATCAAGCCCCGCAATTGAATGTCATGGGTCTGGAAGGGGGCGGGGACTTTCGCCGAGGCCTCCTGCCGGGCTAGATAGCCAGCCGCCCGGCCTTCGCCCGGCGCCTGAAGGATATCATGGACAGAATCGTCGTCACCGGTGGCCAGACGCTGCATGGGGAAATCCCTGTCAGCGGGGCCAAGAACTCGGCCATCAAGCTGATGGCCGCATCGATTCTGACCCACCAGCCGTTGCTGCTGACGAACATGCCACGCCTCGCTGACACGAAATTCCTGGGGCAGTTGCTGCGCCAGTTCGGAGTGGCGGTCACCGAAAGCGGCGATGGCGGCGAACAGCAGACGCTGTTTGAAGCGCAGGAGATCACATCGACCTTTGCCCCCTACGATCTGGTCCGTCAGATGCGGGCATCGTTCAACGTTCTGGGCCCCCTGTTGGCCCGCACGGGTCATGCCAAGGTCTCCCTGCCCGGCGGCTGCACCATCGGCGCGCGGCCCGTTGACCTGCATCTGGATGCGCTGACGCGTCTGGGGGCGCTGATCGAGCTGGACGAGGGCTATGTGTCTGCAACCGCCCCGAAAGGCCTGCGGGGCGCAGAGATCGAGTTCCCGTTCGTTTCGGTCGGCGCGACCGAACACACACTTATGGCGGCGACGCTGGCGCAGGGCACGACGGTGCTGAGGCGGGCCGCACGCGAGCCCGAGATCGGCGATCTGGCACGCTGCCTGGTCATGATGGGTGCCCGCATCGAGGGCATCGATACCGACACCCTGGTGATCGAGGGCGTCACTTCGCTGAACGGCGGAGAATGGTCCGTAATCCCCGACCGGATCGAGATGGGGTCCTATGCCGTCGCCGCAGCCATGGCCGGGGGAGAGGTCCGTCTGACGAAGGGTCGGGCCGACCTGATCACCGCCCTGACAGACCGCATGATCGAGGCTGGCGTGGACGTGACGCCGACCGATGACGGCGTGATCGTCAAGCGCGATCCCGGCGTCCGCCTGAAGGCGACGGATATCGCGACCGAGATCTATCCTGGCTTTGCGACCGATCTGCAGGCCCAGTTCATGGCGCTGATGACGACGGCCGACGGTACCAGCATCGTTCACGAGAACATCTTTGAGAACCGGTTCATGCATGCGCCGGAACTGGCGCGTTTGGGTGCAGACATATCCGTGCATGCAGGTGAGGCGCGTGTGAACGGGGTGGAGGTCCTGCATGGAGCCCCGGTCATGGCCACGGACCTGCGCGCCTCGGTCAGCCTGGTGATCGCAGGCCTGGTCGCGCAGGGTGAAACCTCGGTCGGACGCGTGTATCACCTGGATCGCGGGTTCGAGCGGCTGGAAGAAAAGCTTTCGGCGTGCGGCGCGCAGATAGAAAGGCAGCACGGGCATCATGACGAGCACTGACGTCCTGTCCGACGCCGATCTGGCGTCTGCCGTCGACGAGGCCGTCAAGGCGGGGAATGCCCCCCTCCGCCTGCTGGCCGAGGATGGCGAGGATCTGGCGATCATCTCGGCGGCCCTGCAGGACGCAATCCTGCGGCCCGCCGACATCATCTGGGAGCGCCGGGCGCGGACGCTGACGATCCAGTTGAGCCGGTTCTGCTGGGAGTGCGGCGGGACCTGGGTGCGCGCAGCCATGCAGTTTGGCGACGTTTCTGCCGTCAAGAGTCGGGGCTTGCCAAGGTTGCCGGATACGGCGCTGGAATTGCTGGCCATTCATTTCATCGATGAGGAAGCGCCGGGCGGGAAGGCGATCCTGATGTTTGCGGGCGGGGGCGACCTGCGGGTGGATGTCGAGTGTCTGGATGTCGTGGTCGCCGACCTCTCGGAACGCTGGGAAGCACGCGTTGCGCCCACCCATCTCGACGAACCCACTCCGCAGGAAGACGTCCCATGACCGAGCACAGGCTTGAGGCCGTCGATCTGGATGCTGCGACCCTGCCGTCAGCGACCGCCGAGATCGAGCACGAGCGGCGCGTCGCCATCTTCGATCTGGTCGAAAAGAACAGCTTCCAGCCTGCTGAGGCGACGACGGGTCCATACCGGCTCAAGCTGTCACTGCAGGACAACCGGCTGGTTTTTGACGTGACCGGTGCGGACTACGCACGGACCTATGCCCTGTCCCTGACGCCGATGAAAACGGTGCTGAAGGACTATCTGCTGATCTGTGACAGCTATTACGAGGCGCTCCGGGGTTCTTCGGCTACCCAGATCGAGGCGGTCGATATGGGGAGACGTGGTCTGCACAACGAAGGTGCCGAACTGCTGACGGCGCGTCTCGAAGGCAAGGTCGCGATCGATCACGAGACCGCCCGGCGGCTCTTCACCCTGGTCTGCGCCCTCTACCGGCGCGGCTGAGGTGGCTGTCCTTCCGTCGCCCGGAGGGCGATGGGGAGAAGGACCGCGCGCATCGTGGTGAAGGGCTGGGCGGGCCAGGTCCGCTGTCCTTCGTGGACCGCGCCTGCGGACACAGCCCCTCCGTCACGGCACAAGGAGCGCCAAGCCACTTCCTCATCGCTCCGCGACGGGGAGGAGAACTCGACTAGCGGCTGAATTTGGTGCATGAGCGCGCCTTCTTGAAAAGCGCACGCTTTGCCCGGCGTGCGCCCGGACTTGTATTCACGGGGCGTGAGAGGCCGCATGGCTAAGGAAGAACTGCTCGAGTTTCCCGGCGTGGTCAGCGAATTGCTGCCCAATGCCACATTCCGCGTGCTGCTCGAGGGGAACGACCACGAGATCATCGCCCATACCGCAGGCAAGATGCGCAAGAACCGCATCCGCGTGCTGGCCGGGGACAAGGTGCTGGTCGAAATGACGCCCTATGACCTGACCAAGGGCCGCATCACCTATCGCTTCAAGTAAGGAAGGGCTCGTCATGAGCCGTCCGGACCTTGTGCTGGCTTCAGCCAGCCCGCGCCGTATCGAATTGCTGGCGCAACTGGGCATCGTGCCCGACCGTATCGATCCCGCAGATATCGACGAGACCCCTACCCGGGACGAGACGCCTTCGCGTCTGGCCGTCCGGCTGGCCCGGACCAAGGCCGGGGTCGTGGCCGGACGTTCGCCGGGCGCTGTCGTTCTCGCTGCCGATACGGTGGTGGCGGTCGGGCGACGCCTGCTCGAGAAGCCTGCCGATGCGGCGGAGGCCGCGGAGTTCCTGACGTTGTTGTCCGGCCGCAATCACCGCGTCTTCACCGGCATTGCGGTGGCGAAGGACGATCAGCTGATCAGCCGCGTCGTGGATACCCGCGTGTCCTTCAAGGTTCTCTCTCCGGGCGAGATCCGGGACTATGTTGCGACCGGTGACTGGCGCGGCAAGGCGGGCGGATATGCCATCCAGGGCCCTGCGGGAGCCTTTGTCATCAGAATCGTTGGCAGTCATCCCGCCGTGATGGGTTTGCCGCTGTTCGAGACGGCGAACCTGCTGGCCGGGGTCGGCTGGCGCAGGCCGTGAGCAGGCTCGAGGTCTTTCTGGACGACACCCCCGGCGAAACACGCGGAGTGATCGAACGGGACGGCCGGTTCGAGCGACTGCTGATCCAGAGAAACAGCGATCCGGTCGTCCTCCGTCTGGGCAGCCGCTCGATCGGGCGAATTGTCGAAATCAACCCCGGTCTGGGGGCCGCCTTCGTGGATCTCGGCCAGGCCGAGCCGGGCTTTCTGCCGTTCCCGAAAGACCAGAGGCTGACGGTCGGCCAGAAGCTGCAGGTCGTGGTCGTATCGGAGCCGCGCGGGACCAAGGGAGCGACGCTGCGCTGGCTGGGGGACGGGGAGGGTGAGCCACGGCTGCTGGAGCCCGGCCCGGACGTGGCAGCCCGGCTGGCGATGCTGGCACCCGGCGCCGTCGTTCAGACGGGTCTCGCGGCCATCCGCGCCGGCAAGGATGCTGCGGAGGAGGCCATGGGAACCGGGCTGGTGATGGACAGTCTCGGGCTGGACCTGTCCGTCGAGAGCACGCGGGCCATGATCGCAGTCGATATCGACCATGTCGGTTTGGCCGGACGCAAGGGGCGGGACCGGGCGAACATGGAAGGGCTGCGGCAGGCGGCACGGCTGATCCGGCTCAAGGGCTGGGGCGGACTGGTCGCGATCGATCTGGTCGGCTCCGCCCACGACGCAGCGGCGATCGGGATCGCTGCCCGGGGGGCTTTCGGCGATGACCCGGAGATCGTCTACGGACCGCTGAACCGGTTCGGCGTGCTGCAGCTTTCCCTCCCGTGGCGCGAATGCCCGGTCGAGGCGCGCCTGCTCGAGAATCATGAGCGCCATGGACCGGAAACCGCTGCCCTGGCCCTCGTTCGCCGGGTGAGGGAGCGGCTTTTGTCGGATACGGCTGTGCCACGCTACACCGTGCGCAGTGGACCGGCCGAGGCTGCCCGTGCGGCGAAGTGGTTCGAACAGCTGGGCCCCAGGGTCGTCGTCGAGGTCGATCCGGCACTCAAGGCCGGCCGTGGTATGATTGAGGAAGGCTGAGACATGGCGATCTGTCCCATCTGTGAGCGCAAGCCCGGCGTGGAGGCCTATCGCCCCTTTTGTTCCAAGCGATGCGCCGACGTTGACCTGAACCGCTGGTTCACCGGAGGCTATGCCATCCCTGTCCGGGCAGATGAGCCCACGGATGACGAGCCGATCGAGGAGTGACAAAGTCACGCAATCCCGGCTGGACACCCCGGATCGCCTCGCTTATAGACCCCGCTCTCGCGTTACGACGCCTGCGCCTGGGTAGCTCAGTTGGTAGAGCAGCGGATTGAAAATCCGCGTGTCGGTGGTTCGAATCCGCCCCCAGGCACCATATTCCATACGATCTTTTTCGGCGCTCGCCCACCAGCGGACGAGATGCATGCCGCCAACCGCATTTTCCACCTTTCCGGCATCATCAATTTGACGTTTTCGCGTGCAGGCGCGGGGATTCACGATCTGTGACCGCAGAAGCTGCGAAAAGAGCCCCTTCTCACTTGACGCTCAGGGATCGCTTCGCCAAAGGAGCTTGACCGCTTTCATCTTTGGTTAGCGTCCGGCGTGCCGAGGAACTTTGTTGTTCGTCACGCTGATCGCCGGGATGACCTTCGGGCAACCGGATGCGAGACTTAGACGTTCCAGAGTTTGGGCCACACGGTCCAGGCGACGGGACACACCGAATTTCATGGAGGGGCGGTCGCATGTCGCGGCCTGTCTCTAGGGTTCCATAGTCAGCCCAAGAAAAGCAGGAACTGGCGCACAATGCTCGACCGTAACAAGAACTTCCTTCTGGCCCTCGCTGGTGCCGCCGTGCTGATGGCCGGTGCTCCTGCTCTGGCCCAGGACGCTGCTGCCCCGGCCGCAGCAACTGCCCCGGCTGCTACGGCTGCCGCAACGCCGGCTGCAACGCCGACCGCTCCGGTCGTCGCTGAAGCCGCCCCCGTCGAAGACGTCGCTGGTGAAGAAGCCGGTGGTCATTCGGGTGGCAGCCTCACTCCGATCAAGATGTTCATGGACTCGGGCCTGATCGTTAAGGTCGTTATGATCGGCCTGATACTGGCGTCGATCTTCTCGTGGACGCTGCTGATCATCAAGCTCATCGAGCTTGGTTCGCTGAACAAGAAGACCGATACCTTCCTCGAGAACTTCCGTCAGGCCCGCACCATCGCAGACATGCGCAAGGTTGCAGCTTCGGATGAGTTCGAAGGTAACCCGCTGGCCGATATGGCCGCAGCGGCAACCGAAGAAGTCGAGCTTTCTCGTCAGTCCGGCTTGAATGTCATCGGAGAGCATCGCGACTCCGCCCTGTTCCGCGCCCAGACCGCTGTGTCTGCAGTGCAGTCCAGCATGACCGGTCGTCTGTCCGCTGGGCAGATGTTCCAGGCATCGACCGGCTCCATCAGCCCGTTCGTCGGTCTGTTCGGCACGGTTTACGGCATCATGAACTCCTTCATCGGGATCGCCGAATCCAACACGACCAACCTGGCCGTCGTTGCTCCAGGCATCGCCGAGGCCCTGCTCGCTACCGGTATCGGCCTCTTTGCCGCTATCCCGGCTGTGGTGTTCTACAACTACTTCAACACCCGCATCTCCGCCTATGGCACCCGTTCGGACGGCTTCAGTGCTGAACTGATGAACGCCATTTCGCGCCAGCTCGACAAGGGAGCTTAAGCGCCATGGGAGCCAAACTCGGTAGTGGCGGGGGCGGCAGACACCACATCGAGCAGAACAGCGAGATCAACGTCACGCCGTTCGTGGACATCATGCTGGTCCTGCTCATTATCTTCATGGTGGCCGCGCCTCTGGCTACCGTGTCGGTGGTGGTGAAATTGCCCCGCGCCGTGGCCCCGCCCCAGACCAACCCGCCCAAGCCGGTGTTCATCTCCATCCAGAATGATGGTGACGTGTTCATCGGGGA
>QBLX01000079.1:0-309 GCA_003241825.1 Alphaproteobacteria bacterium
CCCTCGGTGTAGCGCATGGCGGCAGCGTTATCGCCGTCGATATTGCCGAAATTCCCCTGGCCGTCGACCAGCGGATAGCGCTGTGCGAAATCCTGCGCCAGCCGGACCAGTGCGTCATAGATCGAGGCATCCCCGTGCGGATGATAGCCCCCCATGACCTCCCCCACGACCTTGGCGCATTTGCGCGCCGCAGCCTGCGGGTTCAGGCGCATCTGGTGCATGGCGTAAAGGATGCGCCGGTGGACGGGCTTGAAACCGTCGCGCACGTCCGGCAGCGCCCGGTTGGTGATCGTCGACAGCGCATAGGCC
>QBLX01000079.1:319-1890 GCA_003241825.1 Alphaproteobacteria bacterium
AAGGGCGATCTCCAGCGGCTCGTCGATGATGCGCCCGCCTTCAGGCGGAGGGGTCAGGATGGTCATGATGTGCGAATCGGCTCGTTTGATCGATCAGTCTAGCGTCATCCGGTCCCGCTTGCTGCGACGGGGAAAGGATTAGAGTCGCCCGGCTTCCCGGAGGCGGTCGACCATCCAGACCCGGGCCTCGGGCAGCGGCCGGTTCTGGGGATGGAAGACGAATTGTTCGAGAAAATGCCCTGTCAGGTCCAGCCCGGCCCCGACGTCGCCTTCGCTCAGCCCTGCCTGTGCGCCCAGCATGAAGGGCGGCAGTTTCAGCATCTTGTCGGCATAGGGGGCACCCGCGTCGCGTGACACGGCCCGCCCCGTGCGTGGACTCACATAGACAAGGTCATCCATCGACCCGGTCGCCGCGCAGCGTGAAAGGTCCAGCCCGAAGCCGAGATCGTCCAGCAACCCGGCCTCGAACCGGACAAAGATCGCCGGCCAGACGTCGGGAATGGCAAACGCCCCCATCATCGCCTCGAACGCAAGAAAGGCACCCGGATGGGGCTCGCGTTCCGGCAGCGCGCCTTGAGCCACGGCCGCCGCGGCTGCCAGACCCGTGAGTGCCATGGCGTCGTCGAACAGGGCCGATGGCCCCTCCCCGACTGCCTCAAGGCGCGCCGAGCCCAGATGATCGGAACTGCGCGCGCGATAGTCGACGATGACCCGTGACCCCACCTGCAGAAATGGCTTCATCTTCCGCGACGCCCCGCCGGCGACATAGGCCCCGCGCCGCCCCTGGGTTTCCGTCAGCAGGTCGACCACCACGCCCGTGTCCCCGTGCGCCCGGGCCGACAGGACAAAACCCTCTTCGTGAAAGTCCATCAGCGGTCCGTCGATGGCGCTGCCGGTGTCGCAGTCGCTTCGTGATCCTTGATCAGGGCCGTCACCGGTCGCGCGAGATCGTTGGGAATGGCATAGCTGAGGACATACTGCTCGATCTTCCAGCCGCCATCGGTTCGTACCAGCACGCCCGACCCTCGCACCGAGCCATAGGCGGCATTGTCCAGGATCTCGTCGAACGCAGCCACGCAGCGACATGAAACGGGGGCAAATGTCACGACGCGATCCCTCGGCAGATAGGTCCAGCCCTGCCCCCTCGCGAAATAGGGTTCGGCATAGGCACGGAACTGGCTCAGGCTCCAGCGCTCGGTCGCATCCGTCCCGATGAACCGGGCGTCCGGGGTGAACAGGGCAAAGTAGGCGGGGCCGTCGGCCTTTGAGGCGGCTTCGTGCAACTGATCAATCACGGCCCCGACCTCGACGGCTGCGGGATCCCCAGCTTCGGGGCTGACGGTCGGTGCCGCCTGCTGAAGGACCACGGCGAGAAACAAGGCTGCGATCGTCATGGGGGCGCTCCTGTGGACTGCGCGCACGCTAGCGGTTCCCGATCCGTTCCGGAACTGCTGACTTGAGTTCCGGGCCCGATCGTCCGCGATTGTCGCGTTACAGCCACCCCGATTGACTTAAGGCGCTGCCCCCACCACGCTCTGCGCCCCTCCCCACAGACTGCGCATCCATGAACC
>QBLX01000079.1:1900-11967 GCA_003241825.1 Alphaproteobacteria bacterium
CTCGTCATCGTCGAGAGCCCGGCCAAGGCCAAGACCATCAACAAATACCTCGGCCCGGACTTCGAGGTTCTCGCCTCGTATGGCCACATCCGCGACCTCCCTTCAAAGGACGGATCGGTGAAACCCGACGAGGATTTCGCCATGGAGTGGGAGATCGATGCCCGCGCATCGACCCGGATGTCGGAGATTGCAGCCGCTGCCAAACGCGCCGACCGCGTCATTCTCGCGACCGACCCCGACCGTGAGGGCGAGGCCATTTCCTGGCATGTGCTGGAAGTTCTCACCAAGAAGAAGGCCCTGAAGGACACCCACGTCGAGCGCGTGACCTTCAACGCGATCACGAAATCGGCGGTGCTGGAGGCCATGGCCGCCCCCCGCCAGCTGGATATGGAACTGGTCGAGGCCTATCTGGCCCGACGCGCACTCGACTATCTGGTGGGCTTCACCCTGTCGCCGGTCCTCTGGCGCAAACTGCCCGGAGCCCGCTCCGCTGGCCGGGTGCAATCTGTCGCCCTTCGTATCGTCGTTGACCGCGAACTGGAGATCGAACGCTTCCGGCCCCAGGAATACTGGTCCGTCGAGGCCGATCTGATCGCGGACAGCCCCCCCTTCACCACTCGCCTGGTCAGGCACGCGGGCAAGCGGGTTCAGCGCCTCGACATCCCGAACGAGACCATGGCCTTCGCGGCGCGCGACGCCATACAGAGCGGCGATTTCACCATCCGCTCGATCGAGAAGAAGCCGGTGCGGCGCAGCCCTGCCCCGCCCTTCACCACCTCCACACTGCAGCAGGAAGCCTCGCGCAAGCTCGGCTTCGATGCCCAGCGCACCATGCGCGCAGCCCAGAAACTGTACGAGGGCGTCGACGAGACCGGCGGCCTGATCACCTATATGCGGACCGACGGCGTCCAGACGACGCCCGAGGGCATTGCCCAGGCGCGTGAGGTCATCGCCGACCGCTTCGGCCCCGCCTTCGTTCCCTCCGAGGCCCGCTACTACAAGACCAAGGCCAAGAACGCCCAGGAAGCGCACGAGGCCATCCGGCCCACAAATATCGCCCGTCACCCGGATAGCCTGCGCCTGGAGTCCGACCTTCAGCGGCTCTACGAGCTGATCTGGAAACGCATGGTCGCCTCCCAGATGGAGTCGGCCCGCATGGACCGCACGACCGTCGAGATCGAGACGCCGGATGGCCAGACCGGCCTGCGTGCAACCGGTCAGGTCGTGACCTTCGACGGCTTCCTTGCCGTCTATGAGGAAGGCCGCGACGAACGTCAGAAAGGGACCGAGGGCGAGGATGACGACGACTCCACCCGCCTGCCCGCCCTGAAGGAAGGCGCAAAGGCCAAGGTCGAAGCCGTTCGCGCCGACCAGCATTTCACCGAGCCCCCCCCGCGTTTCTCCGAGGCCACCCTCGTCAAGAAGCTCGAGGAGCTCGGCATCGGCCGCCCCTCCACCTACGCCTCCATCCTGACCACCCTGCGCGACCGCGAATATGTCCGGATGGACAAGAACCGGTTCATCCCCGAGGACAACGGCCGCCTCGTCACCGCCTTCCTCGAGCAGTTCTTCCGCCAGTGGGTCGAGTATGATTTCACGGCAGGGCTCGAGAACCAGCTGGACGAGGTCTCGGCCGGCCAGATGGACTGGAAAGCCCTGCTGCGGGACTTCTGGGGCCAGCTCAAGCCCGCGCCGGCCGTCATGCTGGAGCGTCAGGGCGTCATCGACGAACTGGACGAAGCCATCGGGCCCTTCCTGTTCCCGCCAAAGGAAGACGGTACCGACGCCCGCCTCTGCCCGGCCTGTGGCAATGGTCGTCTGCACCTGAAGGCCAGCTTCAAGATGCGGTCGTCCTTCATCGGCTGCTCCAACTACCCGGAATGCCGCTACACCCGCGGCTTTGGTTCCGGTGCCAACGAGGCGGAGACCGGCACCGACCGCGAACTGGGCATTGATCCACAGACCGGCCAGCCCGTGCATCTGAAGATCGGTCGCTTCGGCCCCTACGTCGAGACGACGCCACCCGAAGCCGAGAAGCCCAAACGCTCATCCCTGCCCAAGGGCTGGTCGCCCGCTTCCCTTACGCTGGAGAATGCCCTGCGCCTGCTGGCCCTTCCGCGTGAGGTCGGGATGCATCCGGAAGACGGCAAGCCGATTTCGGCCGGCCTCGGTCGTTACGGTCCGTTCGTCCTGCACGCCGGGACCTATGCCAATGTCGCCGACATCGACGAGGTCTTCGAGGTCGGTCTGAACCGCGCTGTCGTCCTTCTGGCTGAAAAACGGGCGGGCAAATTCGCCGGGCGCGGTCAGGCGACGGCACCGCTCAAGGATCTCGGAGCCCACCCGGAAACGGGGGATCCGGTTCACGTCATGGCGGGCCGTTTCGGGCCCTATGTGAAGTCCGGCAAGATCAACGCCACCCTGCCCAAGGGAACCGCTCCCGAAGACCTGACCATGGAGCAGGCCCTGCCGCTGCTGGCTGCCAAGGCAGGCGCTGCACCCAAGAAAAAGGTCGCGGCAAAGAAGGCACCCGCCAAGAAGGCCGCTCCCGCCAAGGCCGCTGCAAAGCCGGCGGCGGCAAAGAAGAAGGCTGCACCGAAAAAGGCCAGGGCGGCTGGGTGACATTCAATCACGGATCGTTGGAGGCAGCGCTTGCTCCTCCGCCGATCTGTCGTCATAAGCCTCCGCCGGAGGCCGGCTTAGCTCAGTTGGTAGAGCGCCAGTTTTGTAAACTGGATGTCGCGGGTTCGATTCCTGCAGCCGGCACCACCTCCCCCAATCCGCAATCGTGCGTTCCCAAGAGAGGCCACAGCCGCTAGCCTGACGTCTCACGTCAGCCCGTCGGCCTCCCCATGCCCGCAACAGCCTCGACCAACAAGCTCGGCCACCGCATCGGCACGCGGGGCGACCGGACGCGCAAGACGATCCTCGCTGCTTCGCGACGGCTGCTGGACCGCAAGCATCTCGGCGAGATCCGGGTCGCCGATGTGGCGCAGGAAGCCGGCTTGTCGCCGTCCAATTTCTACACCTATTTCAAGACGGTGGAGGAAACCATTCTCGCGCTCTGCGAGGCGTCGGCAGTGGATTTCCAGCCCCTGTCCCGGCACCTGGATGGTGACTGGTCGGCGGAACATGCCTTCGTCGCAGCCCGGGCCTATGTCGTCGACGTTCTCGCCTTCTGGGGCGATCATGGGCCGGTTCTGCGGGTGGAGCACATGCTGGCTGACAAGGGGGAACCCGGCTTTGCAGAGGCCCGCATCAAGCGCCTGCGCCGGGTTCACCTTGCGTTCGAGCGCAAGATCGCGACCGCCCATGCGACGGGCTATCACGTGAAGGGGCTCGACCCGCGGCTGACCTCCTATGAAGTCGCCAATCTGGTGGAGTCGGTCGCGGCCGGATTCGAACTGATGCGACGGGGTGATACGCCCGCCGACTCGATCATCGACACGACCGCCCATATTGTCGTGAAACTGGTGACCGGCCGCTAGCCGACGCCCAGCGGCCCATACAGCCACGTCAGCCAGATGCCCACACAGAGGAAGGTCCCGAACGGCAGCCGATCGGTTCCGCTGACCTTGCCGCGCGTGATCATGAACGTCAGCACCAGGCTGAACCCGACGGCGCACGCCCACAGAAGAACGCTGGGCAGCCCCATCCACCCCGCCCAGGCTCCTGCCCCTGCGAACAGGAAGGGATCACCGCCGCCCAGCCCGTCGCGGCCCCGTACCCGCTTGTAGAGCCAGGCCATGCCCCACAGCAGGGCGAAGCCAGCGACCAGTCCGATGACGGCATCGATCGGCCATCCCCCGCTGATCAGGGCCGCAGTACCCAGTCCGGTCGCCATCAGTGGCCAGGTCAGGATGTCGGGCAGCCAGAAATTCTCGGCATCAATGATGGCGATCAGCAGCAACTGCCATCCGAGCAAGGCTGTGGCACCGATCATGACCGCGTCCGATCCGGCCAGTGCCGCCCATGCGCCGATCCCGCCCGCCGCCAGCTCGATCAGGATGTAGCGTGGCGACACCGGGGCCCCGCACCACCCGCACCGCCCGCGCTGAAACAACCAGCTGAACACCGGCACAAGGTGCCAGACCGCCAGCGGCCGCTCGCAACTCATGCAGCGTGACCGGCCCATGACGATGTCCTCGTCGCGCGGCAGCCGCACGGTCACAGCCGCAACGAAACTGCCGATGATCAGACCCAGCAGGCCCATCAGCATGGCGATCACGAGGGTATCAGGCATTCTCCGGCCTTAGCCGCCGACGCTGCCACCGCCAAGGGCCAGCGCCACGCGATAGGTCACGAAGGCTCCCACATAGGCCAGGCCAAACATGTAGACGATCATGATCGTCATCCACTTCCACGAGTTGGTTTCGCGCTTCACCACGGCCAGCGTCGGGACGCACTGGGGTGCGAACACGTACCAGGCGAGGAAGGCCAGGCCCGTCGCAAGCGACCACTGGGCCGACAGGACAGCGCCCAGGCCCGACATGGCTGTCTCGGTACCAGCCACGGCATAGACCGTGCCGAGCGCGGCTACGGCCACCTCGCGCGCGGCCATCCCGGGCACGAGCGCGATGACCATCTGCCAGTTGAAGCCGATGGGAGCAAAGATCGGCTCGAGCGCGCGTCCGATCATGCCGGCCAGGCTGTATTCGATCGGCTGACCGGTCGCGCCGGCGGGCGGATAGGGGAAGGTAGACGCCACCCAGACAAGGATCATGAGCGGCAGGATGATCTTGCCGGCCCGCATCAGGAAGATCCTCGCCCGGAGCCAGAGGTTCATCAGCACGGACTTCACATCGGGCAGTTTGTAGGCGGGCAGTTCCATCATGAAGGGCTCGACCTGCCCGCGCCAGAATACCCGGCGGATGACAAACGACACCGTCAGTGCACTCACGATACCGGCCGCGTAGAGCCCGAACATCACCAGCCCCTGCAGACTGGCGAAACCCCAGACCGTCTCGTTCGGAATGAAGGCGGCGATGATCAGCGTATAGACCGGTATCCGCGCGGAGCAGGTCATCAGCGGTGCCACCATGATGGTGGTCAGCCGGTCGCGACGGCTGTCGATCGTCCTGGCAGCCATTATGCCCGGGATGGCGCAGGCAAAGCTGGACAACAGCGGAATGAAGGCTCGCCCGTGCAGCCCGGCCCCGCCCATGATCCGGTCCATCAGAAAGGCCGCGCGGGCCATGTATCCGAAATCTTCCAGCAGGATGATGAAGGCGAACAGGATCACGATCTGCGGCAGGAAGATGATCACACTGCCCACCCCCGCGATCATCCCGTCAACGACGAGACTCTGCAGCAGCCCATCCGGAATGAAGCCGGCGACAACGCTCCCGAGCAGGGAAAACCCGGCATCGATGCCGTCCATTGCGGGGGCAGCCCAGGCAAAAACCGCCTGGAACATCACAAACAGAAGGCCCAGCAGGATCACCAAACCGGCGACCGGATGCAGCAGCAGGCCATCGATCCTGCCTGTCAGGGTGTCCGGTCGCTCCGGTGGCCGCACGCAGGTGCGCATTATCCGCTCTGCATCCCTGTGGGCCGCGCGGATTTCGGTCGCATCCGGCTCTTGCCAGCCACTTCCGGTCGACCGCAGGACCGTTCCGGCCATCGAGATCATCTCGACCTCGGTCAACAGGTCCTGGATACCACGCTTGCGTGTGGCCACCGTGGTAACGATCGGCACGCCGAGTTCGGCACGCAGTCTGTCCAGATCGATCCTCAGCCCCTGACGCTGGGCGATGTCGTACATGTTGAGGACCATGACCATCGGCCGCCCCACAGCCTTCAACTCCAGCGCCAGCCGCAGCACGAGCCGCAGGTTGGTGGCGTCAGCGACGCAAACCACGACATCCGGAGGCGACTCACCGGCAAGCCGGCCAAGCACTGCATCCCGGGTCACGGCCTCATCCGGGCTGCGGGCACGCAACGAATAGGTACCCGGCAGGTCGAGAACGGACAGGGTTCCCCCGGAAGGCGTACGGACCGCCCCCTCCTTCCGCTCGACGGTCACGCCGGCGTAGTTGGCCACCTTCTGGTGGGCTCCGGTCAGGGCATTGAAAAGCGCGGTCTTGCCACTGTTTGGATTGCCGACCAGCGCAACCCGGACCGGCCGAACGACCATGTCCATTACTCGGCAGCTTCCGCGAAACGTGAGTCGAGCTCGATCGTCAGGCTTGCAGCTTCCCGGCGCCGCAGGGCAACCGTCATGTCGTCGACGCGGAGGGCAATCGGATCGCGCCGGATGATGCCCTCATGGATGAGATGCACCCGGGCACCCTCGACAAATCCCAGCTCGAGGAGGCGGCGCTCGAGCTCGGCATTGTGCTCGTCGTCGATACAGCCGCCGACACGGGTGATGGTCCCGCGATCACCGATCCGGGCCTCGCTCAACTGGATGATGTTTGACATCGGTACCCGCCTTCTTCCTGACAGTGATTATCAGGTGCGATGGGGACGCGTCCAGTTGTTACTCCGCCGCTGCAAGACCCCGATCGTTGGCCGTGACTTCCTGCGCTTCCCATTCCTCGATCTTGCGGGTGGTATACTCGGGCGATCGGGTGAAGCGTGCCAGCGCCCCGTAGATCACGGGCACCACGAACAGGGTCAGGGTGGTTGCAAAGATTGCGCCCGTGAAGATCACGACGCCAATGGTCTGACGGCTGCCCGCGCCCGCTCCCTGCCAGAGCGCCAGCGGCAGGGCACCGAACGAAGTGGCGATCGACGTCATGATGATCGGACGCAGCCGCAGCGCCGAGCTTTCGATGATGGCCTCGCGGATCGACCGGCCCTGGTCACGCAGCTGGTTGGCAAACTCGACGATCAGGATGCCGTTCTTGGCCGCAATCCCGATCAGGATGATCAGCCCGATCTGGCTGTAGATGTTGAGGCTGGAGCCCGCCATCAGCAGTCCGAACAAGCCACCCGCAGCTGCCAGCGGGACGGTCAGCATGATCACGGCAGGCGTGATCCAGCTTTCGAACTGGGCCGCAAGTGCAAGGAAGACCAGCAGAAGCGCGAACACGAACGCGATGCCCACAGCATTGCCTGCCTCTTGCTGATCACGCGCAGCGCCGCCGAACTGCACATTGACCACGCCCTGCGGCTGCTGTGCGACCTGTTCATTGAAGAAGATGACAGCATCGGCAATCGTCATCCCGGGGTTCAGGTCGGCGCTGATGCTGATGGCACGCTGGCGATCAAGGCGACGACGGTCGGGTGTATCCCCGGCCAGGGTCGTCTCGACGACAGATGACAGGGGCACAAGAGCCCCGGTGCCCGCGCCCACATAAAGGGTTTCGAGATCCGTGACATTGGTCCGGTTGGCACGCTCGGTCTGCAGGATCACGTCGTACTCCTGACCGCCGCGCAGATAGGTGGTGGCCCGACGCGATCCGAACATGGTCTCCAGGGTCCGCCCGATCTCCTGGGAGGAAACGCCAAGCGCCGCGGCCTTCTGCGGATCCACGTCAACCAGCAGACGGGGCGAGTTCGGCTCATAGTTGAGGCGCGGTCGCGACAGGCCCGGGTTCTGCAAGGCCGCAGCCAGCACAGGTTGCAGCCATTGATAGATCTCGGGATATTCAGATCCTGTGACGATCATCTCGATCGAGTTGGAGTTGCCTCCACCCCGCTGGAAAGCACCCGGTGTCGACGCATTGACCTGGGCATCCGTCTGGCCGCGAAGCTTGCCGTTCAGCTCCTGGGCGATCTCGTCCGCGGTCCGGTCGCGCTTGGACCAGTCGGCCAGGTTCAGCACCGCATTCCCGGAGTTGAAGCCACTGCCGCCGAAACCCGGTGCGGAGATCAGGAAATTGGCCGCTTCTCCGCTCTCGCGATACTCGGCCAGAATGGGCTCGAGGCCCAGCATGATGTCGCGGGTATAGTCGAAACCGGCCCCCTCGGGTCCCTGCACACGCACCTGAACGCGACCGCGATCTTCGCCGGGGACAAGTTCGTTCGGCAGGGTCAGGAACATGGCCCCTGCCCCGCCAGCAACACCCAGCACCACGAGGGAAACTGCGATCACGGATGCGCGCTTGCCCACCATGGCTCCCAGCGAGTTTTCATAGGAGTTCTTGAGCTTGTCCATCGCCCCGTCGACCTTGCGGGCCATCCAGGTGCCGCCCTCGGCCGGCCGCAGGATCTTGGACGCCATCATCGGCGTGAGGGTCAGGGCAAGGAAGGCGGAGAAGGCGATCGCCGCCGCAATCGCGGCTGCCAGCTCGACGAACAGACGGCCGACATATCCCGGCAGGAACAGCAGCGGCGCAAAAACGGCCAGCAGAACAAGGGTCGTGGCGATGACCGCGAAATAGACCTGCCGAGTACCGCGCTCGGCAGCCACCAGCGGAGGCTCGCCATGATCCAGCCTTCGCTGGATGTTCTCGACCACGACGATTGCATCATCGACCACCAGTCCGATGGCCAGCACAAGCGCCAGAAGAGTCAGCAGATTCAGAGAGAATCCAAGCGGAGCCAGCACGATGAAGGTCGCCAGCAGGCAGATCGGGGCCACGATCGAGGGAATGATCGCCGCCCGCAGGCTGCCGAGAAAGACGTAGTTGACGAAGGCCACGAGGGCCATCGAGATGCCGATGGTGATCCAGACCTCGTCGATGGCGTGGGACGTGAAGACCGAGTTGTCCGATCCGACTTCAAGCTCGGTGCCGGGCGGCAGACTGGGGCGAACCCGCTCGATCAGGGCCTCGACACCCTTGGAGATCTCGAGATCATTGGCCTGGGACTGGCGGGTCACGGCCAGACCGATCTGGTCGAGGCCATTGCCGCGGAACAGGCGACGGTCTTCTTCGGGCGCTTCGACCACACGGGCCACATCGCCAAGACGTGTCACATAGCTGGCGACGGGCTGTAGCGCGCCGGTGGCTGTCGCCCCCGTGCTGCTCGGGGCCAGCGCCGCCCCGCTGCCAGAGGCCACGGAGGCCGAGCCGGATGTTCCGATAGGCAGGTTGGCGAAGTCTTCGGCACGGGCATAGTTGCGCGCCACCCGCACCGTATAGTCCTTGGCCGTCGCTTCCAGAGACCCCGCCGGCAGTTCCACGTTCTGGCTCGAGAGAGCGGACTCGACGTCCGAGACCGTCAGTCCTCGCGACCCAAGCGCATCGGCATCCAGCCAGACGCGCATCGCATAGCGTTGCTCGCCATAGATGTTGACGGTCGCCACACCCGGGACGGTCGCGATCTGATCCACGAGATATCGATCAGCGTAATCGGTAAGTTCCAGCCGGTTCATCGTTTCCGACCGGAGGAACAGGATCATGATGGGCTGGGAGTCCGCGTCGGCCTTGGCGATCTGGGGCGGATCGGCCTGGTCCGGCAAGGATCCCTGAGCGCGCGAGACCCGGTCGCGCACGTCATTGGCGGCCACGTCGATATCGCGATCGAGAGCAAATTCCACGGTCACGTTCGAACGGCCATCCCGGCTGGTCGAATTGATCCGTTCAACGCCCTGGATGCCAGCCAGCTGCTGCTCGATCGGCTCGGTGATCCGGCTTTCGATGACTTCGGCCGAGGCGCCGGCATAGCTGGTCGAGACCGACACGGTCGGCGGATCGACATCGGGCAGTTCACGCACCGGGGTGAAGAAGAAGGCAGCCAGCCCCACGACGCACAGCACAATCGCCGCCACGGCTGCGAAGACCGGGCGGCGAACCGAAAGGTCCGAAATCATCATCGCGCGGCACTCCGCGAGGCTGCGCCCGGAGCAGCGGGGGGTGTCCCGGCCACGGTCACCGGCGAGTTGGGCTGAATGCGGTTCAACCCGGAACCCACGACCCGCTCACCGGCCCGCAGACCGGATACGATCTCGACGAAGCCATTCTCGACTGCGCCGGTCTCGACCTCGACCCGCTGGGCTGTCGAGCCACCCTCGCCGCCCGCAATGCGGTACACGAAGGCACCGTCGCCTTCATACTGGACAGCCGCTTCCGGTACGGCGGGCGTCTGACGCTGTCCCTGCTGGACCGAGACCCGCACGAGCATGCCGGGCCGGATACGATAGCCAGGGTTCGGGAACTCGGCCCGGGCCGTTACCG
>QBLX01000007.1:0-11097 GCA_003241825.1 Alphaproteobacteria bacterium
GGCCGAGAGCGTGACCAGGCACGAAACGCGTCTGCTTCTTTGCCCTCCCCGCCGCTGCGCGGGGGGAGGGCAAAGAAGCAGACGCGTTTCGTGCCTGGTCACGCTCTCGGCCCCATGCCACCGTCTCGTATGGCCTCCACTCCCGAACCCCGCACTGACTGGACGGCTGAAGAGAACGACCTGATCGTGGCCGACTACTTCGCCATGCTCGTGTCCGAACTGTCCGGCCAACCGTATGTGAAGGCGCATCACGCCAAGGCGCTCGACCAACATATCGGTCGTGGCCACAAGTCGATCGAGTTCAAACACATGAACGTCTCGGCCGCTCTGGCCGAGTTGGGTTTGCCGCACATTCGCGGCTACCGACCGATGAGCAATTACCAGCGGGCACTCTTCCCGGCGCTGGAACGCTTTTTGGATACCCATCCAGATGCTTGGACCATCGGCCAGGAGTTTTCGGCCAGTGCTCCATCGACGGCGCAACAGTCACATCACCTGAGCCCGGGCTTTTCAGAAGCCGGCACTGGCTATGCTGGTGTTCTGGCCGACAAGCCGCCTGCTTCCGGCTTTGTCATTCCCACCGACCTGCCGCCCTCGGCCTCACCTCGCAAGGCCCGCCCTGAAGGCCTCGTTCGGCTGGTCCGGAAATACGATCCCGCCTCTCGCGACAATGCCAATCGGGCCCTCGGCCGGTTGGGTGAGCAACACGTCCTGAACCATGAGATCGCGCGCTTGATTGCCGCCGATCGGATGGACCTTGCAACGAAGGTCGAATGGACCTCCGACGTGCATGGTGACGGCGCGGGTTACGATATCCGCAGCTTCGAACCCGATGGTTCAGACCGGCTCATCGAGGTCAAGGCCACGCGCGGAGGAGCGACCACAGACTTCTTCCTGACCCGGACAGAGCGCGAGGTTTCCGAGGAGCGAGCGGATGCATGGCGCCTGTATCGTCTCCACACCCTGCCGGTAACGCCCCGGCTCTTTGTGCTTCCGCCACCGCTCGAAGCGTCGGTCAGGCTTGAGGCCGAGAACTGGCGAGCCGCGTTCTGAGTCGAAACGGTTCATGGCGGATCAGGTCATATTTCTCGGCGAACCAAGCCACGAACGCGGCGGGCTCTTCGCCATTCCGCCAGTAGCGGGAGAGGTCCTCTTCGCTCAGGCCAGCGTCCGCAGTGTCGATGCACCAGTCCCGCTTCATGAGACGATCGACCTCCTTGACCCACGCGTCCATTCCCCTGTCATTACGCACCCCTCGCATCACTGCTCCTTGCATTTGCTACCCAACGATGAGAACATAGCGTGAACATGTTACTTTGGCATGGTTAATGCATAGAGCGGCCTCATAGGACTAATGTGATAGGATCCACTATGGCCGACACAACCATCGAATGGACCGATGCGACTTGGAACCCGGTGGCTGGATGCACTGTGATCACGCCGGGCTGCACAAATTGCTATGCAATGCGGATGGCAGCCCGACTCGATGCGATGGGTGTTCCCAAATATGAAGGCCTCACACGCAAGAGCGGTGACCGCTACGTCTGGTCCGGGAAGATAAGGCTGGATGAAGCATCGCTCGGCATCCCCCTGAAGTGGCGGAAGCCGCGAAAAATCTTCGTCAACTCAATGTCCGACCTTTTCCACGTGGACGTACCTGCCGAGTTTATAGCAAGCGTCTGGGGCGTCATGGAACAGACGCCACAGCACACCTATCAGATACTCACGAAGCGATCTGAGCGCATGCGCGAGGTGTTGACTGCGCTTGATCTGCCGGTGTTGCCGCACGTTTGGCTGGGCACGAGCGTCGAAGATGCGGCAGTTCTCTCTCGCCTGGACGATCTGCGCGCGACACCGGCAATCATCCGCTTCGTATCGTTCGAGCCACTGATCGGCTCAGTGGCCAATGCCGATCTGACAGATATTCACTGGGCAATCATCGGAGGTGAGTCCGGTCCGCGAGCTCGGCCAATGAATGCCGAATGGGTTGAAGAGATCCAGCTTCGCTGCCGAGGTGCCGGGACGGCCTTCTTCTTTAAACAGTGGGGAGGTCGAAACAAAAAGGCCGCTGGCAGATCGTTACACGGTCAGGAGTGGAACGAACTACCGGAATCTGCAACTCTTTAGTCTGACAACTGAGAGGCGATTCGTTGGCGGCTGATATACAGACTTACGCTGGTCGTGAGCAGACACAAGCAAAGCACTTCATCCTCCGAAAGTACCTTCAAGCTCTAGCCTTCAAGGTACTGCGGCATTGGGACGTTACGTATGTCGATGGCTTTTCAGGGCCTTGGAAGGCCGAACGAGAGGACTACGGCGATACGTCTTTCATGATTGCCATCAGCGTCCTGAAAGACGCTCAGGAACAGATCAGGCAGCAAACCGGACATCAGCGACGCATCAGATGCTTTTTCTCTGAGAACGACCCCGAAGCATACGCGCAGCTGGAGACGGCCGTTCAACCACATCATCGGCCCACAGAAGGGTTCGAGATCGAAACGTTTCGCGGCAAATTTGAAGACGCTGTTCCGTCAATTCAGTCGTTCATCGGCAAGTCGTTCCCGTTGATTTTTATCGATCCTACGGGTTGGACTGGATATCCCTTTTCGAAAATCGCGCCCCTTTTCCAGCGCGAGAAATGCGAGGTGCTCATCAACTTTATGTACGCTTTCGTAAGTCGTTTCCTGAACCACCCAGACGAAAAAATCATTAGTTCGCTCGACCCAATACTTGGCGGGCCGGATTGGCAATCGCGCTTGGAAGCAGGAATGGAACCTGGTTTGGCGGTAGAAAACCTATTCCGCTCGACTCTACAAAAAGCGGGCTCGTTCGATTACGTGGTCTCAACGCGTATCGACAAAAGCACCGACGATAGACCTCACTTTTTCTTGGCTTATGCAACGAAAGATCGTGCTGGTCTGAAGGCGTTTCGTGACATCGAACACGTAGCTTTGCGAGAGCACGCTAGAAATCGATCAATCGCCAAAGAACGAAAGCGAGAGGACCGGACCGGCAGCGCTAGCCTTTTTTCAGACTTTGAGGCCGATGTTCAGGAGGCTTCGATTGAAACAGTAGTCGCGGAACAGAAGCTCATGGCAAAGTCCCATTTGATCCACCTTTTAAAGGCCGGACCGATGCGGTTTGCGCAAGTCTCAGACGTGTTGCTCCAAGCGTTTATGCTTCGAGAAACGAACGTGAAAGATATCTGCGTCGAGATGAGTCGATCGAAGACCATCGCAAACACGTGGGGCAGTGGAGTTCGAAAGCCTCAGGCAAAAACAGTTATCCAGTTGATAGCCGAATAGCGTCTAGACGCCGCCGGTCGCCCCTCAGTCGTCGTCCATCTTGAGGGCGGCGATGAAGGCCTCCTGGGGGATCTCGACCTTGCCGAACTGGCGCATCCGCTTCTTGCCGGCCTTCTGCTTCTCCAGCAGCTTCTTTTTGCGGGTGGCGTCGCCGCCATAGCATTTGCTGGTGACGTCCTTGCGCAGGGCACGGACGGTCTCGCGAGCGATGATCTTGCCGCCGATGGCTGCCTGGATCGGGATGACGAACATATGGGGCGGGATCAGGTCCTTCATCTTCTCGACCATGCCCCGTCCGCGCGTCTCGGCACGGGCCCGGTGGACCAGCATCGACAGGGCGTCGACCGGTTCGGCATTGACGAGGATACTCATCTTGACCAGATCGCCGACCTTGTAGTCGGTCAGTTCGTAATCGAAGCTGGCATAGCCTTTCGAGATGGACTTGAGCCGGTCGTAGAAGTCGAACACCACCTCGTTCAGCGGCAGCTCATAGACCACCAGAGCCCGTGACCCGACATAGGACAGTTCGATCTGGGAGCCGCGGCGGTCCTGGCAGAGCTTGATCACCCCGCCGAGGTATTCGTCGGGCGTCAGGATGGTGGCCTTGATCCAGGGCTCGGAGATGGTCTCGATCTGCATCACATCGGGCAGGTCGGCCGGGTTGTGCAGGTCGATCTCGCGCCCGTCGCGCAGGCCGATCTTGTAGACCACCGACGGGGCGGTCGCGATCAGGTCGAGGTTGAACTCGCGGCTGAGGCGCTCCTGGATGATCTCCAGATGCAGCAGGCCGAGGAAGCCGCAGCGGAAGCCGAAGCCGAGCGCCGCGCTGGATTCCATCTCGAAGGTGAAGGAGGCATCGTTCAGGCGCAGCCGGCCGATGGCGGAGCGCAGGTCCTCGAAATCGGCGGCGTCGACGGGGAACAGGCCGCAGAAGACCACGGACTGGACGTCCTTGAACCCCTTGAGCGGCTCGGTCGTGGGCCGTTTTTCGTCGGTGATGGTGTCGCCGACGGCGGCGTCGGCCACTTCCTTGATCTGGGCGGTGATGAAGCCGACCTCGCCGGGGCCGAGGCTCTCGACCGGGGTGTTCTTGGGCAGGAAGACGCCGACCCGGTCGATCAGATGGGTCGAGCCGTTCTGCATCATCTTGACGCGCATCCCGGCCTTCAGCGTGCCGTCGAAGACGCGCACCAGGACGACGACTCCGAGGTAGGGGTCGTACCAGGCATCGACCAGCAGGGCCTTCAGCGGGGCGGCGGGATCGCCCTTTGGAGCCGGCAGGCGGGTGACGATGGCTTCCAGCACATCCTCGATGCCGATACCGGACTTGGCGCTGCACAGGACAGCGTCCGAGGCGTCGATGCCGATGACGTCCTCGATCTGCTGGCGCACCCGGTCGGGTTCGGCGGCGGGCAGGTCGATCTTGTTCAGGACCGGCACGATCTCGTGGTTGTTGTCGATCGCCTGATAGACATTGGCCAGGGTCTGGGCCTCGACCCCCTGCGACGCATCGACCACCAGCAGCGAGCCCTCGCACGCGGCCAGTGAACGCGACACCTCGTAGGCGAAGTCGACATGGCCCGGGGTGTCCATCAGGTTCAGGACATAGTCCAGCCCGTCGTTGGCCCTGTAGTTCAGGCGCACGGTCTGCGCCTTGATGGTGATCCCCCGCTCCTTTTCGATGTCCATGTTATCAAGGACCTGGGCGCTCATCTCGCGCGCGGTCAGCCCGCCCGTGACCTGGATCAGGCGATCGGACAGGGTCGATTTGCCATGGTCGATATGGGCGACCACGGAGAAGTTTCGGATGCGTTCGATAGGGGGTGTCGTCATGGTTGGGCGCGGTTAGCACGACGGGCCTCGAAACGCCAAAGCGGCATGATGTCGGCCTGTTTCTCCTGTCCGGATTACTTCGGTGTAATTGCGCACTGCGGGGTTTGAGCTCAGGCTCCGAACGCGGTAATCAACGACTGATGACATGCGGGGGATCCCGCGCACTGGTCGTGGGCGCATTGCTCCCGCCGCCTCAAGGAATCTTCCCGTGGTTCGAGCCAGCACCCTCCGCGCCTTCAGCCTTGCCATCGCCGTCTCTGCCGCGCTCGTCGCCTGCAAGGGCGATGAGGCCAAGGAGGACCTGGCACCGTCCAGCCAGACCGTGACCGTCGCGACCGCGACACGGACAGACCTGCCGCGCGTCATCTCGGCCTCCGGCAGTGTCTCGGCCTGGGAAGAGGTGCCCGTCGGGGCGGAGACCGGCGGCCTTGTCGCAACGGCGGTTCTGGTCGACGAGGGTGCCTATGTCCGGCAGGGCCAGCCTCTGGTTCAGCTGAACACCGCGCTGCTCGCAGCCCAGCTTCGCCAGCAGCAGGCGGCGCTGCAGACGGCCGAGGCCAATGCGGCCCGCGACGACGCGGCCCTGGCCCGATCCCAGGAATTGAAGGAACGCGGCTTCCTGAGCCAGGCCTCGCTGGATACGGCCCTGGCCAACCAGCGCAGCAGCCAGGCGGGCGTCGCCCAGGCCCGTGCAGGGCTTTCACAGGCCCAGACCCAGCTGGCCCAGGCCACCATCCGCGCACCTGTTTCCGGACTGATCATCAGCCGCAACGTCACGCGCGGCCAGATCGTGGCCGCCGGGACCGAACTGTTCCGCATGGTGCGCGATGGCCGCCTCGAGCTGGACGCCCAGGTTCCGGAATCCGATCTGGCGCTGCTGCGGTCGGGCATGCTGGCGGAAATCGTCTCCGATCAGTCCGTAACGACGACGGGCAGTGTCCGCATCGTCACGCCGGAGGTCGACACCGAGACCCGTCTCGGCGTTGCCCGCATCGCCCTTGCCGCCGGCAGCGGGCTTAGGCCCGGCATGTTCGCCCGCGCCACCATAGACGCCGGAACCCAGCCCGGTGTCGCCGTCCCCACTCCGGCGGTCCTGTACCGCGAGAACCGGGCGGGGGTTTTCGTGCTCCAGCCTGACAACACCGTCCGCTTTACCCCCGTGACCGTGGCCGGTCGCACCGACCAGCGCACGTCCGTCAGCAACATAGAGCCGGGAGCCAGAGTGGTCGTTTCGGGGGCCGGGTTCCTGAACGAAGGCGACCGCGTGACGGTCCAGGCCGCGGCACCGGTGGCCGCTGCCCCTGCCGCAGGTACTACGACCGCTCCGGCCCGGAAGTGATGTCATGAACAACATCTCGTCCTGGGCGATCAAGAATCCGATCCCGATCATCCTGCTGTTCGTCCTGCTCACCCTGGGCGGCGTCGTCGGCTTCACGGGGATGCGGATCAACAACAACCCCGATATCGCCTTCCCGCTGGTCTCCGTCACGGCCGCCCGCCCGGGGGCGTCGCCCTCCGAGATGGAGACCCAGGTCACACGACTGATCGAGGACTCGCTCGCCGGACAGTCGGGCGTGCGCCAGATCACGTCGCAGATCCTGGATGGCGTCTCGATCACCACGGTCCAGTTCGAGCTGGAAACAGACGTCGAGCGCGCGACCAACGACACCCGCAATGCCGTCAGCCAGCTTCGTGCCGACCTGCCTCAGGACATGCAGGAACCGACGGTCGCCCGCATCGACATCACGGGCGACGCCCTGATTACCTATGTGGTCCGTTCGAGCGCCATGAGCCCTGAACAGCTCAGCTGGTTTGTCGACAACACGATCGCGCGCCAGCTTCTGGCCATCCCCGGCGTGGGCGAGGTCAACCGCTCCGGCGGAGTCGATCGGGAGATCCGGGTGGAGCTCGATCCTGACCGGCTGAACGCCTATGGCGTCACCGCCGCCCGCGTGAGCCAGGCCCTGACGGCCGTGAACAACAACCTGCCCGGCGGCCGGATCACGGTCGGCGGTTCGGAGCGCGCGATCCGCACTGTGGGACAGGCCGGATCGGTCGATCTGCTGGCCGCCACCCTGATCCCCCTGTCCGAGGGCCGGACCATCCGTCTGGACCAGCTGGGGACCGTATCCGACAGCTGGACCGAACCGCGCACCCTTGCCCGCTTCAATGGTCAGGAAGCCGTGACCTTCAGCTTCCTGCGCTCGCGCGAGGCCTCGGAGGTCACCGTGGCCGACCGGGTACGCGAACGCGTTGCCGAACTGGACGAGGCCCATCCGGAACTCGAGATCAAACAGGTTACGGCCAGCGTCGAATACATCGAGGAAAGCTATCTGGCGTCTCTGGAGGCCCTTGGCCTCGGTGCAGCGCTCGCCATCGTGGTCGTCTTCATCTTCCTTCGCGACTGGCGCGCGACCCTGATCGCGGCGACGGCCATGCCGCTTTCGCTGATCCCGACCTTCATGATCCTGGAGCCCCTGAACCAGTCGCTCAACGTCGTCACCCTGCTGGCGCTTTCGCTGACGATCGGCATCCTGGTCGACGACGCGATCGTCGAGATCGAGAACATCGTCCGGCACATGCGGGATGGAAAGTCCCCCTATGACGCCTCGATGGAGGCCGCAGACGAGATCGGCCTCGCCGTGGTGGCGACGACAGCGACCATCATCGCCGTGTTTGCGCCGGTCGGCTTCATGCCCGGCATCATCGGTCAGTTCTTCAAGGCCTTCGCCCTGGCCGCCTGCGTGTCCGTGGCCTTCTCCCTGGTCGTGGCGCGAACCCTGACGCCGCTGATGGCGGCCTATCTGCTGCGCCATCACAAGCATGAGGATCGCGATCCCTCGTGGATGCATAACTATCTGAAGATGCTGCGCTGGTGCCTCGGCAACCGGTGGAAGGTCTTCAGCATGGGCATTGCCCTGTTCGTCGGCACGGGCGCGATCGGGCGCCTGGTCCCTTTTGAATTCCAGCCATCGGGCGACCAGTCGCGCGCCGCATTCTCGGTGGAAACGCCGGCAGGGTCGACCCTGCGAGAGACCGACGCCATCGTCCAGCGCCTGACCCGCGATCTGCGCGAGCGGCCCGAGGTCGTTTCTGTCTATGCGTCGATCGGCGGGCAGGACGTCAACCAGGCCAATGTCTATGCCGACCTCGTATCCAAGGGGAGCCGGGACCTGAGCCAGCAGGCCTTTGCCCGCGAAATGGTCGACAGCTGGGATGATGTCGCCGGTGCGCGCATCGGTGCCGGTGTCGCAATGCAGGGCGGCGGCCCCAGCGACGGTACGACCTATACCTTTGCGCTGCTCGGTGACGATCCGGCGACCCTGGCTGCGGCAGCGCGCGCAGTCGAGACCGAGATGCGGTCCGTCCCGGGCCTGGCGAATGTGATCAACACAGCCGCCATTGCCCGTCCGGAGATCGTGGTCACGCCACGACCGGACCAGGCCGCCCTTATGGGTGTCACCGCACAGACAATCAGCCAGGCGGTGCGTGTCGCCACACTGGGTGACGTCGATCAGGCGCTGGCCAAATACAATCTCGGGGACCGCCAGATTCCCATCCGGATCCTGTTGAACCCCGAGGCGCGCGCGGACCTGAGCGTGATCGAAAATCTGAGGGTTCCCAACGGCGATGGCACACCCATTCCCCTGAGCGCCGTGGCCGACGTCGAGTTCGGGTCTGGCCCGTCGCAGGTCTTGCGTCAGGACCGGTCACGCATCGCCTCCATTACCGCAGAGCTGAATGGCATTCGCTCTGGCGAGGCCTCTGCCGCTGTCCTCGACCTGCCGTCTGTCCAGAACCTGCCGGAGGGTGTGCGCCAGGTCGCGGCGGGCGATCAGGAGTTTATCCAGGAGATGATCTCCGGCTTCTCCATCGCCTTTCTGACGGGCATCATGCTGATGTATGCCGTTCTGGTCCTGCTGTTCAAAAGCTTTGCCTATCCGGTCACCATCATGGCGGCACTGCCGCTGGCAATCGGCGGGGCCTTCGTGGCGCTGCTGCTTGGCGGATCCAGCTTCTCGATTGCGTCCCTGATCGGCATCCTGATGCTGATGGGGATCGCGGCCAAGAACTCCATCCTTCTGGTCGATTATGTGATTATCGCCGAGCAGGACGGAATGCCTCGCTACGACGCCATCATCGATGCGGCGCACAAGCGGGCCCGGCCGATACTTATGACCACCTTCGCCATGGGGGCCGGAATGCTGCCGGTGGCCGTCGGCTGGGGTGCGGATGTCGCGTTCCGGCAGCCGATGGCCATCGCCGTCGTCGGTGGCCTGATCTCCTCGACCTTCCTGTCCCTGCTGTACATCCCGGCCATCTTCACCATCGTGGACGACGTCAGTCGCTGGGCGCGGGGACGCCTCAGCAAGCGCTTTGCCGGTCAGCACCACGGGCCGCGTGACGCCGCTTCAGCCCCGGCTGCAGGTACGGTTCCGGCGGAATAGCGCCGTTCACGTCGCCGCTCGTCCCGACGCACGCGAGGACCCGGGTCTTTTCCCCCGGGCCAGAGGGCGTGCGAGGGATCGGACAATGGCGCTCGCTCGATCCCCGAGGTCCGGGCCCCGGGTCTGCCTGGGCGAGCAGATTTCAGACGGCCCCTGAGTGAACCGGGTTCAGAAACGCCCAAAACAAAACCGGCCGGGGTTGCCCCCGGCCGGTTCTGCCGTCTCGACCCGAAGGCCGATCAGTATTTGAAGCGAACCGTCGCGCCGAAGGTCCGGGGCTGGCCCAGGAAGGCGTTGTAGGTCTGGCTGTCGAGGGCCGGGTTGTAGAAGGTGCCGTTGGGCTGCACCGTCCGCTGGAATGCCGAGCCTTGCAGCGGGGCATTGTAGACGACCTGAACGTACTCTTCTTCGGTCAGGTTCTGGGCCCAGAGTTCGAGGGTCCAGCGATCATCTTCCGTGCCGAGCGAGACGCGGCCGTTGACCAGGGTCAGGTCGTCCTGGATCTTGGCGGGCAGGTTGTCGGAGCCGGTGTTGTACTCCGAGGTGTATTTGGCCTGCATGCTCAGGCCCAGACGCAGACCGTTGCCGATCGAGCGATCGAAGTTGAAGCCGCTCGTGAACGACCACTCCGGCGCAAATGACGGGGGCGAGCCCGGCAGCAGCGACAGTTGCGGGAAGTTCGCACCGGCAGCCAGTTGACCAGCAGTGAAGTTGCTGAACTGGGCATCCGTGTAGGTCAGGCCAGCCGACAGGCTGAGGCCTTCAACCGGGGTGAACCACAGGAAGTCGGCATCGACGCCGCTGGTGGTCAGTTCCGGGATGGATTCCACCACGAAGGCGGTTCCGAGGAAGGTGTTCAGCTGGAAATTCTCGAACGTCTGGTCGAAGTAGGTGGCGTTCAGAAGAACCGAGCGGTTGAACAGCGTGGCCTTGAAGCCGAGTTCGTAGCTGTCGACGATTTCCGACGGGAAGAACAGGCTGGCGTTGGGCGTTACGCCCGACTGCACGCGGTCGAGGTTGTAACCGAACGACTTGTAGCCGCGGGCGACCGAACCGTAGGTCAGGAGCCAGTCGGTCGGGCGATAGCCGAGCTTGAACGTGCCGCTGAACTCGCTGTCATTGACCTCTTCCTTGACCTGACGGTTGGCGTAGGCGGCATTGGACCAGGGCAGGCAGATGTTGGCGAGGAAGATCGGTGCGTTTGCACCCAGGACGCCGCCGATGGCTGCCGCGTTGCCGAGGGCACCGGCGCAGGTCGCGCCATTGCCGTTGATGTTGGTCTGGCGGCCATCCAGTGACTTGTTGTCATAGGTGTAGCGCAGGCCCACCGTCACATCGAGCTTCTCGGTCAGCTTGTAGGTGTTGTTCGTGAACAGGGCATACGATTCCGAACCCTGGTCATACACGTCCCGGACGCCCTGGCCGACGATGAAGCCGGGGCCCGAAGCCTGGAAGGTCGGAACGGTGACGACAGCACCGCCGGGGCCGAATGGCCCTGTGCCGGCACCGCC
>QBLX01000007.1:11107-56042 GCA_003241825.1 Alphaproteobacteria bacterium
GTGCCGGAACCGCCGGTCTGAAGGCAGGCACCGAAGGACTGGGCTGTCTGGCCGGGGCGGGTGAAGCAACCGATGATGCCCGGCGAGACCGGGATCGCGGGGTTCGCGCCGTTGATGTTGGCCGAGAGCAGGAAGGACAGGAACGGCGTGTAGTCGGCACCGAAGTAATAGCTGTCGGTCCGGTTGATGTCCTCCTTGGTCGCGAAGACACCGACGAGCCAGTCAAGCTTGTCGGTCGCGCCTGCCAGGCGGAATTCCTGGGTCAGGTTATCGACCTCGAAGCCGAATTCGCCGTCGTTCACGCGGTACAGGATGTCCGCACCGGTGAAGTCGAGGTCCTGGCCGTTTGAGGTCGACCACGTGCGCCACGACGAGACACTGGTCAGCGTCGCATCACCCCAGCGGTTCAGGTCAAAGTTGGCTTCGGCCGAAACGCCACGGTCCTCGATCTGCTGGCCGGTTGGACGGTTGGCGAAGGCCGTGCGCGAGAACGGCAGGGGGCTGAAGCCGGTGGCCGGCGGGCGCTGGCCCGTGCCCTGGGACAGGCCGTCGATGAACGGGAAGGTCGGGCCGGTGCGGATCTGGGTGCCGACGCAGCAGTATTCATCGCGCTTGGAAAAGTCCGCGATCAGGCGCAGCGAGACATTGTCGTTCGGGAGGTACAGCAGCTGGCCACGAACGGTCCAGAAGTCCTGGTTCTGGTCGTCGAGGTTGGTGCGCGGACCGTCGCCGATGTCGATGGGGTTGAAGCCATCACGGATACGACGCGCTGCATAGAGACGGAAGGCGGTCGTGTCGGTGATCGGGCCGGTGACCGACCCGGAGGTGCCGAGGGCGCCGAAATTGCCGACCGTGCCTTCGAAGCTGTAGCCCGGCGTGAACGACGGGGCCTCGGTAATGATGTTGACGACGCCGGCCGAAGTGTTCTTGCCGAACAGGGTGCCCTGCGGGCCCTTCAGGACCTCGATGCGCTGCATTTCGCCGAGGTCACCGAAGCCGACGCCGTTACGCGAACGATAGACGCCGTCGATGACGACGCCGACGGAGCTTTCAAGACCGGGGTTGTCACCCACGGTGCCCACGCCGCGGATACGGACCGTGGTCGAGGCCTCGCTGGACGTTGACGTCACGGTCATGCCGGGCGTCAGGATGGCCATGTCCTTGATGTCGCGGACGCCCGCGTCGTTGAGCACTTCCTGCGACAGGGACGTGACCACGATCGGCACGTCCTGAAGGCTCTGTTCGCGCTTCTGGGCGGTGACGATGATGTCATCGACCGTTGTCGGCTCGTCCTGATCCTGGGCGAAGGCCGTTCCGGCAAAGCCGAAGGCGACGGCACCGACGACGGCGGCCGACGCGGTGCTGCGTAGAATTTGAGTAAGGCGCATGAATACGGCTCCCGGTTCCTGTGCCCGATCACCGTCAGAACGGCGTCGTGGCGTTTCCTGAATTCCCTGATCCGCGCCCTTCTGACGTGACGGCGGATTCTCGAAGCTTTGGCGTAGTCCAAGCCGCGTAAAGCGACAAGCGACCGCAAGGGGCCGGGCCGCATTTCAGCCGCGCCACGGGACCCGGTGTGACGCAAAAGCGACAAAAAGCGATGACCTAGGGTCAATATTGCGCTCGAAAGCTTGAGGATCCGCACAGGTTTTGCGCCGGATGCGGCGGCTGGTTTCATGTCCGGGAGGTCACCAGGCCATCAGACGTCCCTACCGGAGGCCCTGCCGGTCGGGCATACGGTTGCGCAGACGTCGTCCAATCCGCATCTGCATCTGATGCCTGTATCGTCGACCTACCGCCCCGATCCCCTCTTTGCAGCCCTCGGCCCGGAGTTTGGCGATCCCGTCGGACCGGCCGGATTTCCGCAGACCGTCCTGCGTCATCGCAATGTGCGCGCGGCGGCCGAAGCCGGCCTTTCGGACCTGACCGACGCGGAGTGGCTCGCCCATTTCGGCCGTTTCGAGCGCCTGCCCGGCCAGCCGGGGCCGATCGCCATGCGCTATCACGGGCATCAGTTCCGGCATTACAATCCTGACCTCGGAGACGGGCGCGGATTTCTGGCAGCCCAGTTGCGCGAGGCATCCGCTGGAGAACGGGCCGGCCGCCTGCTCGATCTCGGCACAAAGGGCTCCGGCACCACACCCTGGTCCCGCGCGGGTGACGGTCGGCTGACCCTGAAGGGCGGCATGCGCGAAGTGCTGGCCGCGACCATGCTGGAGGCCCAGGGCGTACCGACCAGCCGCGCCCTCAGCCTGATCGAGACGGGCGAGGCGCTGGAACGCGGTGACGAACCGTCCCCGACCCGGTCGGCTGTGCTCGTTCGACTGCAGCACAGCCATGTCCGCTTCGGGACCTTCCAGCGCGTGGCCTATTTCGAACGCGCGGACCAGATCGAGGTGCTGGCCGAGCATGTCCGCGTCGCCTACCACCCGCATGTCGAACCGGGCGACGCACCGGGCCTGCTGGCTGCGATCGTCGAGGCCTCTGCCCGGCTGGTGGCACGCTGGGTCGCCGCGGGCTTCGTGCATGGCGTGCTGAATACCGATAATCTGAACGTTACGGGCGAGAGCTTCGACTATGGCCCGTGGCGATTCCTGCCTGCCTATGAGCCCGGCTTTACGGCCGCCTATTTCGATTCTTCCGGACTGTATGCCTTCGCGCGCCAGCCGGAGGCCGTGTTCTGGAACCTGACCCAGCTGGCCGGTACGCTGAAACTCATCGCCGACGCAGAGCCGCTGACAGAAGCCCTGAATGGATTCGGGCCCGCCTATATCCGCCAGCTGCGCGCCGCCTTTCTGGACCGGCTCGGTGTCAGGAGTCTCGGCGAAGCGGCGGATCAGCGGCTGCTGGACACGACGCTCGCCCTGCTGCGAGAGGGCGGTGCGGAGCTGCGATGGGAACCACTGTTCTTCGACTGGTTCTCCGGGTTCGGCTCATCCGCACGCGCGCTTTCGGGGCCGAGGGCGAAACTCTACCAGACCAAGGCCTTTGCCGATTTCCGCTTCGCCCTGTTCGAGCACGAACCGGACCGTCCCGAACGCCTCGAGGCCCCGTTGTTCGCGCGGCCTGAACCCGAGGAAATGCTGATCGACGAGGTCGAGGCGGTCTGGGCCGCGATCGATCGCGATGATGACTGGTCCCCTTTCGGGGAAAAGCTCGATCGGCTCGAGGCCCTGCGGCTGGTCGTGCAGGCCCCGGCCTGATGACAGGCTTGTAACGCTGCGGCCACGCTTGCGCCACGGGTGGGTGGCCAAGGTCCTGAAGTCTGAGCAATCGGAAAAGTCATCAATTGATGTCTACATCTGATGACATACACATAAAGCTGTGCCATACCCTTGCAGGCAACCAGGACTGCTCCGATATCGCAACTGTTGCAGTTTGCATTCGCCGACCCTCGCCACCCCTTCTTCAAGAGTCGCTCCATGGCCTCCTTCTGCCAAAGCCGGTCCGCGCCGCAGACGCCTCGCGCCCGTCAGGCCCGCGATTTTGCGAATCTCGCCCTCTGGACCCTGCAGGGCTGGATCGCGATGTTCTTTGCGGCTGCCGGCTATGCCAAGCTGACCGAACCGATGGACAATCTGGCCCTGCTTCTGCGCTGGCCAGAGCAGGTCAGCATCAACCTCGTGCGCGGCGTGGGGATCGTGGAAATCATTCTGGCGCTGGGCGTGCTGATGCCGCTGTTCTCATGGAAGATCGGGCGCTGGCCGCTGCTGGTCTCGGCCACCGGCCTTGTCGCGATGGAAAGTGTCATGCTCGGCGTGCACATTTTCGGGGCGGACATTTCCCTGGCACTGACCAACGCCGTGCTGCTGGCCATCACGATCCCCGTGTTGCTGGGCCGCCGCCCCCCTTGCTGACACCGGCCGCGCGACAGCGGTCAGAGCAGAATTTCACATTGTCCCAATCCCGCGCCCATTTGGCGCGCCAGACGAACGGCCGACCGCAGGCCTGACAGTCCTTGCTCGGCAGGTCGCCCTTGGCCGGGGCCAGGCCCTTGTTGACATGCTTTCTGGCCATGCGGCGAACTGAAACCTTCCCTTTACGTCCGCGTCAAGTTATGAAGACGTCATGGCCACGGCGGACGACCATCGCACCTATTCCATCCGGCAGCTCTGCCGGGAGTTCGGCGCGACTGCCCGCGCCCTGCGCTTCTATGAAGACAAGGGGCTTCTGACCCCGGCGCGCAAGGGCCAGACCCGCGTCTATGACGCCCGGGACCGCGCCCGCCTCAAGCTGATCCTGCGCGGCCGTCGCATCGGTTTCACCCTTCACGAGATCCAGGACATGCTGGATCTCTATGACCGCAACGACGGCAACACCCATCAGATGGCGATCGCCCTGCGCCGCCATCGCGCCCAGATCGAAGCCCTGAAACAACAGCGTGAAGATCTCGACGCCGCCATCGAAACAGCCGAGGCCGCCTGCGCTGCCATGGAAGAGCGGCTGTCCGCCATGCGCCCCGACCTGCTGCCCGGCGCGGAGGATTACGAGTCCGTCCTGCGCGCCCGCCTCAACCACGACGATCCCCACGCCCATCACGCCCCCCGCAACCCCTTCAAAGCGAGAGCCTGAGCCCCATGGCCTATAAAGCCCCCGTCCGCGACCTGACCTTCATCCTGAACGAAGTCCTCGAGATTGACCGTTATTCGAACCAGGCCGGGTTCGAGGACATCTCGTCCGATCTGGTCGGCCAGATCCTCGAGGAGGGTGCCAAATTCGCCGAGGAGGTGATCGCTCCGATCAACCACTCGGGCGACAAGGAAGGCTGCCACTGGGACAATGGCGTCGTCACCGGGCCCAAGGGCTGGAAGGAAGCCTACAAGGCGATGGTCGAGGCCGGATGGCCCGCCCTGTCGGCCGATCCCGCCTATGGTGGCCAGGGCATGCCCGCGGTCGTCGGCATGGCGTTCGGCCAGTTCACCGCCGGTGCCTCGGCGGCCTTCTCGATGTATCCCGGCCTGACGGCAGGTGCCTATGCCGGTATCCACGCCAATGCGTCCGAGGAACTGAAGACCAAATACCTGCCCAAGATGGCCACCGGCGAATGGGGTGGCACGATGAACCTGACGGAGCCCCAGTGCGGGACCGACCTCGGCATGGTGCGGACCAAGGCTGTGCTCCAGGCCGACGGCAGCTACAAGATTTCTGGCCAGAAGATCTGGATCTCGGCCGGCGAGCACGACTTCACCGACAACATCATCCACACCGTCCTGGCCCGTATCGAGGGCGCACCGGCCGGGATCAAGGGCCTGAGCCTGTTCCTCGTGCCCAAGGTGATGGTCAATGACGATGGCTCGCTGGGCGCGCGCAATTCGCTGATGTGCACAGGCCTCGAGCACAAGATGGGCATCCACGGCAATGCGACTGCCGTGATGCAGTATGAAGAAGCGACCGGCTGGCTGATCGGCGCCGAGGGCCGCGGCATGAACAATATGTTCGTCGTGATGAACGAGGCGCGACTGGGCACGGGACTGCAGGGCCTGGCCATCGGCTCGGCCGCCTATCAGGCCGCACTTGAGTTCGCCAAGGATCGCATCCAGGGCCGCAGCCTGACGGGTCCCAAGAACCCCGAAGCCCAGGCCGACAGCATCATGGTCCACCCCGATGTCCGCCGCATGCTTCTGGAGGCCAAGGCCTTCGTTGAAGGCGGGCAGGCCTTCGTGCTGTGGACAGCACTCCAGGCCGACCTGCAGAAATCCGCTGACGAAGCGACGGCGCAAAAAGCCCATGACTACATGGGCCTGCTGACCCCGGTGCTGAAAGCCTATCTGACGGACAAGGGTTTCCACGTGGCATCCCTCGGCCTGCAGGTGCACGGCGGATCGGGCTATACCGAGCATTTCCAGGCGTCGCAGTATCTTCGCGATGCCCGGATCACCATGATCTATGAGGGCACCAACGGCATTCAGGCTCTGGATCTGGTCGGTCGCAAGCTGCCGGCCAATGGCGGTCGTGCGATCATGTCCTGGTTCTCCGACATCGACGCCTTCGTGGCGGAGAACGGCGGCGAAGGCCCGGTCAAGCCCTATATCGACGGCCTCGCCGACGCCAAGAAGAAGCTGCAGGAGGGCACGATGTGGCTCATGCAGAACGGTATGCAGAACCCCGACAACGCCGGTGCCGCCAGCACCGAATACCTGAACCTGTTCGGCCTGACGGCCCTCGCCTATATGTGGGCGCAGATGGCCAGGGCGGCTCAGGCCCATGTCGATGCCGGGTCCGAGGATCCCTTCTACGTCACCAAGCTGCAGACCGGTCGTTACTTCGTCGAGCGCATCCTGCCCGACGCCGGTGGGCACCTCACCAAGCTGAAGACCGGTGCCGACGTTCTGATGGCCATGCCCGTAGAGGCGTTCTGACTGGTCTCCCTGTCGCAGCGCGATGGGGGGATGTCACGGCGTGACTCTGCGCCGTAACGGAGGGGCTGCCAGCGTCTGAGCGCTGATCCTGAAAATAGTGCGGTGGACATAGCCCCTCCACCGCTTCGCGGTCCCCCTCCCCATCGCCGGGATGGGGAGGAGATTGAAAATGCTGAACGTCATCGACACGCCCGAGCCCGATTTCATGCAGGAAGAGGAGATCACCCTCTTCTCCGACAGCGTTGGCAAATGGATCGACGAGCACGCGCCGCCCGAAGAGGTCCAGTCCTGGATCGCCAACTCCAGCGTGCCGCGCGCCCTGTGGAACAAGGCCGGCGAGGCGGGCCTGCTGGGGCTGTCGATGCCCGAGGAAGACGGCGGCATGGGCGGCGACTATCGCCACGAGGTCGTGCTCATGCGCCAGCTGGGCTGGAAGGGTGCCGACCATTTCGGCATCAGCCTGCATAACGCGATCGTCGCCCCCTACATCTGGCACTACGGCACGCCGGAGCAGAAGGAACGCTGGCTGCCACGGCTGCTGACGGGCGAGCTGGTCGGGGCCATCGCCATGACCGAGCCGGGCGCGGGTTCGGACCTGCAGGGCATCAAGACCACCGCCATCAAGTCCGGAAACGGCTATGTGGTCAACGGGTCCAAGACCTTTATCACCAACGGCCAGCTGGCCAATTTCATCATTGTCGTGGCCAAGACGGACCCGGCTGCCGGGGCCAAGGGCACCAGTCTGATCGTCGTCGAGACCGACGGAGCCGAAGGCTTCGAGCGCGGGCGGAACCTCCACAAGATCGGCATGGAGGGCAATGACACCTCGGAGCTGTTCTTCAATGACGTGAAGGTCCCGGGCGAGAACATCATCGGCGGTGGCGAGGGTCTGGGCTTCATCCAGCTGATGCAGCAGCTGCCGCAGGAGCGGTTGAACATCGCCATTCAGGGCGTTGCTGCAGCCGAGCGCGGCCTCTCGGAGACCCTGGCCTATGTCAAACAGCGCAAGGCCTTCGGCAAGACGGTCCTCGACTTCCAGAACACCCAGTTCAAGCTGGCCGAGGTCAAGACCAAGCTGACCGTCGCAAAGGTCTTCTGTGACTACTGCATCGGCCTGCACCTGAAGGGCAAACTGGACGCCGTGACCGCCTCGATGGCCAAATACTGGGTCACCGACATCCAGGGCGAGACGCTGGACGAGATGCTGCAGCTGCACGGCGGCTACGGCTATATGAACGAGTACCCGATCGCCCAGCTCTACAAGGACGCTCGCGTCCAGCGCATCTATGGCGGCACCAACGAAATCATGAAGGTGCTGATCGCGAGATCACTCTGACCGATCCGCTCATCACGGCGAAAGCCGGGACCCAATGATTTCGCGAGGATAATCCGGCTTGCAACTGCTCGTGGATTGCGGTCACACCCGGGGCTGCAAAGCACTGGGTCCCGGCTTTCGCCGGGATGAGCGGAGATCAATATGATCCGATTGTACGTCACCCCTGACCTTGCCCCCGCTGTCGCCATCGCCCCGACGCCGGAGCAGTCTCGCTATCTGACGGGTGTGATGCGGCTGACCCAGGGCGACGATATCCTGGTGTTCAATGGCCGGGACGGCGAATGGCGCGCCACCATCACCGAGTTCACCAAGCGTGGCGTCGTGCTGACGAGCGGCGAGCAGGTGCGGTCGCAATCGCTCGGCCCGGACCTCGACCTGATCGTCGCCCTGGTCAAGAAATCCCGTGTCGAGACCATCGTGGAAAAGGCGGCCGAACTGGGCGTGCGCCGCATCCGCCCGACGATGACCCGCCGCACCAATGTCGAGAAGGTGCGTCTGGACCGTCTGGATGCCATCGCCATGGAGGCTGCGGAACAGACCGGCCGTCTGGACGTGCCCGTCGTCGATGATCCCGAGAAGCTGGACGTGATCCTCGACGGGTGGGATCCGACCCGCAGGCTGATGTTCTGTGACGAGACAGGCGGAGCGCCGGCCATGGCGGCGCTTCAGGCCGCTGGACCGGGCCCCTGGGCGATCCTGATCGGACCGGAAGGCGGGTTTGCGCCCGAAGAACGGGAGCGGCTGAGGTCCCTGCCCTTCACCACCGCCGTGTCGCTGGGCCCCAGGATCCTGCGCGCGGATACGGCGGCGATCGCTGCCATGACACTGTGGCAGGCCGCCGTTGGCGACTGGGAACGCGAGGTCGCCGACGCGCGTTCGCCGATCAGGCCATCTGCCCCCTTGAGCCCGGCCACTTTCCCGCCCATCTAGCCGCAACAGCACCGGTGCCAGTCGTGCCGGTTTTCGAGGTTCTCTCATGGCCGACCACGCGCCGCTTGCATTCGACCATCTGGTCGCCTCCATGTCCGATGGGGCGAAGCCGAAGTCGCAATGGCGGATCGGGGCCGAGCACGAGAAATTCGGCTTCGAAAAATCGACCCTGCGCCGGCCCGGATATGAAGGCCCCGGCGGTATCCATGCGATGCTGACGGGCCTGCAGCGTTTCGGCTGGGCTCCGGTCGAGGAAGGCGGGCATGTCATTGCCCTGGAGCGCAAGAATGCCGAAGGGTTCACGGCCTCGATCAGCCTGGAGCCCGGCGGACAGTTCGAACTGTCCGGGGCCCCGCTGCAGACCGTTCACGATATCTGTTCGGAGACCGGCCAGCACCTGATGGAAGTCAAGATGGTGGCCGACGAGCTGAACCTGGGTTTCCTGGGTGCAGGCTTCGACCCGATGTGGACCCGCGAGGACGTGCCCGTCATGCCCAAGGGCCGCTACGATATCATGCGGTCCTACATGCCCAAGAAGGGCAAGCTCGGCCTCGACATGATGCTTCGGACCTGCACCATCCAGGCCAACCTCGACTTCGAGTCCGAGGCCGACATGGTGGCCAAATTCAGGACCTCACTGGCCCTGCAGCCGATCGCCACCGCCCTGTTCGCCTGCAGTCCGTTCACGGAGGGCCGGCCGAACGGCTTCCTGTCCGCCCGCGCCAACGTCTGGACCGACACCGATCCCGACCGCACCGGCATGCTGGCCTTCGTCTTCGAGGACGGTTTCGGGTTCGAGACCTATGCCAATTACGCCCTCGACACGCCGATGTATTTCGCCAAGCGCGACGGTCGCTACGTCGATGCCTCCGGCCAGTCGTTCCGGGCCTTCATGAAGGGCGAACTGCCCGCCCTGCCCGGTGAACTCCCGACCATGAAGGACTGGGCCGATCACCTGACCACCCTGTTCCCCGAGGTCCGGCTGAAACAGTATCTGGAGATGCGCGGGGCCGATGGTGGTCCGTGGAGCCGTATCTGCGGCCTGCCGGCCCTGTGGGGCGGGATCTTCTATGACGCCCCGTCGCTGGCTGCTGCCTGGGACCTCTGCAAGGACTGGGACATCGCCGACCACGAACGCCTGCGCCGCGATGTGACGAAACTGGGCCTGAAGGCCGAGGTCGCGGGGCGCTCCGTGCGCGACATCGCCGTCGACATGGTCGCCATCGCCCGCCAGGGACTGAAGAACCGGGCCCGCATGTCCGGCGGCATGGTGGACGAGCGCGGCTTCCTGTCGGAACTGGAAGACATCGCCGACAGCGGCGTTACCCCGGCCGAGCGGTTGCTGGACCTTTATCACGGTGACTGGAAGGGCGACGTGACACGGATCTACCGGGACTTTGCCTACTGACATGATCCTCGGGAAGATGCGTCTGTCCCGTGCGGCCATCAGGTTCGCCAAAAGCAGACATCGCGGAAGGCAGATAGCGGCCCCCAGCTTAAGTCCTCAGCACGGTTCTTTCTGGTCTCTCGGGATCGATCGACTGTCTGCGACGGGGTGGGCAATCTCTGGCACCATCCACTTGCGAATTAGCCAGCGGCCCGGACGCTCGACGAAAACATGGATGGCACCGGCGACGGTGAGCATCAACATCATGATCGCGGTCAACTCGGCGGGCCCCATCCGGTAATCGCCCGCCCAGCCGAACAGCGCCTCCGCAGTGTTGCGCCAAACCATCAAGATGGGGATGTGGACCAGATAAAGCGCGAACGAAGCCTCTCCCGCGAACAGTACGGCGGGGTGCGACAGGAAGGTATGGACACGCGCTTTGGCCAGGAGCGCAAGCGACAGGATGAAGGGACCGGCGGCCACCACGATGACGCGGTCGTCCACCCCGATCTGCATCAGAGCAAGCAGCGCTACTGTCGCCGCCAGCGCGCCAGCAATCGCCAGCCTGGCCGAAGGGGCCCAGCGCAAACCGAGATAGTAGAGGCCGATACCATAAAGGAACTCCGGGATGATCCGCAGGATGCCCATACTGTCTTCTGCCCTTGGCAGAACGCGCCCGAACTGTGCGCGATAGAACCCGTCGAGAACGATGAATACCAAGCCTGCAAGCGCGATTAGGATCCACGGTCTGGCTCGCAAACGCAGCGCAATGGCGGCGTAAACGGGGAAAGCCAGATATGCGAACCACTCTGCGGACAGCGACCAGGCTGGACCGTTCCATTCCACGAGGGTTTCTCGAGGAAACCAGGCCGAAATGAGAAGCAGGGTTCCTGCGAAGTCGGTCGGATTGAACCGGCCCGGCTCCAGGCCGACCCCGACCAGCGGCGCGACCAGCACCATTCCCAAAATCGCCAGGAGAATGAAGAGGTGAGCGGGATAAATCCGGGCGAACCGAGCCACGAGGAAGCGACGGTAGTCTGGAACCGCATCTCCCTGCAGATAGACGTGTGTCAGGATGAAGCCAGACAGGATGAAGAAGACATCCACGCCAAGCCGGGCGCGATCCCACCATCCGTCGTCTCCGGTCAACGTCCATTGAAGCTGGAGGTGAAACAGCACGACGCCAAGCGCCAGAAAAAACCTCACGCCGGTCAGCGGGTCCAATACATCGGGGAATGGAATAAGCTTGGCCATCATGCACCACAGTGGGACGCTGCTGCGTCTATCGAAAAGACAGTCGCAAGATAGACGCCAGCAAGAACTGGCGTGACGAGACGCCGGACGGGTCCGTGTTCTCGGTCAGGACCAGCCGCGACTGCACCAATCGCAAGCTGCTGTCCGAGGGCAGGGAACTGGACGACATTGCCCGGCAGACCCGTACCTGGGCCAGAAGCAGCGACGTCTTCGCCTGTTTCATCTCCGGGGCGAAGGTCCGCAATCCGGCAGCGGCCCAGGCCCTCATCGCGAAAGTGGCCCAGGCCGCAACGGGCAGGGCAGAACCGCGTTCACTTGTGGATCGCGGCCGGCAGCCACACCTGTCGTCTGCTGCCCCGTAAAGCTTCAAGGACATCATCATGCCCATCGCCACCCGCGCCTTCGCCGCGACTGCTTCCGATCAGCCCCTGTCTCCCTACAGTTTCAACCGTCGTGATCCGGGCGCGGATGATGTCGCCATCGACATCAAATATGCGGGCGTCTGTCATTCCGACCTGCATATCGTGAAGAATGATCTGGGCAACACCCGCTATCCGATCGTGCCTGGCCACGAGATTGCCGGCATCGTCTCGGCCGTCGGGGCGAACGTGACCCGCTTCAAGGTGGGCGACCGGGTCGGGGTCGGTTGCATGGTCGACAGCTGTCGCCAGTGCCAGCCATGCCGGGATGGCGAGGAGCAATACTGCGTCCCGGGCATGACCCAGACCTATGGCTCGGCTGATCCCAAGGGGGCCGAGGTCGGCCAGAAGATCACCCAGGGCGGCTATTCGACGGCCATCGTGGTCGACCAGAACTATGTCGTGACCATCCCCGACAGCCTGGCGCTCGACGCCGCTGCACCGCTGCTGTGTGCGGGCATCACGACCTATTCGCCGCTGAAGCACTGGAAGGTCGGACCGGGCTCGCGGGTCGCCGTGATCGGCCTCGGCGGTCTGGGCCATATGGCTGTCAAACAGGCTGCCGCCATGGGGGCCGAGGTGACGGTCCTTTCGACCTCGGATCGCAAGAAGGCCGATGCGGAGCGGATGGGGGCAAAGCATTTCCTCATCAACACCGACAAGGCGGCGATGAAGGCGGCGGGGGAAAGCTTTGACCTGATCATCAACACCGTGTCGGCCACTCACGAGATATCCAGTCACGTCGGCCTGCTGGCCAAGGACGGGACCATGGTCATGCTGGGCCTTTCCACCGAGGGCATGCCCGTGTTCGCCATGAGCCTTCTGTGGCGTCGCCGGTCGGTCGCCGGATCGCTGATCGGCGGCATCCGCGAGACCCAGGAGATGCTCGACTTCTGCGCCGCCAATGACATCGCCTGCGAGATCGAGACCATCGCGCCGGAGCAGATCAACGAGGCCTATGCGCGGATGGAGAAGTCGGACGTCCGCTACCGCTTCGTCATCGACGTCTCGAAGATGACCGACGCCGCCTGAGTCTTTCGGGCCAGCCACCACGGGAGACTTCCCGTGGCGGCTTTTCGCGCGCCCGCTTCCCGGCTAAGGCGTATCCGGATTGCAGGATCTTCCGTCTCAAGGTGGACCGCATCCGGAAACACACAGAGGGAATGCACATGGCACGAGTGGCTTTTGTAACCGGCGGAACGCGCGGCATCGGCAAGGCGATCGTGCAGAGGCTCAAGGAAGACGGCATGGCCGTCGCTGCGGGCTATTCAGGCAATAGCGAAGCCGCAGAGGCCACGGCCCGTGAGCTGGGCGTGATGGTGGTCAAGGGCAATGTCGGCTCGTTCGAGGACTGCGCCCGTGCCGTCGCCGACGTCGAGGCCGAACTCGGACCCATCGATGTGCTGGTGAACAATGCCGGCATCACCCGCGACGGCTTCTTCCACAAGATGAGCTCCGACCAGTGGTCGGACGTGATCCGCGTCAACATGGACAGCGTGTTCAACATGACACGCCAGGTCATCAACGGCATGCGCGACCGGGGCTATGGCCGCATCGTCAACATCTCGTCGATCAACGGCCAGAAGGGCCAGGTCGGCCAGACGAACTATTCCGCCGCCAAGGCCGGCATGATCGGCTTCACCAAGGCGCTGGCGCTCGAAAATGCCCGCAAGGGCGTGACCGTGAACTGTATCGCACCCGGCTATATCGATACCGAGATGGTTGGCGCGATGGACGAGAAGGTCCTTGCCAGCATCATCGCCCAGATCCCGGTCGGTCGCCTGGGCAAGGGCGAGGAGATTGCCGACATGGTGTCCTGGCTGTCCGGTGAGCGTGCCGGATATGTCACAGGATGCACATTGTCGTTGAACGGCGGTCAGTATCTGGTCGGCTGAGCCCGCTCTGCCCAAAATCCGCCGAGGTGCAGTCGCACCCGTGTCTGCATGAGTTCGAGGGTGAGGGTCAGATCGGCGTCCGCGCCGACCCGAATGACGATGGCGGTTGTCGCTGTCGCCATCTCGTCGGGATTCGCGGCGACCCCCGTCCTCGCCCAGGTGCGTAGCAACGCCCAGGCCGAGCAAAGCCAGGCGCTGGCTGGATCGGCTTCGGCGCGGACCATGCCGCCCACCGGGCGCTATGCTTCGGAGACGGGCGAGAATTTCATCTTTGACCGGTCCGGTTCCCGGCCGCTGTTCCGTTTCGAGCGGCGGGAGGAGACCTGGGTCCTGCGGCCGACACCGGCCCCGCGGGGCGACATCATCTATCGCAACGACGAGGGCACCCGCGTCTTGAGAGTCTCGCCCGAGGGCGGGATGACGCTCTACACGGTGCGGGCACCCAATGGCACGCCCGCCTCGCGCGTCGGGCCGGCCACCACCCTGGCCCTGCCCGTCCTGGGACCGGAGCGGCTGTTCCAGCTGATGGCCGTCCGCAGCGGCCTGATCACCAGTGCCCTTGGCCGCACGGTCGAGATCAATCTGTTCGGCAATGAGTCCGAGGCCCTGTGTGTCGAGGCCCTGATCATCTCGACGGATGCGGTCCTGCGCATGGCCAGATCGGCCACGATGCGCGATCGCCTGACCCGCCTGCAAAGCATAACCATCGTCGAGGGCGGGCGGATGTCAGCCACCTTCAATCGCGGTGAACTGCGCGTGGTCGTCAATCCGGCCCAGGGGATCAGTGGTCGGCCGTCATCCAGCCGCATCATCCGGGCCTTCGAGCCAACCCAGTAGGGGTCAGCCGGCAAAGCTGTCCTTGGCCGCCCGTCTGCTGGCAAAATCCGCAGCGTCACGGGCGCGGAGAAACGGATTGAATGCCTTTTCAACAGCGAGGGTGGTCGGCACCGTCGGCTCCCCGCGCGCGCGGGCTGCAAAGATGGCCTCGGCGTGGGCCGCCATTTCGGGCCGGTCGTCGAGGCTCAGGGCGAACCGGGCATTGGCGACCGTGTATTCATGTGCCCCGTACAGGACCGTCTGATCCGGCCAGGCCGACAGGGCCTGGAGGCTGTCCCACATCTGATCCGGCGAGCCTTCGAACAGCCGGCCACAGCCCAGCGGGAACAGGGTGTCGCCAACGAAGGCGATGGAGTCGGGGGCGCTGCGGAAGACCACATGGCCCAGGGTATGGCCGGGCGTCGCCGTGACGTCGAACACCGTCTCGCCGAGCATCACGCAGTCCCCACCGCCGATCACCCGGTCCAGCGGGGCCGCGCGACGGACCTCTTCCGGGCCTGCGATCTCGGCTCCGGTCGAAGCCTTGACCGCCGCATTGCCCTGGGTGTGATCCGGATGCCAGTGGGTGTTCAGGATCAGGTCCAGCCGGCCCCAGCCCAGCCGCTCAAGCTCTTCCAGCACCCGCGCGCCGTCGGGTGTGTCGACGCAGGCCACGGCGCCGGTCGCCGTATCACGGACCAGAAACCCGTAGTTGTCGCTCAGGCAGGGGAACAGGTGGACAGTCAGGGACATCGACGAGGCCTCTCGGAAGCAATGCCGGATAACAGAAGCGAACCCATATTGCTCCAGCGACGAACGGCCGCGAACATTCTATAGTCGCGGCATGCGGCGCGGCATCGACGATCTTAGGACCTTCTACGGCGAGCCGACCGGCGCGCTGGTCCGGCGCCTGCTGGCACGACGGCTCGACGATGCCTGGGGCGAGGCCAATGGCAGCGACATCCTGGGCATCGGCTATGCCACGCCCTGGCTGGACGCCTTTGTCGGCGCCCGCCGCGTGGTGGCCGCCATGCCTGCAGGGCAGGGTGTCGAGCTCTGGCCGGTCACCGGGCGGAACCGAACCCTTCTGGTCGACGAACGCCGCCTCCCCTTTGCGGCCGGGGCTTTTGACCGGGTGCTCCTCGTCCATGCGCTGGAAGAAGCCGACGATCCGGCCGCCCTGCTGACCGAGGCCGTCCGGGCCCTGTCCCCGGCGGGACGGATCATTCTGGTGGCGGCGGCCCGTGGCGGCCTCTGGGCGCGCGCCGAGGCCACCCCCTTTGGCCATGGGCGCCCCTTTACCCGGGGGCAGCTCGAACGACTGGTCCGCCAGGTGGGGCTGGAACCGACAGCCTGGTCACAGACCCTGTATGTGCCGCCCTGGCCACCGCTGCTGGGCCTTGCCGACGGCTTCGAACAGGTCGGCCGGCGCATCATCCCGGGCGCTGCGGGGCTGATCCTGCTGGAAGCGTCGCGCCACGCCTATGCCCGTATCCGCCCGGGCGGTCTGGCCCAGCGCGCACGGGCTGCCTCCCCGGCCCTTCTGCCCCAGCCTGCGAACCGCCCGGTCACAGACCTGGGCCGGACCGCATCGGGCACAGACGGGCTGGATGCGCCCGGCGAACCGTTCTAAAGGCCCGCCCATGCACCGTCTGATCCTCATGCGCCACGCCAAGACCGAGCGCGCCTCGGCCTCCGGATCGGACCGCGACCGGGCCCTGACCGAGCGTGGACATGCCGATGCGGCCCTGATGGCCAGTGTTCTGGCGGAGCGTGGTCTGCGCCCCGACCTCACCCTGGTCTCGACGGCGACACGCACCCGCCAGACCTGGGACGACATGCACGAGGTGTTCGGCGACGTTGAGGTCCGGCTGGAGCCGACCCTGTACAATGCTCCCTCTGAAACCATCCGCCGTCTGGTCCAGTCGGCAGAGGAGCAATCCGGTTGCCTCCTGGTCCTGGCCCATAATCCGGGCATCCACCTTCTGGCAGTCGAGTATCTGATCGAAAGCGCGGCCTCTCCGTCGATCCTCGACAAGATGTCCGGGGGCTTTCCGACCGGGGCCTGCGCGATCTTCGAAGTCGATGTTGCCGGGCGCTGTGCCTATGACGGCTTCCTGACACCGAAGGCCTACGGCGGCGGCGCGGACGAGTGACCGATCGCGTCGCCTACAAGCTGGTTGCGCGGAAAGAATGGGAGACCGCCATCGCGGCAGGTCCCTATGGCGGCTCGGCCGTCGACCTGGCCGATGGCTATATCCATCTCTCAGGGGCAGACACGCTTCTGGAAACGGCCCGGAAATACTATGCGGGCCAGACCGACCTTCTGCTTCTGGCTGTTGATCTCGTCAGCCTCGGAAGCGCCGTGGTCTGGGAGCCCTCCCGCGGAGGCGCCTTGTTCCCGCACATCTATGGCTCCCTGCCCGCCAGTGCCGTGACGTCGGCACGGTCGCTGACGGTCGATGACGCAGGCACGCTGATCTTCGGCGACGGAGCCGGTCTGTGAGCCTTTCCGATCTGGGAGCCGGGCTGCTGCGTCGGCTGGATCCCGAGGCCGCTCATACCCTCGCCATCCGGGCGCTGCGTTCGCTACCCCTGCCCCGGCCCGTTGCCGACGATCCCATCCTCGCCACGGCCGTGGCCGGGCTCACCCTTTCCAACCCGATCGGTCTGGCGGCAGGGCTCGACAAGAATGCCGAGGCGCTGGCCGGCCTTTCGCGCCTGGGTTTCGGGTTCGTCGAGTGCGGGTCGGTCACGCCGCTGCCTCAGCCAGGCAACCCGAAGCCGCGGCTGTTCAGGCTGTCGGAAGACCGGGCCATCATCAACCGGATGGGGTTCAACAACGAGGGTCTGGACGCCTTTGCCGGCTATCTGTCTGCGCGTCCGGGGAATACGGTGGTCGGGGCCAACCTGGGAGCCAACAAGGACACCGAGGACCGGGCTGCCGACTATCTGCTGGGCCTCAGACGGCTGGCCGGACTGAGCGACTACTTCACCATCAACATCTCGTCGCCCAACACCCCGGGCCTGCGCGCCCTGCAGGGCCGCGAGGCGCTGGATGACCTGCTGGGAAGGGTGGCCGAGGCACGGCCGGGCAAGACCCCCGTCTTTTTGAAGATTGCGCCGGACCTGACCGAGGCCGAGATCTGCATGATCGTCGAGGCAGCGCTCGCCCACAGGATCGATGCCCTGATCGTATCGAACACGACCCTCGATCGACCGGCCAGCCTGCGTTCGGCCTTTGCGGGCGAAGCGGGCGGCCTGTCGGGCGCGCCCCTGCGCGAGCGGGCAGAGATGGCCCTGCTTCATGCCGCCGCGGCCGCACAGGGTCGTCTGCCTCTGATCGGAGTCGGAGGAATCGCGTCCGGTGCCGATGCCTACGCCCGCATTCGCGCAGGTGCCTGTGCCGTACAGCTGTATTCAGCCCTGATATTCGACGGCCCTGGCCTTGTCGGGAAAATAAAGCGCGATCTTGCGGCGTGCCTGCGAGCCGACGGCCTGAACAGTGTCGACGAAGCCATGATTGCCGGTCCAGTTCAGCGGCGTTGACGGTGCGTTAGGGCAAGCGTGCCAAGGTGCTCGCAAGGGGCACACCGTGCCCGGCGCGAGGACCTGTATGTCGGAGACCGAGCACGATCTCCCGGTGAGTTGGGCCGGCGCCCTGCGGCGCCGTCGCAGTGCCATGCTGCAGCGGTTCGGTCTGGGCGCAGCGATCGGTCTGATCTTCAGCCCCCTGTTCGGCTGGGCCTTCAGTACCCTGTGGGTCGCAGGTTACTTCCTGATCCAGATCCTCGATCTGTGGGTTTTCGAACCCATCCACAGCGGCCGCGTGGAAAGCATGGGGCGGGTGCGCTCGGCGATCGGCGGCCTGCTGCTGTTCCTCAATGCCGCGACCTTCGGCCTGCTGTCCGTGCCCCTGTGGCTGAATGGCGGGGCCATGGGCGGCATCTGCGCCGCCATACTGCTGGCCTCCGGCGCGATCTATTCCGTGGTCAATTCTCCGTCCTCGGTGCGTGTTCTGGCCATAACCATCGCGCCCCAGTTCCTTTACCTCGCCGCACAGCCTGTCTTCATGGTGATGAACGGTGCAGACCCGACGATCGTGACCGCCATGTCGATCGCGATCATCGTCTTTGCTGCCTACTGCCTCAGCACATGGCGGCAGATGACCAAGGCCCGGATGGCCGAAAGCGCAGCCCGGTTGGAGGCCGACCAGAAACGGCGCCAGGCGGAGGCCGCCATGGCGAGCCGCGCGGCCTTCCTCGCGGCCGTCGGCCACGACCTGCGCACACCCATAAGCGCCATCCTGACCGGTGCCGCCGAACTCGAACGCGGTGCAGGCGATGGAAGCGCCCGGGCGCAGGCCGCCCTGATCACGGATGCCGGCTGCATGATGAAGGCCATGCTCGACGACCTGCTCGACCATGCCAAGCTGGACGCCGGGCGGATGACGGTCGAGGCGACCGACTTCGACCTTCGCAGCCTGCTGGCCCAGACAACGCGGCTCTGGCAGGGCCCCATCCGCGCAAAGGGCCTGAAGCTGCGACTCGAAGGCGCGCGCGATGTGCCCACCTGGGTCCGCGGCGATGCCATGCGCCTGCGTCAGATCCTGAACAACCTGATTTCCAATGCCGTGAAATTCACGCAGGAAGGCGCGATCACGCTGCGCTTTCAGGCCTGGGCCGAGGAGCCGTCAGGTCATGCCGTTCTGATCGAGATCGTCGACACCGGCCCCGGCATGACCACCAACCAGCTGGCCCGCCTGTTCACGCCGTTCGACCAGACGGCCGAAGGCGTCAGCGCCCTGCATGGTGGCACAGGTCTGGGCCTCGCCATCAGCCGCGATCTTGCTGAACTGATGGGAGGTCGCCTGACCGCCCGGGCCACGCCGGGAGACGGGGCCTGTTTCACCCTGTCGCTCCTGCTGGAGCCTGCCCTGGATGTCGACAGACCCCGTGCGGAGCGCGTGGCGGAAGATCGCGGGATGATCGCCCGGGCTCTTTCCAGCCTGCCTGACAGCTCGGGTCGTGTGGCGACGATCGCTCCCGGCCACTCTGCACCCCACCCCGAACCGGAACCGGTCCAGCCGGCGAGCGAGGCCGAGGCGGCCTCTGATGAAGACCGCCCTCTCCGGGTGCTGGTCGTGGACGACCATGACATCAACCGTCGGGCCGTCGAACTCATCCTCTCACCGCTCGGATGCGACATCGCCACCGCCGCCGACGGGCTGGCTGCCTTGAAGCTCTGCGAGACCGACAGCTTCGACGTCATCTTCATGGACGTGCGGATGCCGGAACTGGACGGGCGCGAGACAACACGCCGGCTCCGTGCAGGCTCCGGCCCGAATGCCGGGGTTCCGGTCATTGCGGTCACCGCCGACACGGCACCGGAAGACATCGCCGCCTGCATGGATGCCGGGATGAGCTATTTTGTCTCCAAGCCGCTGGCACCCTCCGCACTGCTCGGGGCGCTGAGCCATGTCCTGTCGGGCATCGACGCCGGGGTCGAGACCGCAGCGGCCTGAGAGCCGCGTCCGCCGCCCTTACAGCTGGGCGATCAGATACTCGGCTGTCGACACCTTGAACTCGCCGGGCTGCTCGACATTCAGCTGGGTAACCACGCCGTCCTTGACCAGCATGGCATAGCGCTGCGAACGCTCGCCCATGCCGAAGCCCTTGGCGTCCATCGTCAGGCCGATAGCCCGCGCGAAATCTCCGTTGCCATCGCCGAGCATGACAATCTCGTCCAGACCGATCGACTGGCTTTCAGCCCAGGCCTTCATGACGAAGGCATCATTCACGGACACACAGGCGACGGTGTCGACGCCCTTGTCCGCAAAGGCTGACAGATTTTCCACGAAGCCGGGCAGGTGACGGGCCGAGCAGGTCGGGGTGAAGGCACCCGGGACAGCGAACAGGGCGACGGTCTTGCCCTTGAAGACGTCGTCGGTCGTGACAGGGCGGGGGCCTTCGGCTGTAGCCTGACTCAGGGTCGTGGCAGGAAGGCGATCGCCGATCTGAATGGTCATGGGAGTCTCCGGAGGATCCGCGCGACGGGCGGCTGCAGGCACATAGCGCCGTGTGGGCAGGTCGCCAAGGCCCCAGAACGCGGCGTCACGGCGCTTGCATCCCCGTGCATCGTTAACGATGATCCGGTATGGACCAATTCACATCCCTGACCGGGCGGCTGCTGGTGGCGATGCCCGGCATCGGGGATCCCCGCTTCGAGCATGCCGTGATCCTGATCTGCGCACATGCGCCCGATCACGCGATGGGCCTGCGGCTGGACCACCCGGCCCCCATGGTCGACCTGAAAGCCGTACTGGCCAAGCTGGAGGTGCCGGCGCCGTCGTCTGCCCACGGCGTGCCCGTGATGATCGGCGGGCCGGTCGAGCGCGAGCGGGGGTTCGTCCTTCACACCGATGACTGGTCGGCAGGCGAAGCCAGTATCCCGTTCGGCGAGGCCCTGGCCATGACCGCGACACGCGAAGCGCTCGTTGCCATGGTCGATCCCGAGACAGGGCCACGCCGTGCGACCCTGCTCCTGGGGTATGCGGGATGGGGTGATGGCCAGCTCGAGGACGAACTGGCTGAGAACGTATGGCTGGTATCGGATGCGGATACCGACCTGATCTTCGATCGTGAACACGACACCAAATGGACCCGGGCCCTGGCCCGGATCGGGGTGGATGCCGCCCGGCTTTCGGGACAGACGGGGCGGGCCTGAAGGCTCAGCGAATGGTCGCCCCTTCGTCCTGAAGCGGGGCGTGATGCACGATCTGGCGTCTCGCAACGGCATAGGACACCAGCCAGAGGGCCATGGCCCAGGCCGCGCCGACGCTCCATCCCGCCAGAACGTCCGTCGCCCAGTGCGCACCCAGATAGACCCGCGTGACCCCGACCAGCAGGGTGATGACGATGGCCACGCCGAGAACGAACCCCTTGACCCTGTGCCGGGGGAAGGCGCGCGTCAGCATGACCCCGAGGCTGAGATAGAAGACGGCCGACAGCAGCGCGTGGCCCGACGGGAAGCTGGCGTTGATCGTATCGACAGCCTGATAGGCCGCAGGCGGTCGTTCCCGTTCGAAAATGGACTTCAGCCCCTCGCTCAGGATGACACCGCCCGCAAGGCCGAGTGAGAGCAACAGGGCGGACAGGCGCTTGCGCTGGATCAGCAGGAAGACGACGGCGACCGTGGCAAACAGGCCCAGCACGGCGATTCCGCCCAGAGACGTGAGATCGGCCGCAGCTTCCTCAAGCCACCAGGGCCCCCAGGCATCGTCCGGTGTCGCCGTCGGGCGCAGCAGCGACAGGATCATCCAGTCAAAGGCCCGACCATCCGCATCGGTGACATCATCGGCCAGTTCGACAAAGGCGACGATGCCGAGGGCGATCACGAAAATGGCGCTGAGGGCGGCAAATTCCGTCCGGGCCACCCGCATGGCACGCCGGGAGAAGACAATCAGTCCGTTCAAGGTCATGGCGGGCTAACGGCCAAGCTGCCGCCCCGTTCCGCAGCCAGCGCGATCACGCGTTCGTGATCAGTCGTCGCAAGTGGGCGTCACGCTGCCGTTGCGGTCTTTCCACAGGCTTGTCCCGCCTTCTCTGGGCGATTCGCCAACAAAGTGATCGTCAATCCCGTTGACGGGTCGTTAGCCATCTGCGCCCTATATGTGGCGTGGGCATCGCCAATAGCCACTAGATCATGTGGTCATCGGCGGGGGCGGCTCATCAACAGATTAGTTCAGGGCAAAGACGATTATGGCTCCCAGCGAGGCTTTGAAGACCGTGGATTTCGCGCCGGAGATCGGCGCGACCAGTGATCGACCCCAGTTGAAGGTGGTGCGTTCGATCCAGCTGGACCGTTCGCGTGACGACCTGCTGACGGATTTCGGCAAGAAGACGCTGGAGGATCGCTACCTGCTGGCGGGCGAAAGCTATCAGGACATGTTTGCCCGCGTTTCGACGGCCTATGCCGACGACGCTGACCATGCCCAGCGGGTCTACGACTATATGTCGAAGCTGTGGTTCATGCCCTCGACACCCGTGCTGTCGAACGGCGGGGCTGCGCGTGGCCTGCCGATCTCCTGCTTCCTGAACTCGGTGCAGGACAGCCTGGATGGTATCCAGCGGGTCTGGAACGAGAATGTTTCCCTCGCCTCGAACGGCGGCGGCATCGGCACCTACTGGGGCGGCGTCCGTTCCATCGGCGAGAAGGTCAAGGGCGCGGGCCAGACCAGCGGGATCATCCCCTTCATCCGGGTCATGGATTCCCTGACGCTGGCCATCAGCCAGGGAAGCCTGCGTCGCGGCTCGGCAGCTGTCTACCTCGACGTCCACCATCCGGAGATCGAGGAGTTCCTGGAAATCCGGAAGCCGTCGGGTGACTTCAACAGGAAGTCGCTGAACCTGCACCACGGGATCAACATCACCGACGAGTTCATGGAGGCGGTCCGGGCGGGTGATACCTTTGCCCTGCGCTCGCCCAAGGACAATGCCGTCATCCGCAACGTCGACGCCCGCAGCCTGTGGCAGAAGATCCTCGAGATCCGGCTCCAGACCGGCGAGCCCTATCTGATCTTCTCCGACACGGTGAACCGGCAGATGCCGCAGCACCAGCGCGACCTCGGCCTGAAGGTCAAGCAGTCGAACCTGTGTTCGGAAATCATGCTGCACACCGGCCCGGACCATCTGGGAATCGACCGGACGGCGGTCTGCTGCCTGTCCAGCGTCAATGCCGAGATGTTCATGGAGTGGCGCGAGGAGCCGCGCTTCGTCGAGGACGTCATGCGCTTCCTCGACAATGTCCTCGAGGATTTCATCACCCGTGCACCGCCGGAAATGGCCGCAGCCGTCTATTCGGCCAAGCGCGAGCGGTCGGTAGGACTGGGGCTTATGGGCTTCCACTCCTTCCTTCAGGCCCAGGGTGTGGCGTTCGAATCGGCCATGGCCAAGTCCTGGAACATGCGTCTCTTCAAACATCTGCGTCGCGAGGCCGACAAGGCCAGCGTCAAGCTGGCCGAAGAAAAGGGTGCCTGCGAAGACGCGGCCGAACGCGGCGTGATGGAGCGGTTCAGCCACAAGCTGGCCATCGCCCCGACCGCATCGATCAGCATCATCTGCGGCGGGACCAGCGCGGGGATCGAGCCGATCCCGGCCAACATCTACACCCACAAGACCCTGTCGGGCTCGTTCGCGGTCAAGAACCCCTATCTTGAGCGGGTGCTCGACGAGAAGGGGCTGAACACTGATGCGACCTGGAACTCGATCCTCGAACACGAAGGATCGGTGCAGCATCTGGAGGACCTCAGCGAGGACGAGAAGGGGATCTTCAAGACCGCCTTCGAACTGGACCAGCGCTGGGTCATCGAACTGTCAGCCGACCGCTCGCCGGAAATCTGCCAGGCGCAGTCGATCAACCTGTTCATCCCCGGTGACGTCAACAAATGGGACCTGCACATGCTGCACTGGTCGGCCTGGGAGCGGGGCGTCAAATCCCTGTATTACCTGCGGTCCAAGTCGGTCCAGCGCGCAGCCTTTGCCGGTGCCGAAGACAAGGTCGCGGTCGAGCCGGACCCCAACCAGCCGGATCTCTTCTCCGCAGCCCGGACCGATTACGACGAGTGCCTGGCCTGCCAGTAGGCCCGCCCGGAGCCTGAACGCGCACAAGGACTCACAGCCGTCGCGGCAACGCGGCGGCTGTGATTTTGCGTTTGGAACCTCACCAGTGCCGGATCTGGCATGACACGAACATCGTGATTAACGCGCCTTTGGCCGAAACGGGTGTTTCAGCCCCGGTATGACGCGACGGCGGCGACGATCCGGTCCTGGGTCGCCTCGTCGAGATCGGAGTGCATCGGCAGGCTGATCACCACATCCTTCTTGGCCTCGGTCACCGGCAGGCCCTGCGGTCCGCGCGGGTGATGCTGGTAGGCGGGCTGCAGGTGGCAGGGGATCGGATAATAGACTGCCGAGGGCACGCCCTGCGCCTTCAGGTGAAGGGCCAGGCCGTCACGATCGGGGTGTTCGATGGTGTACTGCGCCCAGTTCGAGACATTGCCCGCAGGCAGATGCGGGACGGCCGTCACATAGGGGGCCAGCAAGTCATTGTAGCGGGCTGCAATGCGCGTGCGCCATTCGATCTCCTGTCCGAAGACCTTCAGCTTCTCGATCAGGACTGCGGCCTGAACCGTGTCGAGACGCGAGTTCATGCCGACCCGCATGTTCAGATATTTGGTGTCATGCTCGAAGGTGCGGCCGACCAGGTCCTTGGCCACAGCCTTGCCGTGGACGCGGTAGCTGTCGATCTCCTGGGCCAGGTCATCGTCGTCGGTCAGGACGGCTCCGCCATCGCCGTAGCAACCGAGCGGCTTGGCCGGGAAGAAGCTGGTCGTGGTGACATCGGCCCATTTCAGCGGGTGATGGCCATCGATGGTGCAGCCGAAGCCCTGGGCCGAATCGGCGATCAGCTTCAGTCCATACCGGACGCAGATGGCCTTGATGGCCGGATAGTCGGCGGGCTGGCCGAACAGGTCGACGGCGATGACGACCCGGGGTTTCAGCTTGCCCTCGGCGATTGTGGCCTCGATGGCGGCCTCCAGATGACCAGGGTCCATGTTGTAGGTTCGCGGATCGATGTCGATGAACACCGGCGTGGCACCCAGCCACGGCACGACCTCGGCCGTGGCGCAGAAGGTGAAGCTGGGCACGAAGACCGCATCGCCGGGCCGGATGCCCCAGGCCATCAGCGGCAGAACGAGGGCCTCGGTCCCGTTGGCGCAGCCCAGGGCATGTTTCGCCTGTCCGAAGGCTGCAAGGTCGGCCTCGAAGGTGCGGACCTGCGGGCCCATGACGTAGGCACCGCCCTCGACCGCAGCCATGACGGCAGCCTCGATCCGGCCGCCCAGGCGCAGGCGCTGGGCCTGGAGATCGATGAAGGGCAGGGACATGGAAAACTCCTTCTGGCGTCCGGACGACAGTTTGGCACTCGGCGCAACGTCGGCGCGGCAGGCTACGATGGTTGCGCCCTCTATCAAAGTCGGCGGCACCGCAGGGTCACATCGCGTTGCGGCTTGCAACGGAGCGGACTATGCGAAGGGACATGGTCCCACCGTCCCGACCCGCCGTGTTCCTCGACCGCGATGGTGTCCTGATCGAGGACAGCGGCTATCCGTTCCGCGAGGAAGACCTGATCCTGATTCCCGGCGCTGCCCGGGCGGTCGCCGCGATCAATGCCGCGGGGGCCCTGGCCATCATCGTCACCAACCAGTCCGGCGTGGCGCGGGGTCTGTTCAGCCTTGAACAGATGGACGCGTTCAATGCCCTGCTGGTCGAACGCCTGGCCGTGGACGGAGGCCGGATCGATGCAGTCTACGCCTGTCCGTTTCATGCAGAGGCCGTCGACCACCGTTTCCGTCACCCGGATCATCCCGACCGCAAGCCAAACCCCGGGATGATCCTGAGGGCCGCCAAGGACCATGGCGTCGATCTGTCGCGATCCCTGCTGATCGGTGACCGTGACAGCGACCTGGAGGCGGCACGGCGGGCCGGTGTGGCAGGTGTCCTGTTTGCAGGAGGCGATCTGGCCACGCTTGTTAACCCCCTGATCGCATCGCAATTCTCTATTTGATGAAATAGGCTGGCACTGCACCAGACGTTGCGTGCCCAGATGAGAGTTGCGTCATGTCCTTCACCGAACGTCAGTGGACCTCTTCCGACAGCCTGACCCTGTTCGCGCGGGACTATGCGCCGGGGCCCGGCCCGGCCCGGCTGCCGGTCATCGCGATCCACGGACTGACCCGCAACAGCGCCGACTTCGAGGTCATTGCCCCGCTGGTCGCGCAGAGCGGCCGGCGTGTTCTCGCCATCGACGTTCGCGGACGAGGACGCTCGGATCGGGCACCTGATCCCATGACCTATACACCCGAGGTCTATGCCCGCGACGTGATCGCCCTGATGGAGCAGACCGGCATCGAACGCGCGGTCTTCATGGGCACCTCGATGGGCGGACTGATCACCATGGCCCTGACGGCGATCAAGCCCAGGGCGATTGCGGCTGCCATCCTGAACGACATAGGACCCGAGGTGTCTCCCGAGGGGCTGGCACGGATCGCCGCCTATTCCGGACAGCCGGTCAAGATCAACGACTGGGCCGATGCCGCCGCCTATGCCCGACGCATCAATGGCGTTGCCTTCCCCGACCATACCGAAGCCGACTGGGAAGCCTTTGCGCGCCGGACGTTCCGCGAGGGCACGATGGGTGCGCCGGTGCTGGACTATGACCCGGACATCGCCGTCCCCATCCGGGCGGCCGGTGCCAAGGCACTCGTGCCCGCCCTCTGGCCCTTCTTCAAGCGACTGGCCCGCAAGCGGCCGACCCTGCTGATCCGGGGCGAGACATCGGACCTGCTGAGTGCCGGGATCGCTGCCAAGATGCGCAAGGCGGCCCCGACCATGGACTATGCGGAAGTGCCGGGAATCGGCCACGCACCCATGCTGCACGAGCCCGAGGCGCGCGCGGCGATCTTCGAGTTCCTGGCCGGTGTCGCATGATGGGTGACGAGTCCGGCTCGCATTTCGCCGGTCGAACGCCTATCTATTCGCGATGACTTTTCGACCCACGACAATCGAACGCGCCTATCAACTGGCTGAAGGCGGGACCTGCCGCACTGTCGGCGACATCAAGGTCAAGCTTCAGGCCGAGGGCCACGAGCGGGTTCAGGACCGGCTGTATGGCGGCTCCCTGACCTCGGCCCTGCGCAAGCTCTGCACCGCCAACTATGTCGCTCCCGAAGGCGAGGACACCGAAGCTGCGGCGGCCACGCCGGACGATGACGAAGACGACGATTGATCAGTCGGCCGGCATGCAGCCGGCGGTGATGGCGATCCGTCCGATCAGGCCCTTGACGATCAGATCCAGCGCCGACCCCTCGCGATAGTCGGCCGCAGCGACGAAATTGACCCTGTCCTCCGAGATCAGGCTGTAGATCTTCTTCTGGTCACGCTCGTCCGACCGTGGATCATAGACGGCGATCGAGTAGCCGCCCTTGGTGTGCATCATCTTCATCGTGGGCACGTCGGTATCGCCGTCGCCCATGAAGATCATCCGGTCGAACGGCACGGCCCGCTCATCGTCGGGAATGAAGCGGTTGATCCGCTCGTGCTCCCAGTGGTTCAGCACACCCTTGTTGATGCGGAACAGATACTGGGTCTTGGTCGTGTAGTTGACGCCGACCGCCGGCCAGATCGCCACGCCGTCAGCGTCGTAGACGAATTTGGATGCGAACACGTGGTGGAACGCCTCGCGGATCGGGCACCCGTCGATCATCTCCTCCAGGCCAGCCGAGACGATATAGTGGTCGATGTCGAGGCCGTAGCGCTCCCCGAAGGCATTGATCCGTTCGAACCAGCCGAGGCCGGTCAGGTCCGTCCTTAGCCCGTCGAACAGTTTCACGTCCTGCCCATGGTCACGCAACATTGCCCGGGTGATCGGTGTGCAGTTGCGACGGGCGTGGTCCAGCATGAGCTGCATGTACATCAGGATGCCGTCGCCATCGGCAGCCCGGGTCAGGCTCTCGGCCTCGGCCCAGAAGTCGGTCTTCTCCATGCCCACCGACGGGATAAAACTGACTTCCTGCATGTTCCCCCGCGCGAGGGTGCCGTCAAAGTCATAGATCAGGGCGGTTTTCAGGGGAGCGGTCATCGGCGGGATCCAGCACTCGCAATCGGTCTTTGCGATCCCATAGCCTGCGACCACGTCCGTTGAAACGGGACATTACATCTCCGTAAGATGCACACCCTTCGATCGCTGCTAGGGTCCGGCCTCTCCTGTCCGGGATCATGGATATCTGCCGATGAAACTTCGCCTCCTCGCCACCGCCGCTGTGTCGGCGCTCGTCATCGGTCTGGGTCCCATGCCGGCCCACGCCACGGCACCTGTTGAAGCCGCCCCGGCCTCGGCACAGTCCGGGATCGAGGTGCCGCCGCTCGGTTTCGTCAAGCGCACCCTGGCCAATGGCATGGATGTCTATACGGCGCGCGACAGCTCGACCTCCAACGTGACGGTCCAGGTCTGGTACCGCGTGGGATCCAAGGATGATCCCGCCAACCGGTCGGGCTTTGCCCACCTGTTCGAACACCTGATGTTCAAGGCGACCAAGGATTTCCCGGACGAGACCTTCGATCGCCTGACCGAGGACGTTGGCGGCAACAACAATGCCTTCACCAGCGATGACGTCACCGCCTATTTCGAGACCATCCCGGCCAACCATCTTGAGCGGCTGATCTTCGCCGAGGCCAGCCGACTGGGGTCGCTGGTCGTCAACGAGGATGTGTTCGAGAGCGAGCGCGACGTCGTCAAGGAAGAGTACCGGCAAGGCGTGCTCGCCAGTCCCTATGGCCGGCTTTTCAGCGTTTTCCTGCCCCAGACCATCTATCAGGAGCATCCCTATCGCCGGACCACGATCGGTTCGATCGAGGACCTGGACGCTGCGACCATCGAGGACGTGCGGCGCTTCCACGCCACCTATTACAGGCCCGACAATGCCATCCTGATCGTCGCGGGCAATTTCGACGAGGCGCAGCTTAACGGCTGGATCGACCAGTATATGGCCCCGATCCAGAACCCCGACCGGCCCCTGCCCGTCAATGACGTCAAGGAGCCTGAGCCAACCGGGCCGCGCGAGGCCACATTCCATGCGCCCAATGTCCCCCTGCCCGCCGTGGTCATGGCCTGGCCGACTATCCCTTATGTCGGAGACGACCGGGCAGCCCTGACGGTGCTGGACGGCATTCTTTCGACCGGCGAGAGCTCACGCCTGTATCGCTCGCTGGTCTATGACCAGCAGGTCGCGGCCTCGATCGGCTCGAGCGCCGATTTCTCGCAACAGGCCGGGGCGCTTTATGCCTTCTCGATCCTGGCCGGAGGCAAGACGCCGGATCAGGGCATCGCTGCACTGACAGCCGAGATCGCGCGGTTCCGTGATGCCCCCGTCACCGATGCCGAACTGACCGAGGCCAAGAACGAGCTGGTGGCCGATGCCCTGCGCAACCGCGAGACCATCGGAGATCGCGCCACGGTCCTGGGGTTCGCCCTGATCAACGGCAATGATGCCGCCTATGCCGACCGGGAAATCGCGTCCATCCAGGCCGTGACGGCCGCCGACGTGCAGCGGGTGGCCAACCGCTATCTGACGCCGGAGCGTTCGATCACCATCCGCTACCTTGCTGCAGACGACGCCAATCCGACCTCGCAACAGAAGCTGAATGTCGATGCCCCTGTGAAGGTGGCTGACCTGGCCCCTGTCGGCCAGCTGTTCACCCTTCTGCCCGAGGCGGAGCGCGCTCCGATGCCGGAGGTAACCGAAGCCGTGTCGCCGACGACGCCAGCCGTCGCCGACTTCCGTCTGGACAATGGGCTGCGGGTCCTGGTCGCGCCAAAGTCGGGTCTGCCACTGGTCTCGGCCCGGCTGAGCTTCGATGCCGGATCAGCCGACGACGGGCCGGGCAAGGCGGGCGTCGCCTCCATGACCGCCGCCCTGCTGACCCAGGGCACCACGACCCGGTCGGCCCCCGAGATCGCGACCGAGATCGAGGCGCTGGGCGCATCGATCGGGGCGGGAGCCGGTTCGGACTTCACCAATGTGTTCGCCAATGCGCCGTCGGACGTGTTTCCCCAGACCGTGGCCCTCATGGCTGACCTGGTCCGCAACCCGACCTTTGCCGACGAGGAACTGGAGCGGCAGCGCACCCAGACCCTGGACGGCCTGAAGATCGCCCTTTCGACCCCGGGGCCGGTCGCCAGCCAGGCCACAACCCGGGTGATCTACGGCGATGCCGCTTATGGAGCACCGGGTGGAGGCACGCTGACGACCATCGCCGCCCTTGGCCGACCCGACGTCGCCGCCTTCCACGGAGCACGCTACCGGCCATCCGGGGCGACGCTGGTGTTCTCGGGCGACATCACCCCCGACGCTGCACGGGCTCTTGCCCAGCAGGCGTTCGGCGACTGGCAGGCTCCGGGCGAGGCCGCGGGCCCGTCATCCGATCCGGCCGGGACCCTGCTTGCGCCGCGTGTTGTCGTCATTGACCAGCCTGGTGCCGGTCAGGCCGCGGTGACCGTAGCCCTGCGAAGCATTCCGCGCACCGACGACGCCTTCTTCCCCCTGACCGTCGGCAACACGCTGCTGGGCGGCAGCTTCACCTCGCGTCTCAATCAGGAAATCCGCATCAAGCGTGGCCTCAGCTATGGCACACGGTCGTCGCTTGGCGTGCGGCGGGACGAGGGTCTGTTCACGGCCTCGGCCCAGACCCGCAACGATGCCGCCGTCGAGGTCGCCGATCTGATCCTCGCCGAGGTCCGGCGACTGGGCACCACCCAGCCGACGGACAGCGAACTGACGACCCGGCGGGCCATCCTGACCGGGGCCTTTGGCCAGTCACTGGAGACGGTGGACGGTCTGGGCGCGGTCGTGGCGGGGCTGGCCCTTTTCGGCATCCCGATGAGCGATCTCGCCACCTACGCCGCCAGCGTCGAGGCCGTGGACGGCGCCGCCATGCAGGCAGCCTTTGCCGAACACCTGCCGGTCGAGCAGGCCAGCCTGGTGATTGTCGGCGATGCCGCGCAGTTCATCGAGGCGCTTCGCGCAAAATATCCGAACGTCGAGGTTATCCCGCTGACCGATCTGGATCTGGACAGCTCGGCCCTGAAATAGGGATCAGACCGACAGGCAAACGACCTGCGCCACGCGCAGGTCGCGCCTGAGCTGTTCGGCGACCTCACCGTAGTTGTCGGTGGTGATATCCTGCGCCAGCGACGGCTCGTCGGGACGCTGCTCGCCGCGGATCGCCGGGCCATAGGTTTCCGGCGCGGTCGTATAGACCCGGCCACGACGCGGGGACTCGGCGATGGTCACGCCGATCGCCCGGCCCCGGGAGTCGATAGCGGGCGCGCCTGACAATCCTGCCAGGGTGCCTTCCAGTCCCTTCGACCGGCCGACCTCGGCCCAGACCAGAACCGGCTCGTCGCGCGCGCCCCGGCCGCGGACCCGCAACATCTCACGACCCAGCAACCGGGTGGTGATCTCGCCAGGTTCGCCCTGGGGGAAGCCGGGATGGAAGGCGCGCTGACCGAGCCGCAGCGGGCGGTCGGCCGTGACCGGCAGGGCGATGGGCCCGCCCTCGGTCATCATCAGGGCGATATCGGCCTGCTCGGCCAGGCGGACGTTCGCCCCGACAGCGCGGCGATCACCGACCACGAGGGCCGGGCGGCGACAACCTTCAACGACATGCCGCGCCGTGATCCAGCGCCCGTCACCGGCGATCGAGAAGGCTGTGCCCGACGCAGGCTGGAACGGGGTGTCGGGATTGTTGACGGTGACCATCGGATCGAAGAGCGTCACCGGCCCCAGCAGGGCACCCTCCACCTCATTCGGGGCCTCATCGGCCGGCCGGTTCGCCGTGTCGGCATTCTCACGGCGACCGAGCGACACGACCACCAGCACAGCGACGACGGCGATGTAGACGGTCCAGTCCGGAAGGCGGGGAAACTGCATCGCAGCTCAACCCGTCAGGGCCGCAGCCGTGATCATCGCAGTCGCCAGTTTGGCGGCCACCAGCAGCACGGCGGCGGCCGTTTCACCCTTCTGGATACGCTGGGGCAGGCCGGTCAGGACCATGTCCACAATCCGGAACGCCGTGAGCTGGAGCGCCAGCGTTGCAATGCCCCAGATCAGGATATCGCGGACCGTGGTCGAAACAGACATGGACACGGCGAGAGGGATGGCGAGACCCAGCAGCACGCCGCCGAAGGCCACGGCAGCCGCTGCGTTGCCTTCCCTGATCAATTTGATCTCTTTCCAGGGCGTCAGCATCGCATAGACGGCCGCACCCAGCCCGAGCAGGCCGAAGGTCACGACCAGATGCATGACCATGACCGGGAATCCGCTGGCGAACGCCTGGACCTCCGGGCTGGTCAGGGTATCTGTAAAAGAGGGCGACGACATGGACGGAATCGAGAACCAGGGGTGGCTCGCGCAGGCGCGCGCGTACAAAACACGCTACAGCCTGTGCCCGAATCCCGCCCCAATCCGCAAGCGCAGCTTTGCAACACTGCGTGACGAAACATCCCTGACGAACCGTCACCTGTCGGGCACACAGGTTCAAGAGTGGAGAGCTGGCCCATGACGACGTTGAAGACTGTTCTTGTTGTTGCGGCAGCCCTCATCGACAGCGATGGCCGCGTGCTCATCGGGCAAAGGCCCGAAGGCAAACACATGGCCGGCCTATGGGAGTTTCCGGGCGGCAAGGTCGAGGCAGGCGAGCGGCCCGAGGCTGCGCTCGTTCGCGAACTGAACGAGGAACTGGGCATCGACGTCACAGAAGCCTGTCTGTCGCCTTTCGTGTTTACCAGCCACGCTTACGAATCATTTCACCTCTTGATGCCATTGTACCTGTGTCGACGGTGGTCTGGCGTGGTCGAACGACGCGAGCATGCTGCCCTGGCCTGGGTTCGTCCGAACCGGTTATCGGACTATCCCATGCCGCCCGCCGACGCACCGCTGGTCGCCTGGTTGTGCGATCTTATCTGAAGCGCCCAACCAAGAAGGGCTGAAATGTTAAAGTTTTTCGCCCAACTGATCAATGACGAGCGCGGCGCTACCGCAATCGAATACGGCCTGATCATCGCCTTGGTGGCTGTCGCGATCCTGACAGCCCTGACGGCCTTTTCGAGCACATCGACCGGCGTTTTCAACTCGGCCATGGCCAGTTTGAGCGCCGCCGTCGGCGGTTGATCCCTAAAGACCGGGTTTGTGCTCGACCACGCCCAGCGCATCGGCCAGTCGCGCCCGGGCTGATCCACGTGGCAGGGGTTTTGGCTGGCTCTCGTGCGGAGCCCATCCGGCCAGGTTGACGATCTCGAAGGTTGCAGGAATTCGCCCGTCGGCGTCGCCGTGGCGTTCCACATAGAGACCGGCAGCCCGCAGGAAGACAGACCGGCTCAGCGGCCGGATGGCTCCGGCAAGCACATTGGTCTCGCCCATACCCCGCAAGTCCCGGACCAGTGCGGAAAGGTCAGGATAGGTGACCGTCAGCCGGTCGACGTCAGAAACCGGCAGGGCAAACCCGGCCCTCTGCAGCAGGGCAGCGCCGTCATAGCCATCAGCAAAGGGCGATACACGGGCCTGGGCCCCGCCTCGCTCCGCCAGTTCCGCCTCGGTCAGGACCCCGCGCAACTCCTTGAGAGTGCCGGCACCCAGCAGTGTCCCGAGAAAGAGCCCGTCAGGCTTGAGGGCCCGCCGGATCTGGGCGAGGGCGCCGGGCAGGTCGTTGGCCCAGTGCAGGGTCATCAGCGACACCACCATATCGGTGGAACCGTCTACGACGGGCAAAGGGGCTGCACCGGGGGCGACCGCGCCTGCGATCGAGCGGGGCGAGCCGACCCGATCCACGGCTGCGCTATGCCTGAGCAGATCGGCGAAAGGCCCGGGGTGGGCTGACAGGTCGACGGCAACGGGAAAGTCGCGCAATGTCGCTTCCAGACTGGCCACGGCATTCTCGGCCGCGCGTCTGTGCAGGAAGTCGGCCGCGGCAAACCGCCCGACGGAGCGCGCCAGACGTGCCGCACGGCGAGCGCTGTCGAAGATGATCGGCGGGCCGCCGGAGGGGTTATCGGAGGAGCTCATGTCGTTTCAGGATGGGGACTCGCGCCGGGGATTGAAAGCGCCCGCTCGACTTCGTGCGATCGGTCGCGGTCTTGTCGATCTGATCCTGCCGCCGCTGGCGCACGATACGCCGGAGGCCACAGCCGCAGCGGGCCTGACCGCAGGGGCCTGGAACAAGGTGATCTTTCTTGAATCTCCGGTCTGTGATGGCTGTGGAGCGGCTTTCGAATTCGACGGCGGGGCCTTTGCATCAGAGCGGTGCGCAGCCTGTATCGCCTCGCCATATGGCTTCCAGCGCGCCCGGGCGGCCTGTGTCTATGACGAGGCTTCGCGTAACCTGATCCTGAGATACAAGCACGGGGACCAGCAGCAGTTCGCGGCCTTGTTTGCGCGCTGGATCGCGCGCGCGGCCTCCGACCTGATCGCAGAAGCCGATGCGATCGTGCCGGTGCCCCTGCACAGGATGCGGCTGCTGGCCCGCCGCTTCAACCAGGCCGCCGAGATCGCACGCCCTCTGGCCCGGGGGGCCCGACTGGACTACCTGCCGGACGCTCTGGTGCGGACACAGGCCACGGCGAGCCAGGGCGGCAAGTCGATGCGGGGGCGTCGCCTGAACGTGAAAAAGGCCTTCGACGTCACCGAGGCGGGACGGCGACGCATCAAGGGCCGCCGGATCCTGCTGATCGACGATGTGCTGACGACGGGCGCAACGGGCGAGGCCTGCGCAAGGGTGCTGAAGGAAGCGGGCGCACGTTCGGTGGACCTTGCCGTCATTGCCCGGGTGCGAACCGCGCGGGAACTGCCTATCTAGTAGACCTGTCGTGTGAGGCATGTTTCGCTGCACACTGTGTTCTGAATGGAGCCCGTATTGGCCGACGTTGTCATCTATACCAAGCCCGGTTGCCCCTATTGCATCGCTGCCGTGTCCCTGCTGACCCGCAAGGGAGCGGAATTCACGGAAATCGTCGCCTCCAGCGATCCGGTAAAGAAGTCAGAGATGATCGAGAAATCAGGCGGCAGGGCGACCTTTCCCCAGGTCTTCATCGGCGGAAAGCACGTCGGTGGCTCCGACGACGTCCATGCCCTCGATCGCAAGGGTCAGCTCGACGCCCTGCTCGCCGCCTGACCATGTCGCGCGCCCTCGACATCGCTTTGATCCAGACTCGGACGACAGCCACGGCCGATGCTGCCCTCGCTCATGTCGAGCCCCTGATCCGTCAGGCGGCAGCCGAGGGGGCGCGTTTCATCCTGACACCGGAAGGCACCAATCTGCTGGAACAGCGGCGTGACCGGCGCGGACTGGCCATCACGGACGAGGATCAGGACGTCGCGGTGGCAGGGCTTCGGCGCCTTGCTGCAGAACTGGGCGTATGGCTGCTGATCGGGTCGGCGATCGTGCGATCCGGACATCCCGCCGATGACCGTGCCGCAAACCGGTCGCTGCTGATCGATGCTCACGGCACGATCTCCGCCCGCTATGACAAGTTGCATGTCTTCGACGTCGATCTGCCGAACGGTGAAACCTACCGCGAGAGCGCGACCATCCGGCCGGGCGATGGCGCGGGTCTGGCCGAGACGCCCTGGGGTCTGCTGGGCATGACCGTCTGCTACGACCTTCGCTTCCCCCACCTGTTCCGCCAGCTGGCCAAGGCAGGGGCCTGCATGATCGCCGTTCCTGCGGCCTTCACCGTGCCAACGGGTCAGGCGCACTGGGAAACCCTGCTGCGCGCGCGGGCCATCGAGACGGGCTGTTTCATCATGGCCCCGGCCCAGGGCGGGACGCACGAGGACGGCCGGAAGACCTGGGGCCGGTCTCTTGTGGTCGGCCCCTGGGGCGAGGTGATCGCCAAGGTCGATCACGACGAACCTTGCGTGCTCCATGCCCGACTGGATATGGGCGCGGTCGAAACGGCCCGGGCTTCGGTGCCGCAGTTGTTGCACGACCGCGATTTCGCGCCGCCTCGATAAGGTCCCGCCGGTGATCCGCTATGCCCTGCAGTGTGATTCCGCCCATGGCTTCGAGGCCTGGTTCAGCTCGTCATCCGACTATGACGTCCAGAGCGAGCGTGGGCTGATCGAATGCCCGTACTGCGCCTCGCACAGCGTGACCAAGCAGATCATGGCCCCCGCCGTGGCCGGCACCCGGCGTGAAGCGTCTTCGCCGGAAACGGCTGCCAAGGTGCGATCCATGATGATGGACGTGGCCCGCGAGGTGCGCAGCCATGTCGAGCAGAATTTCGACTATGTCGGCGACACCTTTGCTCGCGAGGCCCGGGCCATCCATGAAGGCGCGGCCGAGAAACGCGAAATCTATGGCGAGGCGACACCGACCGAGATCAAGGCGCTCAAGGCCGATGGCGTCCCGGTCACGCCCCTGCCTCCGCCGCCGGTCGATCCGGCCAAGATCAACTGATGGCGCAGACCCGCGGCTGGCGTCCGATGACGGCGAAGGATCTGGACGATGTCGTCGCCATCGCGTCGATCGGTTTTCCGGATCACCCCGAGGACAGGAACTGTTTCGCCAGCCGGCTATCGGTCTTTCCTGAGGGGTGTTTCATCCTCGACCGCGAGGCAGGGACCAAGGGCTATCTCATCACCTATCCCTGGACAGCGAACAGTGCGCCGGTGCTGAACCGGACCCTTGCTGTCCTGCCGGACGATGTGTCGGTGCTTTATCTGCACGATCTGGCCCTGCATCCGGACGTGCGGGGCGAGGGCTGGTCGCGGTCGGCCATGGACAATGTCCTGGCCGTGGCGACGCGCGGAGGCTGGTCCGGCGTGGCTCTGGTTGCCGTCAACGAAGCCGTCGACTTCTGGCGGCGGCACGGGTTCGAGGTGCAACAGACGTCGGCCATGGCGGCCAAACTGGCCAGCTACGGTGCCGACGCCCGCTACATGGTTCGCCGCGTCTAGCTGCGGGTCCAGCCCTTCTCGGCCATACAGTCCTTGAAGGCCGCGCTGTTCGAACTGTCCACGCGATCGCGGCACTCCGAACGGGCGGTGTCGAATGGCTGGGCATTGTTGCCGTGCCAGGCGGTGTCGTCATTGTCGGCATCGATCACGGTGATACAGGCCGAGGTCGAGAAGGCTGCGATGGCGATGACGGCGACAAGGGCGAGGCGTTTCATGGCGAGCTCCACAAGGTTGAAGCGCTACCGTGACCAGTGCGGCTGTCCGATGTCCCGTTACAAACCGGCAATCCGGATGAATTCGCTGTAATCCTGCCGGTCAGTCCCGCGTCGCGACCATCATGAAATTGATCGCCGTATCCTTGCTCTCGCTCCACCGGTCGGTGAGGGGATTGTAGGCCACACCATAGGGGCCGTGCACGGTGACCGGTTCGGCCGCCAGCATCTTGCGGATCTCGTCGGGCTTGAGGAACTGTCGCCAGTCGTGCGTCCCCGCTGGCAACCAGCGCAGGATGTACTCTGCCCCGATCTTGGCGAGGGCGAGGGACTTGAGCGTGCGGTTGAGGGTCGCCACGACCATCATGCCGCCCGGGGCCACCAGCCGCGAACAGGACCGGATGAAGGCTTCCGGATCGGCCACATGCTCGATCACCTCCATCGTCAGGACCACATCGAAAGGTCCGGCACCTTCGGCCTCCAGTTGCTCGACCGTTGCCGCGCGATAGGCGATGTCCAGTCCCTGGGGCTCGGCATGGGCACGGGCGGTGCCGATATTCTTTGCAGACGCGTCGATGGCGGTGACGGCAAAGCCCATCCGGTGCATCGGCTCGGCGACCAGGCCGCCGCCGCAGCCGATGTCGAGCAGGGTCAGCCCCTCGAACGGGGCCCGCGCCTGTGGATCGCGCTCGAACCGCGCCGCAGCCTGGTCGCGGACGAAAGCCAGCCGGGTCGGGTTGAATTTGTGCAGGGGCGCAAACGGGCCTTTGACGTCCCACCAGAGGGCTGCCTGGGCCGAAAAACGGGCGACATCGGCAGGATCGATGCTTGCGCCCTCGGGAGAATCGGAAAAACCCGTCTCCGATTGGGGTTTGCGCTGAGGGTTGGTGTCGTTAGAAGCGGCCATGGTCGCGAGGGATGAACGCCTGCGCCCCTTCATGCAAGACGGAGACGGCTCGCCACGATGACGCGGCCTCAAACAGATCGACTGGTAATGAAGTTCGGCGGGACCTCCATGGGGGACCTCGAGCGCATTCGACGCGCCGCCCGTATCGTTGCGGCCGAGGTGCGCGCAGGCAAGTCGGTCGCCGTGGTCGTCTCGGCCATGGCTGGAAAAACCAATGAGCTGGTCGCCTGGACCGATGGTGCGGGCAAATCGACGGCTGCAGATGCCATGACCGATGACGAATACGATGTCGTCGTCGCATCGGGTGAGCAGGTCACCTCGGGTTTGCTGGCCCTGACCCTGCGCAACATGGGCTTCAACGCCCGTTCCTGGATGGGCTGGCAGATCCCGATCCTGACCGACGATGCCCACGGCCGCGCCCGGATCGAGGACGTGCCGGGCGATGTGCTGGGGGCTGCTGTCGATTCCGGCGAGATCGCCATTGTCCCCGGCTTCCAGGGTGTGACGCGGGGCGGCCGGATCACGACACTGGGCCGAGGCGGTTCGGATACCTCGGCCGTGGCGGTGGCTGCAGCGCTGCAGTGTCCCTGCGATATCTATACCGACGTCGACGGCGTCTACACCACCGATCCCCGCATCGTGCCCAAGGCGCGGCGGCTGGAAAAAGTGTCCTATGAGGAGATGCTGGAAATGGCATCACTCGGGGCCAAGGTGCTGCAGACCCGGTCGGTCGAACTGGCCATGGCGAAACAGGTGCCCGTGCGGGTGCTGTCGAGCTTCATCGAACCGGATGCCGACGGCGTCCTGCCGGAATCGTCCGGCACATTGATCTGCGACGAGGATGAGATCGTGGAAAAACGTATCGTATCGGGCGTCACCATGAGCCGTGACGAGGCCAGGATTACCCTGCTGGGCCTGACGGACCGGGTGGATGCTCCGGCCGACGTCTTTACCCGCCTGGCCGAGGCCGGAGTGAACGTGGACATGATTGTCCAGTCCCAGGCCCGCACCCCGGGCTCGGTCAACCTGACCTTTACCACCGGCCGGCGCGATGCCGAGCGGGCCGAGGCCCTGATGACCGGAGCCCAGGCCGAGGTCGGGTTCGAGGAGATCCGGGTCGATCAGGACGTGGCCAAGATCTCGGTCGTCGGGGTCGGCATGCGCAGCCATGCCGGCGTGGCGCAGACCATGTTCCGGGCCCTTGCCGACAAGGGGATCAAATTCCAGGCCATCTCGACATCGGAAATCAAGATCAGCGTCCTGATCGAGGATGCCTATGCGGAACTGGCCGTGCGCGCGCTGCATTCGGCATACGGGCTGGAAACAGTATAGGATTGCACAAGGCCGCGTTCGGAGCGGCCTGAACGGGAGGCTTCATGCCGATTGGCGGCGGATTGACGACAAGGGGGCCGCGCAACCTCCTGCGCCAGATCCGCGAGGCCATGGCCGGCGCGGCTCCGGCCCAGGTGCGTCTGGACCAGGTCGTGAAGATCATCGCCCAGTCGATGGTCGCCGAGGTCTGTTCCATCTATCTGCGGCGCGGCTCGGGCGAACTGGAACTGTTCGCGACCGAAGGCCTGAACCGCGACGCCGTCCACAATACCCGGCTGAAGATCGGCGAGGGTCTGGTCGGCGAAGTGGCGCGGATGGCCCAGCCCATCAGCCTGTCCGACGCCCCGTCACACCCCAGCTTCTCCTATCGTCCGGAAACGGGCGAGGATCCCTATCACGCCTTCCTCGGCGCGCCGCTGCTGCGCGGGGGACGCGCCATCGGGGTCCTGGTCGTCCAGAACCGGGCCGAGCGACGCTATGATCCCGACGAGGTCGAGGACATCCAGACCATCGCCATGGTTCTGGCCGAGACCGTGGCCAATGGCGAGTTGCTGGCCCTCGAGGAGCTTCGCGACGTCGAGGTCGCGCCCCACCGGCCCGAACGCCACAAGGGCCAGAGGTTCGCCGAGGGACTGGCATTTGGCCATGTCGTCCTGCACGAGGCCCCGCTGCCCCCTGAAAAGCTGCTGGCCGACAACACCCAGGTCGAGGAAATCCGGCTGCGCGAGGCGCTCATCGCGTTGAAGGCCGGGATCGATTCCATGCTGGACGGCAGTCATGGATCGATGGCCGGGGCCTCCTATGAGGTCCTGGAAACCTACCGGATGTTCGCCGACGACCGGGGCTGGAACCGATCGCTGGAAGAGGCCGTTCGGGGCGGCCTGACCGCCGAGGCCGCTGTCGACCGCGTGCGCAACGAACACCGCGCCCGCTTCGCCCAGGCCCGCGACCCCTATATCAAGGAGCGGCTGCACGATTTCGAGGACCTGGCCAACCGGCTGCTGCGGGTGCTGGCCGGCGATAATCCCGGCCATCGTGACCTGCCGGACGATGCCATCCTGGTGGCGCGGAACCTGGGACCGGCGGACCTGCTGGAGTATCCAAGGAACAAGCTGAAAGGCCTGCTGATCGAGGAAGGCTCGGCCGCCAGCCATGCCGCGATCGTGGCCCGGGCGCTTCAGATCCCTTGCGTCGGGCGGCTGATCGGGCTGCGCGACCGGCTGAGCGAGGGCGATCTGGTCATCGTCGATGGCGAGACGGGCGAGGCGCATCTGCGGCCCCGGCCCGACATGCTCGAGTCGGTCCAGTCGCGGATGGCCTTGCGCGACCAGCGGCAGGCCGAGTTCGCCCGGCTGCGCGATGTGGCGGCCGTCACCGCCGATGGCACCCGCATCAGCCTGCTGACCAATGCCGGTCTGGCCGTCGATCTGGAAAACCTGAACGAGACCGGGGCAGAGGGTATCGGCCTGTTCCGCACCGAGTTCCAGTTCATGGTGTCCGAACAACTGCCGCGGCTCGACACCCAGACGGCGCTCTACAAACTGGTCCTGGACGCCGCCGGTGACCGGCCCGTGACGTTCCGGACACTCGACATCGGCGGCGACAAGGTCCTGCCCTATCTCGAGACCGAGCGGGAGGAGAACCCCGCCCTGGGGCGGCGGGCCATCCGTCTCGGCCTCGATCGCCCGGCCCTTCTGCGGCTCCAGTTACGGGCCCTGCTGGCAGCGGGAGCCAATCGCGAGCTGCGGGTGATGTTCCCGATGATCGCCACGGTGGACGAGTTCCGGGCCGCGCGCGAACTGGTGGATATCGAGTGCGAATGGGCCCGGCGGCGGGGGAGGCCCCTGCCTGCCCTGCTGCGTGTCGGGGCCATGATCGAATGCCCCAGCCTGCTGTGGCACCTCGACGCCCTGCTGCCGCTGACCGATTTCGTCTCGGTCGGATCCAACGACCTGTTCCAGTACATGTATGCCGCCGACCGGACCAATCCGCTGGTCTCGGACCGCTACGATCCCCTGTCGCCGCCTGCCCTGCGCGCCCTGCAGACCATCCAGAGGGCCTGTGCCGAGACGGGAACGCCGGTTTCGGTCTGTGGCGAGCTGGCCGGACGGCCGCTTGAGGCCTTTGCGCTGCTGACACTGGGCTTCACCCGCCTGTCAGCACCCGCGGGCGGGGTCGGGCCGGTCAAGCGGATGATCCTTTCGGCCGACCTGACAGCTGCCAAGCGCGGCATGACCAATCTTCTGGGGTCATCTGCAGGTTCGATCCGCAACGAGATCGAGAGCCTCGCGCGCAAGCTGAACGTCGCAATCTGATCGCGCACGGCCCGGCAACATTGAACCGGGCCGCGACGCAGGGTATCGACGGACAGCTTCCCTCAGGTCCGCGTCATGACGTTCCCACCCGGTCAGGCGACCGGCGCGCATCCGCCGGACAGCGATCCCGTGACGGTTTTCGAATCGGCCGAGTCGCTTGGCGACGGCTTTCGCAACCTGCGTCAGAGCCAGGGCCGGTCGATCGCCGAGCTGTCCTCTGTAACCCGCATCCACACGAAATATCTGCGGGCGATGGAGGAGAATGATTTCGCCCTCCTGCCCTCGCGCGTCTTCGCCATCGGCTATGCCCGGGGCTATGCCCTGGCGCTGGGGCTGGATGACCAGACGGCCGTCGAACGGTTCAAGCGCGAAAGCCCGGACGGCACCGTGCCGCTGCAGGCCCCGACCGGCATCGCCTTCGAGGATGTCCGGCGCCATTCGCCGCTGCTGGTTGGCTCTGTGGCCATGGTCATTGTGGCCGTCATCGGCTGGAACGTTTTCCAGCGCATCAGCCAGGCCCGCGCTCCCCAGCCGGTCACGATCGAGGCCCTGCCCGAAAATTGGGACCAGAGCGACCCGGCGACCCGCGACGTCGTTGTGCTGGGTGTGCCTCAGCCTCCCCCCCCCGACCAGACGACTCCCGGCCTCTACATCACGCCGGGACTGGAAGCCGAACTGACGGGGATCGATCCTGCCGACCCGGCCGCAATCGCCGCTGCCCTTGCGTCGGCTCCGCCCGTCCAGGCGGCCTTCAATCCGCGCGGACCCGTGTTCGGAGCCTCTGCAGCAACGTCCCAGGTGATCCTGCAGGCTCGCAAGCCGGCCAGTCTGGTGGTGACCCGGTCGGACGGGCGGGTCCTGTTCGCCCGGCAGCTCGCCTTGGGCGAGGCCTGGCGGGCACCGACCGATGTTCCGGCGACGGTGGACGTTTCGGATGTGACCGCTTTCGATATCTATCTGAACGGCGAGTATGGCGGTCGGCTGTCGGGCACGATCACGCCGCTCGGACCGCTGAACGCGCGGGCCCAGGCCCTGGCCCGCCAGAGTGCTGCCGCGATCGAGGCCGAGCGTCAGGCTCAGGTCCGGGCCCGTGCGGCCAGTGCTCCGGCTGCGGTCCCGACGCCTGTTCCCCTGGCTTCTGCTCCGGCTGTAGCGGCCCCGCCCGCCAATTGACGCGCGCGGCGGGACCGTCATGGTCTTGTCGAACGCAGCGGACTATATTGGCAGGACAATGAGCGACCATTCCCACATCCGTCCCTGGCGCCACATCGAGCGTCGCGTCAGCCGCAAGATCCGGGTCGGCTCGGTCGAGGTCGGGGGCGGTGCGCCCATCTCGGTCCAGTCGATGACCAATACGCCGACGACGGACGCCGCCGCCACCATCGACCAGATCCGCCAGCTGGAGGAGGCCGGAGCCGATATCGTCCGCGTGTCCTGTCCTGACCCGGAATCGACGGCTGCCTTCCGCACCATCGTCCGCGAGTCGAAGCTGCCGCTCGTGGCCGACATCCATTTTCACTACAAGCGCGGCATCGAGGCAGCGGAAGCGGGTGCCGCCTGCCTGCGGATCAACCCGGGCAACATCGGCAATGCCTCACGTGTCCGCGACGTGATCCAGGCGGCCAAGGATCATGGCTGTTCGATGCGGATCGGCGTGAATGCCGGCTCGCTGGAAAAGGAACTGCTGGAAAAGTACGGCGAGCCCTGTCCCGAGGCCATGGTGGAGAGCGCGCTCAGCCATGCCCGGATCCTGCAGGACCACGACTTCCACGAGTTCAAGATTTCTGTGAAGGCCTCTGACCCCTTCCTGACCGTCGCGGCCTATCAGCAACTGGCCGATGCCATCGACTGCCCCCTTCATCTCGGCGTGACCGAGGCAGGGCCCCTGCGCAGCGGCACGATCAAGTCCGCCATCGGCCTCGGCAATATGCTGTGGGCCGGTATCGGCGACACGATCCGCGTCTCTCTGGCGGCCGACCCGGTCGAGGAGATCAAGGTCGGGTTCGACATCCTGAAATCGCTTGGCCTCCGCCACCGCGGCGTGAACATAATCGCCTGCCCGTCCTGCGCCCGTCAGGGGTTCAACGTCATCGAGACGGTCGCTGTTCTCGAGGAGAGGCTGGCCCACATCTCGACACCGATGTCGCTGTCCATCATCGGCTGTGTCGTCAACGGACCCGGCGAGGCCCTGTATACGGACGTCGGGTTCACGGGCGGTGGTGCCGGCTCGGGCATGGTCTATCTGAACGGCAAGATCGCCCACAAGCTGGCCAACACGGCCATGGTCGAGGAGATCGTCGACATGGTCGAGGCCAAGGCGGCGGAACTGAACGCCGCTCGCGATGCCCAGCTCCAGGCTGCGGAATGAAACTCTACATCACCGTCCCGTCGCCGTTTGCCCGCAAATGCCGGATCGTCGCGCGCGAAAAGGGGCTCGCTGACAGGATCGAGGAGATCGTCGTCGATCCCTATGCCAATGCGCCGGAGCTTCTGGCCACCAATCCCGTCGTCCAGGTGCCGACCCTGATCGCCGCAGACGGGTTTCCGATCAGCGACAGTCCCGTGATCTGTGAGTGGATGGATTCCCATGGCACCGGCGCGCTTCTGGTGCCGCAGGACGGTCCGGCCCGGTGGCGGGTCAAGCGTATCGAGACGCTGGGAAATGCGGCACTCGAGATGGGCGTGAAACTGGTGCTCGAGAATCGCCGGCCCGAGCACGAACGCTCGCCGTCGTGGATCGCGCGCTGGACAGAAAACATGGCGCGAGCGCTGGACGCCCTTGAGGCAGCCGATCTGAGGGCCGGGCCGCTGGATATGGGAGTCATCACAGCGGGTGTCGCGGTCAGCTGGATCGGATTCCGGCACCCGGATTTCGACTGGAAGACGGGCAGGCCCGGACTGGTCGCCCTTCAGGCCGCGCTCGAGCAGCGCCCCAGCTTCATCGCCACGGCTCCGACCTAGACCCCGGCCCGGGCATCAGCCCAGAAGTCCCGAAAGTTGCAGCCCCTGGAACCCGGCCAGGATGAGCAGCAGGCCGCCGACCCCGAAGGTCAGGACGCGCTGAGGGATCTTCTTGGCAATAAAACCTGCGAAGGGCGCGGCGATCAGGCCGCCCACCACCAGCCCGGCCACGGCGGTGAAATGGTTTTCCAGCGCGTCGGCTTCTTCCCAGTGACCACTGACCAGGGACCAGACAAAGG
>QBLX01000080.1:0-1732 GCA_003241825.1 Alphaproteobacteria bacterium
GTGTGGCAGGACCCGTAAGCATCGCCGTCGCGCAATGGAGCGATGGCTATGGCTGGGGCAGCGAAGGGGTGGTGGCTGTTCAGGGCAGCTTGATCCGCGGCGGAGGGCTGTCGGGGTAACAGGCTGCGGATTATGTTTGATGCACCATCCGTTCAAACAGCGTGCGCGCTCAATCACCCTTTGCGTCGGGCGTGCGATGCCCTAACTGGAAGGCATTGTTGGCGGTCAGAGGCGCTTGGCGTCGTGGGCCTGAACCGAGCGGAGCGATCAAGGCGTGGCGAGCGATCCCTACAAGGAACTGGGCGTTTCCAGGGGTGCGAGCGCGGACGAGATCAAGAAGGCCTTCCGCAAGCTGGCCAAGGAACTGCATCCTGACACCCATCCCGACCAGCCAGCAACGCTGGAGCGGTTCAAGCGGGTGACGGCGGCCTTCGACATCCTGGGTGATGTCGAGAAGCGCAAGAAATTCGATGCGGGCACGATCGACAGCCAGGGACACGAGCAGCAGTACCGGCCCAGTGGCGGAGCGCGTCCCGGCGGGTTCGGAACCGGCGGCTTTTCCGGTCCAAAATACGAGGGTGGCCCCGGAGGCAGGGCGGCATTCGACGACATCGACCTGGAAGAACTGTTCGGACGATTCGGGGGCGGCGGCGCTCGCCCGAACGCCGGGGCCAAGTCGACCTTTTCGGCGCGTGGCCAGGATGTGCGGGCGACGCTGGACATCAGCCTTGAAGACGCGATCGGCGGGACGACCCGGCGGATCCAGTTCTCGGACGGGCGGACCCTGGATGTGACGATCCCCAAGGGCGCGGGCGATGGTCAGGTGATCCGGCTGCGCGGCCAGGGTGCGCCCGGTCGCGGAGGCGAGGCCGGGGATGCGATGATCGAGCTGAAGATCGCGGTCCACCCTGTCTTCAAGATCGAGGGGGCTGACCTGACGATGGACCTGCCGGTCTCGGTCCCGGATGCGGTGCTGGGGGGCAAGGTGCCGGTGCCGACACCGGACGGCACAGTGTCGATGACCATACCGAAGGGTTCGAACTCGGGCGCAGTCTTGCGGCTCAAGGGGCGCGGGGCCTTCGTTGGCGGCAAGCGCGGTGACCTGAGGGCGAAGCTGGTGGTGACCCTGCCCGAGAAGCCCGACGAAGCGCTGACCAAATTCGCCCAGGAATGGCGAGATCGCCAGCCCTATCGACCCTGGCGGTCGTGACGATGGACAAGCCGATCGTGAAGCCCGCCCGGCCGTGGTTCTCGGCAGGGCCGACGGCCAAGCGGCCTGGATGGACGTCCGGTGGTCTGCCCCACGAACTGCTCGGGCGCGGCATCCGGGCACCGGAGGTCGTCGCGCGGTTCGCCCATGGCCTGCGGCTGACACGCGAGGTGCTCGAGGTGCCGGACGACTGGGTCCTGGTCTATCTGCCCGGGTCGGACACCGGGGCGGTCGAGGCCGTCATGTGGTCGATGCTGGGCGAGAGGCCCGTGCAGATTCTGGCGTGGGAAAATTTCGGCCAGGAATGGGCGAAGGATGCCCGCGACCATCTGAAACTCGATCCCGAGATCATCAGCGCACCCTGGGGCGAGCTGCCGGACCTGAGTCGGGTCGATCCCGACAAGGACCTGGTGTTTCCCTGGAACGGCACGACGGCAGGCGTGCGGGTGCCGAATGCGGACTTCATTTCTGCAGACCGGACGGGACTGGTGATCTGCGATGCGACGTCGGCGGCCTTTGCCA
>QBLX01000080.1:1742-7190 GCA_003241825.1 Alphaproteobacteria bacterium
GCTGGACACCTATGAGCCGCCGCGCGCGGTGCCCAAGGTCCTGCGGCTGCGCAATGCCAACGGGTTCGACCGCGCCCTGGCGACCGGGACGATGATCAACACCTATTCGGTGTGGACGATCGAGGACTGGATCGATGCCCTGGACTGGGCCAGGGCTATAGGCGGGCTGGACGAACTGATCGCGCGGACCGAGCGGAATGCGCAGGTCCTGTTCGACTGGGTCGAACGGACAGACTGGATCGAGCCGCTGGCCGTCGATCCGGCGACGCGCTCGACAACGTCGGTGTGCCTGAAGATCGTCGATCCCCGGGTGATGGCGCTGGACGAGGCGGGGCGACAGGCTTTCGTCAGGCGGATGAAATCCCTGCTGGAAGCCGAGGGCGCAGCCTTCGACGTGGAATCACACCGCAATGCGCCGGCCGGGCTGAGGCTGTGGTGTGGATGCACGGTCGAGACCGAGGACGTGGCCGCGGCGACGCCCTGGCTGGACTGGGCCTTCCAGATTGCCGTGAGCGAGCGCGCCTAAAGGAGAATGACGTCGCCCAGGCCCAGCTCCCAGGCCGCAGCGCGGCCGGCGAGTTCCTTGTCGAATGTCGCGAAGGCTGTCTGGTCACTGGCAAGCGCGAGATGGATGGCGTCGGCAAAATCAAGACCCGCTCGAACGGCGTCGAACGCCCGGTGGATCGCCTCTGCCTTCTCGAAGGTCACGCCTGGTAATCCACCCAAAGATGTCAGGGCATCGGCTACCATGGTCGGCGAAAACCCGTAGCGGCTGGACAGTACCCAGGCAGCCTCCAGGACCACGGTCGTCGACACCCAAACGGGCGTGTGCCTCACCAGGGCTTTGGCGCGATCAGTCTGTTCCGGCGAGTCTGCGACGAGGATCCGGACGACGACATTGGTATCAATCGCGATCATATTCGCGGTCGTATCGATGTCTGAACATGTCGCCCACAGCCGCGTCCATCTCTTCGATCGAGATCGGCGGGCCGTCGTACTTCAGCATCCCGAAGACCTGATCGAGCGTGGTCGGTGGGAAAACGGGTTCAGGCGACAGCAGGACGCCTTCGGGAGTGTCCCTGACGACCAGCTTCGTACCTGACGGCCATCGACGCTGATCGCGGATGGCCTTGGGCAGGATGACCTGCCCCTTTGTGGAGACAGTCGTGGTCAAACGGTCGGTTTCAGGGATCGCCATTGCAAACTCCGCATGTAAGACGGAGGTAAGATAGCACAGGATGCCGTTGTCTTCCACGCCGAGCGAAAATAGCGACACCGGACGATTCCCCCGCTATAGCCTGCCCCCGCTTGTTCAGGCCTGTCTGGCCCTGCGGAGATTCTGATTTTGGCAAACGTGGCGGTGGTCGGAGCCCAGTGGGGCGACGAGGGCAAGGGCAAGATCGTCGACTGGCTGTCGAACCGGGCCGACATGGTCGTGCGGTTCCAGGGCGGGCACAACGCCGGCCATACGCTGGTCGTCGACGGCAAGGTCTACAAGCTGGCCCTGCTGCCCAGCGGCGTGGTGCAGGGCAAGCCTTCGATCATCGGTAATGGCGTGGTCGTCGATCCCTGGCATCTGGTCGGGGAGATCGAGAAGATCGAGGCCCAGGGCATCGCCATCAGCCCCGATGTGCTGATGGTGTCGGACAATGCCTGTCTGATCCTGCCCATCCATCCGGCGCTGGACGTCGCGCGCGAAGCCGCAGCGAGTGCGCCCGGGTCAAGGATCGGCACGACGGGCCGGGGCATCGGCCCCGCCTATGAGGACAAGGTCGGTCGCCGCGCGATCCGGGTCTGCGACCTGGCCAGCGAGGAAGACCTGAAGGTCAAGATCGACCGGCTGCGGGCGCATCACGATCCGCTGCGGGCGGGACTGGGTCTGGAGCCCATCGATCCCGAGGCCCTGCTGGCGCAGCTGCTGGAGATTGCGCCCAGGATCCTGCCCTATGTCCAGCCGACATGGCGGGTGCTGGACCGGGAAATCCGGGCCGGCAAACGGGTGTTGTTCGAGGGAGCGCAGGGTGCGTTCCTCGACGTCGATCACGGGACCTATCCCTATGTGACGTCGTCCAACACGGTGGCCGGACAGGCGGCGGCGGGGTCAGGCATCGGGCCGCGCGGCGTCGGATACGTGCTGGGGATCGTGAAGGCCTATACGACGCGGGTGGGCGAGGGCCCCTTTGCCTGCGAACTGTTCGACGAGGTCGGGACGCACCTGTCGACGGTCGGGCGCGAGGTGGGGGTCAACACCGGGCGTTCGCGGCGCTGTGGCTGGTTCGATGCCGTCCTGGTCCGGCAGTCGGTGGCGATCAATGGCATCGACGGCATCGCCCTGACCAAGCTGGACGTTCTCGACGGGCTGAAGGAGCTGAAGATCTGCGTCGGCTACAGGATCGATGGCGAGACGTTCGACTATCTGCCTTCCAGCTTGCGGGCCCAGGCCGCCGCCGAGCCGATCTACGAGACCATCGAGGGCTGGTCCGAAAGCACCCAGGGGGCCCGGTCGTTCAAGGACCTGACGGCCAATGCCGTGAAATACGTCCGGCGTGTCGAGGAACTGATCGGCGCGCCGGTTGCGCTGCTTTCCACCAGTCCGGAGCGCGATGACACGATCATGATGCGCGACCCGTTCCAGGGATAGGGCGAAGGCTGTCCTGCTCAACGCGGTCTTAACGGATCGCCGTTAGGGTTAAGCTTCAAGCCGGAGCTATCTGTGTTCGCAGCCGACGCCAAAGTCCTCGCCCGTATTGCCCCGGTTGTCCGGCGGGTCATTATCGCTGACCCGAACATCGCATCCGCGCGCCTGCTGCAGGACATCATGAAGAGCCTGGGTGCGCGTGAAGTCGTCACCGAGGGCGACGAGGCGCGACTGCTCGAGCTGATCCGTGAGGTGGAGCCCGGCATCGTGTTTACGGAGCGAGCCGGCCCGCAGCTGGACGGCGAGGCCTTCGTCCAGAAGCTGCGTCGTTCGAACCTGGCAAGCCGCAAGGTGCCGGTTATCATGGTGACCGCTGAAGCGACCGCTACGTCGATCAAGGGGGCACGCGATTGCGGTGTGCACGAGTTCCTGCGGAAACCCTTCACGTCGAACGATCTGCTGAGGCGTATCGAGAACCTTGCCACCAAGCCGCGCGACTGGGTCGAGGCTGTGGGCTACGTGGGCCCCGACCGTCGTCGGTTCAACTCCGGCGAATACAACGGACCTCACAAGCGCAAGGCGGACAAGCCGGAATCGGCGGCCGAGAGCGAACTCGCCGTCAAGGATCAGGCCCTGAGGATTCTCGCGTCCTGTCTGGCGCAGTTCGACAAGGATCCCAATCAGGCAATCAGGGCCGTCAAGCAGCAGGCTGAGACGCTGAAGGCACTGGCCATCAAGACTGCGGATGCCCGTCTGGCGATGGCGGCCTCCACGCTCGAAGCCGCCATCGAGGGCGGATCCGTGACACGCAGCTCGCTGCAGGAGCCCATCGAGGCCATTCTTGCCCTCGCCGATCCTGCACCCGACACCCGCACCGCCTGACGATTGACGGGCCGGGAGCGGGCCTGCCTGGGACAGAACCCGCGCCGGCAAGGTCAGGCGTCGACGAGATTCCGCTCTTCAGCCGCAGCCCGCATCGCCTTCTGCAGCTTTTCGAACGCGCGAACCTCGATCTGGCGAACCCGCTCGCGGCTGACGCCGTACTGGCTGGCCAGCTCTTCCAGCGTGACCGGGTCATCCTTGAGACGACGCTCCGTCAGGATATGCTTCTCACGGTCGGTGAGCTCATGCATGGCCTCTTCCAGCAGGCTCTTGCGGATGGTCTTTTCCTCGCTCTCGGCAAGGGCTGTCTCCTGCGACACAGCATTGTCGTCAGCCAGCCAGTCCTGCCACTCGCTCTCGCCATCCGAACGGATCGGTGCGTTGAGGGATGAGTCGCCCGACAGGCGACGGTTCATGTTGGTGACTTCTTCTTCCGACACGCCAAGCTTCGTCGCGATCGCCGTCAGGTGCTCGGGATGCAGGTCGCCCTCCTCGAAGGCCGAGATCTGGCTCTTGGCCTTGCGGAGGTTGAAGAACAGCTTCTTCTGCGCCGCCGTCGTGCCCATCTTCACGAGCGACCAGCTGCGCAGGATGTATTCCTGGATCGAGGCACGGATCCACCACATGGCGTAGGTGGCCAGGCGGAAACCCTTGTCCGGGTCGAATTTCTTCACAGCCTGCATCAGGCCGACATTGCCCTCGCTGATGACCTCGCCGATCGGCAGGCCGTAACCGCGGTAGCCCATGGCGATCTTGGCCACGAGACGCAGGTGGGAGGTGACGAGGCGGTGGGCGCTTTCAGAGTCCTGGTGCTCGGACCAGCGCTTGGCGAGCATGAATTCCTCGTCCTTGGTCAGCATCGGGAATTTGCGGATTTCCGTCAGATAGCGAGACAGGCCTTGCTCAGGCGACATCACCGCAAGTGATTTCATGGCAGCCATAGTTGGTCCCTCCGAACCCAGAAAAGAGCAGGCTCTGCGGAAGCAGCCACCGAATGTGCACCGCCTCCTCACCCCTCAACCAAACAGTTAGCGACGAGTTGCCCGGATTTTTAGGGGCGGATCGTCACAGGCGCCCAGAACTGTGACGCCTGAGCCACGTGTTCAGTCACCGCTTCTGTAGCAGATAGTCCATCCTCTTTCAAGACGGACCGTGGATCACAAGGCCGCGAGGAGGGTTTCCAGCATGGCCATGTCAGCGGGTGGCGCGGTTTCAAACCGGAGTTTCTCGCCTGTCGTCGGGTGGACGAATCCGAGCACGGCGGCATGCAGGGCCTGACGTGTCAGGCCGGCCTGGGCGATGGCTGCGCGAACGGAGGCGGTCGGGCTGCCGGAGCCATAGACCGGGTCCCCGAGGATGGGCGAACCCATCGAGGCCATGTGCACGCGGATCTGATGGGTGCGGCCAGTGTGCAGGGTGCAGGCAACCCGGCTGGCCATGGGCGAGGCGGTCGCCTTTGCGGGGGTGCCGTAGCTCTGCTGCACGACATAGTCGGTGATGGCATCACGACCGCCCGACTTCAGCACGGCCATCTTCTTGCGGTCCGACGACGAGCGGCCGATGCGGGTCTCGATCCGTCCCTGTTTCGGCGATGGCGCACCACGGGTTAGGGCCAGATAGGTGCGCTCGATGTCGTGGGTGGCAAAGAGAGCCGAAAGACCGGCGTGGGCGCGGTCGGTCTTGGCAGCGACCATCACGCCCGACGTCTCCTTGTCGAGGCGATGCACAATGCCGGGCCGCGCGACCCCGCCAATGCCGGACAGCGAACCGGCGCAGTGGTGCAGGAGGGCGTTGACCAGGGTGCCGGTCTCGCTGCCCGGTGCGGGGTGCGCGGCCATGCCTGCAGTCTTGTCGATGACGATGAGCTCGGCGTCCTCATAGAGCACCGTCAGGGCGATCGCCTCGGGTCGCGGGACGGCCGTCGTGAC
>QBLX01000080.1:7284-11896 GCA_003241825.1 Alphaproteobacteria bacterium
CGTAGACACCTTCGGCGGCCTTGCCGGATCCGTCGGTCAGGACCGAGCCATCACGCGAGACGGCACCCTGATCGAAAAGTGCCTGAAGGCGGGCGCGCGAGAAGGCCGTCGTCGCCCGCGCCAGGGCCTTGTCCAGCCGGTCTCCGACGGCATCGGGGCCCAGCGAGATGACGATGATTTCGTCGTCCGTTTCCGGATCAAGGGTCGTAGAATCTGCCGTCAATCGTTCGCTCTGCATTCATCGCGACGTCGTGGGGACGACATAGCTTGGCCGTAACGGCGGTCCTGAAGGCCCTTATCGGGCTCAGGGGAGCATAGCCATGAAGATCGCGAATTCGAAATCCTGCCTGCTGGCAGCCACAAGTCTGTTTGTCCTGTCGCTCGCCGCGCCCGCTCTGGCACAGCAGACCGAGCCGACCGGCCCCGCCAATCTCGGCGAAATCATCGTGACGGCGCAGAAGCGCGAACAGGCCTCCACCGAGGTGCCGATCGCCCTGACGGCCTATTCAGGCGAGTTCCTGGACGAGATCGGCGTGCAGGAGTTCGAGGAGCTGTCGCTTTTCGTTCCAGGCTTCGAGGTCCAGAATCAATCGCCCAACAACCCGGGCTTCGTCATTCGCGGCATAACGTCCGACTCGGGTGAGGCGACGACCGAGCCGCGCGTCTCGGTGTTCCAGGATGGCGTATCAATCTCGCGCTCGCGCGGGTCCTACATCGAACTGTTCGACAACGAGCGTATCGAGATCGCCAAGGGGCCTCAGTCCACCCTGTACGGTCGCGGTGCGCTCATCGGTGCCGTGAACGTGGTCCAGAACAAGGCTCGCCTTGGCGAGTATGGCGGAGATGCCCGGTTCGAGTTCGGCAACGACAACTATTTCCTGCTTGGCGGGGCGGTGAACCTGCCGCTGGGAGACGGTCTGGCCCTTCGTCTGGCGGGCCGGATCAAGGAGCGGGGCGGCTATGTCGAGAATCTGCTGGGTGGAGAGGATTTCAACTCGACGGACACCCAGGCCTTCCGGGTCTCGCTGAGAGGCCAGATTGGCCCGCGCCTGCTGGCCGATGTGATCGTCAACGTCCAGTTCGACAATCCCAGCGGTACCTCGTTCAAGTCGCTGACGTTCAATCCGACCAACCCGGATACCGGCGTCGTCATCGGAAACCTGGGGCGCAACTCCGGCGCCGCCCTGACGACCGCGCGGGGCTTCGAGAATGATCAGCCCCTGGGTCTGGACCGCGAAGTTTACGGGGTAACCGGCCTGCTGGAGTACGAAATCAACGACGCGTTCAGCCTGTCGTCGATCACGGCCTTCCGCCAGTTCAACGGCACCGAGGTGTTCGATCCCGACGGCTTCGCACTGGACGCCCTGGTGTTCGCCGAGGATGCACAGGGCGACATGGCCAGCCAGGAACTGCGCCTGAATTTCGACGCCGGGGGTCCTGTCACAGCCTTCGCCGGTGTCAGCTATTTCTGGGAGAAGGGCTCGCAGCGCGTGCCCCTGCGGATCAACGAACGTGTGTTCGCCCTGCTGAACACGCCCGGCGGTCTGCCGCGCCCTAACGGTCTTTCGCAGACGATCGTCAACGGCATTCCCACTCTTCGCCCGCTGAAGGTCGATCATCTGGAGACATTCACCAACTTTGGCGAGACCGAAGCGATCGACGTCTTCGCCGACGCCACCTGGGCCGTCACTGACCGTCTGGAGCTGACCGCTGGCGTCCGCTTCACCAGCGAGGACAAGGAGTCCGGCTATGGAGCTCAACTGAACAACGGCGGATCGGTGCTGGGCGGCAGCACGGCGACCCTGGCGCGCGGGATCATCATCCAGCCGACGGCCCAGAACCGTCCGCAGTTCCAGTCGATCAAGGACGATGGCGTCACCTATCGTGTCGTCGGTCGCTACGAGCTGGCGGACAATCTGAACGTCTATGCCTCCTATGCCACGGGACGTCGTCCGGTGGTGCTGGCGGTGGCAGCGCCGACGACACCCGGCGGGAACGTGCGCTTTACCGAACTGCCGTCCGAAGAAGTCGAGAGTATCGAGGTCGGAGCCAAGGGCGAGTTCTTCAACCGCACCCTGACGCTCGAGCTGTCTGGCTATGACTATGGCTACGAGAATTTCCAGACCACGATCCGCAATGCGGCTGGCCAATTCGTAAGCATCAACGCCGGTGAAGCCTCGTCCTATGGCTATGAGGGGCAGGGGTCATGGCGGCCGAGCGACAATTTCAGCGCGTTTGCCACCTATGCCTACAACCACTCGCGCTTCGACATCGGGGCGTTCGAGGGCAATCGCTTTCGCCTGTCGCCCGACCACTCCTTTTCGGTCGGGGCGCGGATTTCGGCTGATGTGATGGGCGGTGAGATCGCGGCTGTCCCGACCTATACTTGGCAGTCCAAGGTCTTCTTCGACAACAACAACGACCGCTCCGACCTTCAGGCTGCCGACCGGATCGTGGACGAGTTCCAGGACAGCTATGGCCTGCTTAACCTGCGCCTCAGCTATACGCCGGACAATGCCAACTGGAAGGTCGAGGCCTTCGGGTCGAACCTGCTGGAAGAAGAGTATATCAAGGACGCAGGCAACACCGGCGACGCGTTCGGGATCGCGACCTTCATCGCGGGGGAACCCCGCTATTACGGGCTGGGTTTCTCGGTCCGGTACTGAGACCAGCAAAAAGGCCGCCGGGGCAAACCCCGGCGGCCTTTTTCTTGTCGAGGCTCAAGTTTCAGGCGGCCCTGGCGGTCGCAGAGCCGAAATGCGGATTGAGCTCTCCCGACGCATAGCGCACGGCCATCTGGGCTGTGGACAGGGGGCGGATCTTGGAGGCCTGGCCCTCGCAGCCGAACTGAACGAAGCGCTCCTGGCAGAGTTTGCGCATCGCTTCCTTGGCCGGCTTCAGATAAGCGCGCGGATCGAACTCTCCGGGCTTCTCCATGAGAATCTTCCGGATCGCGCCGGTCATGGCCATGCGGTTGTCCGTGTCGATATTGATCTTGCGGACGCCGTGCTTGATGCCGCGCTGGATCTCCTCGACAGGTACCCCCCAGGTCTGGGGCATCTTGCCACCGTACTGGTTGATGATGTCCTGCAGGTCCTGCGGCACGCTCGAGGAACCATGCATCACCAGATGGGTGTCCGGCAGGCGGTGGTGGATGTCCTCGATGACGTTCATGGCCAGAACCTCACCGTCTGGCTGACGGCTGAATTTGTAGGCACCGTGCGAGGTGCCCATGGCGATGGCGAGGGCGTCGACGCCGGTCTGTTTGACGAAATCGACGGCCTGGTCCGGGTCAGTCAGCAGGGCCGAATGATCCAGCTTGCCCTCGAAGCCGTGGCCATCCTCGGCCTCGCCCATGCCGGTTTCAAGCGAGCCCAGAACGCCCAGCTCGCCCTCAACCGAGACACCGCAGGAATGGGCCATCTGGACCACGCGACGGGTGACCTCGACATTGTATTCGTAGGAGGCCGGAGTCTTTGCGTCTTCCTCCAGCGAGCCGTCCATCATCACTGAGGTGAAGCCGTACTGGATCGCCGTGGCGCATGTGGCCGGGCCGTTGCCGTGGTCCTGGTGCATGCAGACCGGGATGTGCGGATAGAGTTCTGCGAGGGCGTCGATCAGTTTGGCCAGAACGATGTCATTGGCATAGTTCCGCGCGCCGCGGCTGGCCTGGATGATGACCGGGCTGTTGACCGCCTCGGCCGCCTCCATGATGGCCAGGCCCTGTTCCATATTGTTGATATTGTACGCCGGCAGGCCGTAGCCCTCCTCGGCGGCGTGATCGAGCAGTTGGCGGAGTGTGATCCGGGCCATGCGTTCTATTCCTGAGCCAGTTCTATTTTGGCCGAGGTTTAGCCGTGCAAGCCGCTGAAGTCACGCAATGTAACAGCCGAAATCGAAGGCTGCTCCGCCGTCGCTCAGATGTTCAGGGCCAGGACGCCCGCAAGCGGCTTGCCTTCCATCCACTCGAGGAAGGCTCCGCCCGCCGTCGAGACGAAGGTCATGTCGTCCACAACACCGGCGTGGTTGAGGGCCGAGACCGTGTCTCCACCACCGCCAACGGCGACCAGCACACCGGCCTTTGCAAGGGCGGCAGCATGGCGGGCAACGGTCACGGTCGCGGCGTCGAAGGGGGGCACCTCGAACACGCCGAGGGGGCCGTTCCAGATCAGGGTCTTCGATTCCGTCAGGGCCTCAAGCAGCCGCGCCACCGTTGCCGGTCCGGCATCGAGAATCTTGTCGTCGGCCGACAAGGCCGAGCCGGCGATGACGGGACGGAACGCCGCTCCCGGTTTGACCTCGGTGGCCACGATGAAATCGACGGGGAGCAGCAACTGGCAGCCGCGGGCCTCGGCCTCGGCCATGATCTCGAGGGCAGTATCGGCCATGTCCCGCTCGGCCAGCGAGCCGCCGATATCGATGCCCTGGGCGAACAGGAAGGTGTTGGCCATGCCGCCACCTATGGCGAGCCGGTCAAGCTGGCCGACCAGATTTTTCAGCAGGTCGAGCTTGGTCGAAACCTTGGCACCACCGACGATACCGATGACCGGCTTGCGGGGGTTTCCGAGGGCGGCGTCGAGGGCGTCGAGCTCGCGACGCATGGATTCGCCTG
>QBLX01000081.1:0-8082 GCA_003241825.1 Alphaproteobacteria bacterium
GAATTCTCCCGACTTCCCCTCACAACTGCTCCTGTCGAACGCTCCGCGCTCGCCGTGCCCCTATGATGGCCCGCCAGACATCATGAGGAGCCACCCATGCCTTACGACCCCTTTTTCGATCAACATCCCGATCCCCCTGTCCCGGCGGCACAGCCGAAGTCGGCGCCGGACGCGGTCTGGGAGGCGGTGCGGCAGGACTATATCGCCGGCATGTCGGCCCCCGAGGCCAGCCATCGGCACGGGGTCGGTCTGTCGACCCTGCGCGCGCGCGCCGCGCGCGAGGGCTGGCGTCGCGCAGACCAGCCCTGGACGCCGCCGGGTCAGCGGGACCCCTGGGACGAAGGCGCGGAACTGGAGGAGCGGATCGGTGGCGACCTCGACCGGGTCGAGCTGCGCGAACTGACCTATATCGCCTCGCGACGCATGATGCGGGCGGTCATGCGTGGTCATGCCGCCGAGGCACTGCGCTGGCGGCGCGTCCGCATCGCCATGGAGGCCGAGGAGGCCGAACTGGCACAATGGACCGAGGCGGACGAGGCGCGGAGCTGGAATCTGCAGAACGAGGCGGCGTCAGACCGTCCCGATCACTCCGGGGATCGAGACGATCAAGACGATCAAGACGGTATTTCTGAGCCGGACTAGCCCTTCAGGACCTCGACCAGGGTCGAGCCGAGGCGTGCCGGCGACGGCGAGACCGTGATGCCGGCCGCTTCCATGGCCGCGATCTTGGATTCGGCATCGCCCTTGCCACCGCTGACGACGGCACCGGCGTGGCCCATGGTCCGGCCCTTGGGTGCGGTCCGGCCCGCGATGAAGCCGGCCATCGGCTTGCTGCGGCCCTTTTTCGCCTCGTCGATCAGGAACTGGGCGGCGTCTTCCTCGGCTCCGCCACCGATCTCGCCGATCATGATGATCGAATGGGTCTCGGGGTCGGCCAGGAACATCTCGAGGACGTCGATGAACTCGGTGCCCTTGACCGGGTCGCCACCGATGCCGACGGCCGTGGTCTGGCCCAGGCCCTCGTTGGTGGTCTGGAACACGGCCTCATAGGTCAGTGTGCCCGAGCGCGAGACGATGCCGACATTGCCCTTCTTGAAGATGGAGCCGGGCATGATGCCGATCTTGCACTCGTCGGGGGTCAGGATGCCGGGGCAGTTGGGGCCCAGCAGGCGGGATTTCGAACCCTCGAGGCGGCGCTTGACCTTGACCATGTCCATCACCGGAATGCCTTCGGTGATGCAGGTGATGAAGGGGATCTCGGCCTCGATGGCCTCGATGATGGCGTCGGCTGCGCCTGCGGGCGGCACATAGATGACCGAGGCGTCGGCCCCCGTCGCGTCACGGGCATCGGCGACCGAGGCATAGATCGGCAGGCTCTCGCCGTTCGATCCGGTCCAGGTCTGGCCGCCCTTGGTCGGGTGCACGCCACCGACCATCTGGGTGCCGTGATAGGCCAGCGCCTGTTCGGTGTGGAAGCCGCCGGTCTTGCCGGTCAGGCCCTGGACGATGATCTTGGTGTTGCGGTCGACGAGAATGGACATGGTTCAGCTCTGAATGAATGCGGTCAGCGGGACGGTGGCGGCTATCTAGCCGACCGCCGCGACGATCTTCTGGGCGGCGTCGTCGAGGTCATCGGCAGCCTGGATGGTCAGGCCCGACTCGTTGAGGATCTTCTTGCCCAGCTCGGCATTGGTGCCCTCCAGACGGACGACCAGCGGCACCTTCAGGCCCACTTCCTTGACGGCCGCGACCACGCCCTCGGCGATGACATCGCATTTCATGATGCCACCGAAGATGTTGACCAGGATGCCCTGGACGGCGGGATCGGCCGTGATGATCTTGAAGGCAGCCGCGACCTTGTCCTTGCCGGCGCCACCGCCGACGTCACAGAAGTTTGCCGGCTCCTTGCCGTACAGTTTGATGATGTCCATCGTCGCCATGGCCAGGCCTGCGCCATTGACCATGCAGCCGATGTTGCCGTCGAGGGCGACATAGGCGAGGTCCCACTCCGAGGCCTCGATCTCCTTGGCGTCTTCCTCGGTGACGTCGCGCAGTTCCTTGATGTCGGCGTGGCGGAACAGGGCATTGCCGTCGAAGCTGACCTTGGCATCCAGGACCCGCAGGTGGCCGTCCTTCATGACGATCAGGGGGTTGACCTCCAGCATCGCCATGTCGGTCTCGACGAAGGCCTTGTAGAGGATCGGGAACAGGGTCTTGCCGTCCTCGGCTGCCGCTCCGGACAGTTCGAAGGCCGCGCTGATCCTGGCCACATCGGCCTCGGTCACGCCGGTCTGGGGGTCGATCACGATGGTCTGGATCTTCTCGGGCGTGTCATGGGCGACCGCCTCGATATCCATGCCGCCCTCGGTCGACACGACGAAGGCAATCCGGCCGTGCTCGCGGTCCACCAGAAGCGAGCAGTAGAGTTCGCGGTCGATGTCGGCGCCATCCTCGATATAAAGGCGGTTGACCTGCTTGCCTGCGTCGCCCGTCTGGGCGGTCACCAGGGTGTTGCCGAGCATTTCGCGGGCGTGGGAAACGGCTTCCTCGACCGAGAAGGCCAGCCGGACACCGCCCTTGGCATCGGGGCCCAGTTCCTTGAACTTGCCCTTGCCGCGCCCGCCGGCGTGGATCTGGGACTTCACGACATACAGCGGGCCAGGCAGCGACCGGGCCGCAGCCTCGACCTGATCGACGGAGGTGACGGCAACGCCCTCGGCGACCGGGGCTCCAAAGCCCTTGAGAACCTGTTTGGCCTGGTATTCGTGGATGTTCATGGGGGAGGTCTCGCCGACGCTGGGAGGAAAGGTCCGGGGGCTTATAGGCGCGGTTTTTTCATTTCGCTACCGCAACAGGACTTCCGGGGCAGGTTACGGGTTCGGCTTTCGTCGAAGCCGGGGACTGGCATTGTCCGGACCGCGCCCCTAAACGGCGCCGATGCCGAACAGCCCGTCCCGCGCCGTGCCCCTGCTGATCCTGCTGGCGGCCGCCTGCGTACTGGGCCTCGCGCCGATTCTCGTGCGCCTGACCGAGACCGGTCCGGCCGCAGCAGGCTTCTGGCGGTTCCTGTTCGCCATGCCCCTGCTGCTGCTGCTCACGGCCCGGCCGGGTGGCGAGGGCATTGGCAAGCCGTCGAAATGGATGATGCTGGCCGGGCTGTTCTTCGCCCTCGACCTCAGCTTCTGGCACTATGGCATCGTCATGACTTCGGTCGCTAATGCGACGGTGCTCTGCAATCTGACGCCGGTCGTCGTGACCCTGTTCGGCTGGATCGTGTTCCGCGACCGGCCCCGGCCCCTGTTCATCCTGGCTCTGGTTCTGGCCATGGGCGGAGCCTTCGCCATGGCGGCAGCGGCCAGCGGCAGTCAGGGCACCAATCCCTTGCTGGGCGACCTGTTCTCCCTGTCGGTCTCGCTCTGGTACTCGGGCTATTTCCTCGCCGTGAAGGCCGCGCGGTCGAGCGCGGGGGCGATGCGGGTCACCCTGTGGGCCACAGGCGTCGGCGTTCCGCTACTGGGGGCCGTTTCACTGCTGCTCGGCGAGAGCATGATCCCCGCCAGTCCCTCGGGCTGGGCCGCCTGCGTCGGGCTGGGCATCATGCATGTGGTGGGCCAGGGCGGCGTGGCCTGGTCACTGGGCAAACTGCCCGCTGCCATCACGGCCGTGACCATATTGATCCAGCCGATCGTGGCAGGCCTGCTCAGCTGGTGGATCTTCGGCGAGACACTGACGCCGATCCAGGCCCTCGGCGGCGCGCTGGTTCTGGTGGCGATCGTTCTGGCGCAGTGGTCGACCCGCAAACCGGGTCCGGACACAAAAACGGGCACCGGGTCGCAAAACCCGGCGCCCGCAATCTGATAGAGGAACTAGAGAACCTTGAGGTTCACCGCCGAAGTCTTGCCGCGCTGGGATTCCAGCTCGTATTCAACCTTGGCATTTTCATCCAGGCCTTGCAGGCCTGCTTTCTGAACGGCGGTGATGTGGACGAAGACGTCCGCGCCGCCGCTTTCCGGCTGAATGAAGCCGAAGCCTTTTGTGGGGTTGAACCACTTGACCGTGCCGGTCGCCATTTTGCGCTGTCCATAAACGCGCTTTTCCAGGCAGGTTTTCACGAAGAGAAACCCGTCAGTCCATCTGGACAGCTCGTTCAGGCGAAGGAGCGAAACGCGGGTTTGGACCCCACGCGAAATCCGGACTGCAACACCGTTTTCCAACGACAATCCACAACGGTCAACCGGATTCCGAATCAGCGGCAGCGCGTCGCGCACGGGACGGCCCGGTTGCACAAAGGCTGTAGGATGCGCCGTCAAGGTGAAAGTGATCCTTGTGCGCATCATTATAATCGGGCGTCAGCACGGTAGAGAAAATCTGGCAGGCACCATCGCGTAGTTGCTTCAACAGCTTAGCTCCCTCGGCACCTGCGGGGCCTGTCCCGTCCCAGTCGCCCAGCAGGGTCACCCGGCGCCCGTCCTCCAGCGTCAGTCCGGCCACGTCGAGGGCATTGGCGCGGGCATGTTCGCTGGGCCGGTCACTGGCATTCGCAGAGCCATAGACCCTGCGACAGCTGTAAGTGCCCAGATTGTCCACCCGCGCCACCCCCGACCCCATCACCTCAAGGGAGGCGGGCCGGAGCACCTGCCGGTCCCAAAGCACATACCGGATCGCCAGCGGACAGGTCATGACCACCGACGGGCTGAGGCGAGTCACGTCGCCCCCCGTGATCCGCACCGCCCCGCGCACCTGGCAGAAGCCGCCATCGTCGGTATCCCCGGCCCGTTCGACCTCCACGCCCGCGTCCCTGAGCGCGGCCATACAGGCCTCGGTCGTGACCTCCACCTCGGCCGGGGCGGCGGTCCGGGCGATATCAAAGGCCGCGACCTTGGTCCCTGTCGCGGCACCGATCGGCCGGTTCAGGTCGAGCGGTTTCCAGGGCAGGTCCTGCGGCGGCGCAAACAGGTTCAGCAGGGCGAACAGGGCACAGACGCCGAGCGTCGCCTCCCACAGCAGATTCCAGAAATCGGCAAAATCACGCTTCATACCGTCCCAGTGTGACGACCCCCGGCCAGCCCGACCAGCCTAGATCGCCCGGATCAGGCCGGGAATCAGGCGCTGGCACGACTGGCGACCCTTTTCGGCATCGTTGGAAACGGCGACGAAGGCGCGGCCCAGACCCGCCGCAACCCAGGTCGAAACGTACCACATCGTGTTCGAGCCATCGTGGGTCAGGGCGGGACCCCGCGCCCAGGGCTGGGCCGGCGGGACGATCCAGCCACCGGCATAGGGCGGACTGCCACTGCCGATCGCGGTTGTCAGAACGGACAGGGAGGCGGGCGTGAGCCAGCCTGCCCCGTCGTTCAGGAACACCGACAGGAACCGGCCATAGTCGCTCAGGCTCATGTGCACTGTTCCGGCAGGACCCATCGCCATCGGATTGTCCGAGCCGGGGTCCGACGCATTGACCGCCACCCCGCCGCGATGGCCCCGGGGCTGATCGCCGGCCGGAGCGCCGAAGCCACCGGTCGTGATGCCCAGCGGGACGAAGACCTCGGCCTGCATCGCCTGCTCCCAGGCCTGTCCGGTGATCCGCTCGATCACGGCGCCCAGCAGGACATAGTTGGCGTTGGCATAGGCAAAGGTCCCCGGGGTCCCGGCCGGCGGGACGGCAAGCATGGCCTGCATGAGGGAACGGCGCTGCTGGACGAGGGATCGGGGATCATCCCGGGCCGTCATCAGCCAGGCCCGCCCCATGGCTGTGTCGTCGGCCAGGCCGGCGACATGACCCATCACGGCCTCGATCGGAACGGCGCGCCAGCCAGGGTCCATGGTCACATCAGGCAGCAGTTCCGACAGGGTGGCCCCCCGGCGCGCCCGGCCCTGATCGACCAGCCGCCCGTAGAGGGCTGCCGTCATCGCCTTGGTATTGGAGCCGAGATGCCAGAGGTCATCGGCGGTGACGGCGTCGCCCCCGCCCGCCTGCCGGACGCCCCGCGCGCCTGTCCATAGCGGGCCGTCCGGGCCGACGACCATGCCGGCCAGCGCTGGAGCCCCGCCCGTGGCAAAGGCGGCATCGAGGGCGGAGTCCATGTCCGGTGTCCGGGCCAGGGCGGCACCGCCCGGCAACAGGCCAAGGGCGGCGGCACCGGTCATCACCTGTCTGCGTGAAATCATCATTCCCACCCGTCTGGCGGCCTGCCTCTCGACGCGCCCGTGAATACGTCGCAACCTTGTCGCCAAACCGGAGGCAAAACCATGGGCAAATCGGCCGACTACGAGACCGAACTGAATACGCTCCAGATCGAACTGGTCGAGACCCAGCACTGGGCCATCGAGCAGGGGCTGAAGGTGCTGATCGTGCTGGAGGGGCGCGACAGCGCGGGCAAGGACGGGGCGATCAAGCGGATCACCGAATATGCCTCTCCACGCCAGACCCGGATCGTCGCCCTGCCCAAGCCGACCGACCGCGAACTGACCCAGTGGTATTTCCAGCGTTATGCCGCCCATCTGCCTGCAGCCGGTGAAATGGTCCTGATGAACCGGTCCTGGTACAATCGGGCGGGCGTCGAGCCGGTGATGGGTTTCTGCACCCCCCGGCAGCATGCCCTCTTCCTGGGCGACGCGCCCCGGTTCGAGCGGATGCTGACGGACAACGACAATGTGCTGATCAAATTCTGGCTCGACATCAGCAAGGAAGAACAGGCGCGGCGACTGCAGGAGCGGATCGGTGACCCGCTGAAACGGTTCAAGGTGTCGTCGCTGGATGCCGAGGCCCAGACGCGCTGGGATGACTATTCGGCCGCGCGCGACACCATGCTGGCGGCGACCCACAGCACCCATGCGCCGTGGACGGTCGTCGCCACCGACGACAAGAAGGCCGCCCGGCTGAACATCATCCGCCACATCCTTCACCGCCTGGATCGCCCCGGTTCAAAGGTCGCCCGAACCGACAAGGCCATCGTCTTCCCGGCCCACAAGCGCAAGGGACGGCTGGCACCCTGAGGCAGGGCGAGCCGGTGGGGCGAGACTGCGGGGCGGAAAAATACCGTCTCGATCGTCTCGATCGTCTCGATCCTCCTTTCCTCTCCACGAGGGGTGGAGGGGCTGCGTCCAGGGCCCGGGCGATCCGGGTCCGGGTCTGGCGGCCCCTCCACCACGCTGCGCGCGGTCCCCCTCCCCATCGCCAGCGATGGGGAGGAAAGGCGAGGTCCGGGGTCGGTCTCCTTTGGTAGAAGCCGGGAGAACTCTAGCACGGGGGCCGGGGGTGTCGGGCTGGTGGGCAGTTGATATCCGGAAGTGCTAGAACCTTGCCATGTCATCCGCCCCTCTTCCTGATGCCGGTCGCAACTGGGTCGACGAACGTGCGCCCGAGGGGTTGAAGCCCTGGCTGAAGCTGGGGCGGTTCGATCGGCCGATCGGCATCTGGCTGCTGCTGCTGCCGGGCTGGCAGGGGATCACCCTGGCCATGGCCCAGTATCGGGCGACACCGGGACTGTATGAGCTGTGGCTGTTCGTCGGGTTCGGTCTGGGGGCCTGTCTGATGCGGGCGGCAGGGTGTGCGTTCAACGACATCGTCGATCGCGACATCGATGCGAAGGTGGCGCGGACCGCCAGCCGGCCGATCCCGTCCGGTCGCATCCGCGTGAAACAGGCGCTTGCCTTCGTCGTCGGGTGCAGCCTGATCAGCTTCCTGATCCTGCTGACGCTGAACCTGACCGCCATCCTGCTGGGCGTGGGGTCGCTGGCGCTGGTCGCCGCCTATCCCTTCATGAAGCGGATCACCTGGTGGCCTCAGGCCTGGCTCGGGCTGACCTTCAACTGGGGCGCGCTGATGGGTTTCGCGGCAGCCGCCGGCGCGCTGGCTGTGCCCGATATAGCGACCCGCGAACTGCTCTGGGGGGGCCTCTGTCTCTATCTGGGCGGGGTGTGCTGGACCCTCGGCTATGACACCATCTATGCGCTGCAGGATATCGAGGATGACGCCATGGTGGGGGTCAAGTCCTCGGCCCGGCGACTGGGGCGGTCGGCGGCGCGCGGCGTGGGGCTGTTCTACGGACTGGCGATCCTGCTGGCGGCGGCGGCGGGTGC
>QBLX01000081.1:8092-17996 GCA_003241825.1 Alphaproteobacteria bacterium
CTCTTTTATGTCGTCATCGTCGCCTATGCTGCCCATCTGGCCTGGCAGGTCCGCTCGCTTCGGCTCGACGACCCGGCCCTGGCCCTGAAGCTGTTCAAGTCCAATCGCGAAGCGGGATTCATACTCCTGGGTGCCATCGCCCTGGGCTGGATCCCGTTCTGACCCTCCACCGGAGAGCCCTGAAATGACCATCCGCGCCCCGATCCGCCTGTTGATCCTGTCGGCCGCCATCGTGGCCACCCTGTCGGCCTGCAATCGCAACGATGACAAGGCCCGTACACCGGCGTCCACCGCGACGGGGGAGGCTGTCGCCACGGCCCCGGCCACGCCGCTGAGCTATGAAAGCACCACCCCCTATGCCGAGGTCGAGCTGACGCTGGCTCAAGGGATCACTGCCCACCCCGATCTGCACGCCCAGCTGTACCAGACCGTTGTCCGGGAGCTGAACCAGGTCAATGAGGGAGCCCAGTCGGACCGGACCGAAGCCGGCGGGGATGCCGGCCAGCCCGCCTATTCACGAACCGTCGCCTTTGCCCCCGCTGCCGAAACGCCGCGCCTGTTCGCCCTTAAGCGCGACGACTACGAGTTCACGGGCGGGGCCCATGGCAATGGCGTGTCGACCGGGGTCCTCTGGGACAAGACCACCCGACGCCAGTTGAAGCCCGCCGACCTGTTCCGCGCCGGGGCGGACCTGAAGGCCATGAACACCGCCCTGTGCGCCGCCATCAATGCCGAGAAGCGGACGCGCGGCGAAGGGGCAGAGCCCGTGACCGCCAATGGCGATCTGTGGGCCTGTCCCGATGCGTCGGCGACAGCCTTTACCCTCGCGCCGGGAGCCAACGGAAAGGCGGGCGGCCTGACGTTCCTGGTCGGCCCCTATGTGGTCGGCCCCTATGTCGAGGGGAGCTATGAGGTGGTGGTGCCGACCGCCGTGTTCGCCCCCCTGCTGGCCCCTGACTATGCGGGCGAGTTCGGCTGACACATCGGCCTCAAGGCTGGCGCAGGAATTCGTCGACGATGCCGGCGAACCGCTCCGGCTGATCGGCCATGATGAAATGGCGGCTGCCGTCGACGCGGATCAACCGGACGCCCGGCAGGGCGGCGTACTCCCGAGCCCAGAGGCCATCGGCCATGGCCGCGGGGGCCCCGCCGTCCGCATCCGCGGCATAGGGCGCCCAGACCGGGGTGGTCATGGTCGCGAGGCCTGACCGGACATCGGTCAGCATGACGTCGCGGATGGCAGCGGCCATGGCCTGTCTGTCGGACGCCAGCGACCATTCGACCATGTCGGTGCGCGTGGCCGGGTCCCGGGACATGCCCTCGGCGGTTGCGGTCTGGCTTGTCCGGAAGTCTGCGTCGGACGCCGTCAGGATGGAGGCTGCCGCCTGGGCTGCGAAGGGCCGGGCCATCTCGACCGTGACCCGGGGGCCGAACAGGGCAGAGTAGAACGGCAGGCTGTCGACGCTCATCACCCTGCCGACAAGCTCCGGATGCTGCTGGGCCAGGATGATGGCGGACAGGCCGCCCATGGAGTGGCCGATGATGGCCGGACGCCGGAGTCCTGCCTGCTGCACATAGGCGGCCAGGGCGTCGATGACCGGCTGGACAAAGGGTCCGTCGCCATGGGTCCAGGGCTCGCCCGCAAAGCCTGCGAGTTGCACCTGATGGACCCGGTGGGTCGCCGAGAGCCGGTCCGCGGTCGCCTGCCAGACGGCCCGCGACGAGCCGAAACCGGGAATGAGAATGACATCCGGGCCGGTCCCGCTCACCACGACCGACAACCGGTCGCTGATGAAGGCGGGCGCGGCTGAAGGCGCAATGACCGCCGCAGGCGTCTGGGCAAAGGCCTGTGCGGCAACGACGAGAACGGGGGAACAGGCGGCCAGGGCAAGGGCGATGGCCTGGGCCCGGGTCAGGGGTTTGCGGGGGGATGGGGCGCGCAGCATCGCACGCACCCGGCAAAGGGCGTTGAACATGGTTGTCTCCTTTGAGGTCGGTGGGGGCCGCCGGCGTCAGCCGTGCGGGTTCTCGAAGATGTCTTCCACGGGCTGTTCGAACAGACTGGCGATGCGGTAGGCCAGATCCAGCGAGGGGTCGTGTTTCTCGGTCTCCAGGGCATTGACGGCCTGGCGCGACACCCCCAGCCGGTCACCCAGATCGGCCTGGGTCCAGCCCTTCTCGGTGCGCAGCAGTTTCAGCCGGTTCTTCATGCGTTGCTGTCCCGGATGAAGGGCGAGACGACGCCAAATGCGCCCCAGAACAACGGATAGATCAGCCACGCCGGCAGATGCGGCGCACCGGCGAAGGTCTCGCCGAAGCCCCAGAAGGTGGCCACGGCCATGGCCAGCCCCGCCGCGACGATGAACTGTTTGGCGGTGACGGCGCGCACGAACTCGTCGCTCTCGCGCATCAGCGACAGGGTAGCCCAGATCTGGCCCATGACGGGCGCGGACACAGCGGCGGCCAGAACCCAGGCGGCGGGCGTGCCCATGATCTGGTCGAAGGCGTCGGTGACCATCATCGCGATACAGATCGCCATATAGGGCAGCATGAATGCCATGGTGCGGATGACATAGCGACGGTGCGCCGCCGTCCCGGATTTCCAAAGGCTGGACATGACATTTCCTCCTGACAATTTGTAAGGCCTACCTTACATCGCCAGAATGTCATGTCAACATGACTTTTAGTCAGCACAGCCTGACTTCCGCAAATCCTCCGCCAAAGGGTATCGCGCCGGGCTGCGGACCACCCTAGAAGGTCCTCATGACCCAGTTGCCCGACCTGTCCACCTGGCTTTCGACCCGGTCCGTCGCCCCTCCGACGCGCGACGCTGTCCTGTGTATTGCCGCAGCCTGTGTCGAGATCGGGCGGGTCGTGGCCCTCGGGGCCATCGAGGACAATCTGGGTGTCGCAGGCGGCATCAATGTCCAGCAGGAGGAGCAGAAGAAGCTCGACGTCCTGTCCAACGACATCCTCAGCGACGCCCTGCTGGCCTGCCCTTCCGTGGCCGGGCTGGCGTCCGAGGAGCTGGACACGGTGCAGGTCACGGACCGGACCGGCGGGGTTCTGGTGACCTTCGATCCTCTGGACGGGTCCAGCAACCTGGACATCAATGCCCCGGTCGGGACCATCGTCTCGATCCTGCCGGCAGCGGAAGGGCGGGTCTCGACCGAGGCCGACTTCCTGAGACCCGGCCGCGACCAGCTGGCCGCCGGCTATGCCCTTTATGGCCCGCAGACCGTTCTGGTGCTCAGCGTCGATCGCGATGTTGCGTCCTTTACCCTGGACGCCGGTGGCCACTGGCGGCTGACGCATGACCGGCTGGTCGTGCCGGAACAGACGAAGGAGTTCGCCATCAACATGTCGAACCGGCGTCACTGGGCTCCGGCGGTCCGGGCCTATATCGACGACTGCCTTGCGGGCAGGGACGGGCCGAGGGGCAAGGATTTCAACATGCGCTGGGTCGCCGCCATGGTCGGCGATGTGCACCGGATCCTGACCCGCGGCGGGGTCTTCCTCTATCCGTGGGACGCGCGCGAGCCGGACCGGCCGGGCAAGCTGCGGCTGCTCTATGAAGGCGCTCCGATGGCCCTGTTGATCGCGCGCGCCGNGATGGCCCTGTTGATCGAGCGCGCCGGCGGTCTGGCCACGGACGGGACGCAGGCCATCCTCGACATCGTCCCGACCGCCCTGCACCAGCGGGGGGCCATCGTGCTGGGCTCGGCCGAGGAAGTGCGGCTGGCGGGCTGAGGCAGCGGCGATTGCGGCGCGGGATCTGATCCCGTTCCCGGATTCCAGGCCAGCAAACAGGTCGGGGGCTGGCGGCCCCTCCACCGCGCGTCGCGCGGTCCCCCTCCCCATCGCTGCGCGACGGGGAGGACAGGAGGTTCCCGCAACGGGCGGTGCGGTGTTCAGGCCGGCTGGAGCGGGCCGGTCCGGGCGGGGTCTGTCGGCTCCTCGACGAGGTCGCGGTATGCCCGCCAACTGGCAAGGCCCAGCCAGGGGAAGATCACGGTCAGCGCCAGAAAGCCGGTGGCGGCCGACAGCAGCAGGGGGAAGAAATTCGCATTGACGGCCCGGACGCTGGTCGCCACCGCCGCAAAGACACTGGACTGCGGATTCAGCAGCATCGGCGCAGACACCACGACCAGGGAGAAGGTCACAAAGGCCAGGACACCCCCGGCAAGCGTGCCGGTCAGCAGCATCATCCGGCCATCGCCGGTTCCGATGGCAAAGGCGACGAGGGACTCGACGTCGCGATGGATCTGGTAGGTCGAAAGGCCATAGACGATCTGGGCAATCCGCCCCCAGAGAAAATAGAACAGCACCAGAAGCAGGCTCAGATAGGCGACGTCCTGACGGAAGGCCGCGCGAACGAACAGGATCTGGCCGAAGCCCGGCCGCTGTCCAAGATCGAGCCTGCGACCCGCCTCATAGGGACCCATGGCCAGGATCGGGGCGATCATGACGAACCCCGCTGTCAGGACCATCGCCCAGAACGCGCCATTGGTGGCGTAGACGCCGTAGCAGAGCCCGAAACTGACCATGGCGAGGCAGAGACCGTAGAGCAGCAGCGGAACGGGGGCCCTGATCAGGTCGCGCCAGCCCTCGCCCAGCCAGCGGAAGGGCGCACCGAGGCCAACGGTCCTGATAGGCGGCAATCCTGCAGTTGTTTCCATGCTTCCCCCCCACGGTTCACTGGATGGCCCGGGATGATGCGTGCAGGTCGTCGACCAGCGTCTCCTGCAATCATCCCGACCAGCAGACTGCTGCTTCTAGATCAGGCGTGGCAACGGGGCTTTGATCCTGATCAAAGCCCGCAGAGGGCGCGGGGCCTATTCAGGCGGTCAAACGGAGGAAATTGTCATGTCACTGCGCGATATTCTTTTTCACATCGATACCTATCCCGAACCCACATCCTCGGAAGCGATCCAGCAGGCCGTACAGTTCGCTGCGTCCATGGGCGGAACCGTGTCGGCACTCGCCATCGAGGTGATGATCGAGGCCCCGAGAAACCGCCTGGCGGACTATGTGATCGGCCTGTCCCAGTTGGCCCGCACCGAGGAACGCAAGAGCCGGGACTTCTGCGTGGCCGCGCTTGCGGACTTCACCGGGAAGGCCACCGCCGCGGGCGTTCTGGGGGAAGCAATCCACGGCAAGTCCGATCTCTACAGTGTCGGAGCGGCCGTCGCCCGCCGGGCACGCACCCGGGATCTGTGCCTCGTTCCCGTCGTCGATGAAAACGACGGGCAGCGTTCGGTGATCGAGGCCGTCGTCTTCGGTTCCGGGCGTCCCGTCCTGACCTATCGGCCCGGCACGGCGGACCTTCGTGCGGCCGGTGCCGGCGAAGTGGTCCTGGCCTGGGACGGCACGAAGACAGCGGCACGGGCCATGGCGGACGCGCTGCCCCTGATGGAAAAAGCCCGCAAGGTCCGGGTGCTGACTGTCACGGGTGACAAGACGTCAACCGGATCCGGCCTCGGCGAGGAGGCACAAAGGCACCTGATCGCGCACGGCGTGAACGCCGTACTGGACGAGGTCGATTCAGGCGGCCGACCCATTGGCCTTGTCTTCGAGGACTATCTCCAGCGCCAGAAGCCCGACCTTTTCGTCATGGGTGCCTATGGCCACTCCCGCGCGCGCGAGTTCATCCTCGGCGGCGCGACGGACCACATGCTCAAGAATCCGGGCGTGCCCCTGATGCTGTCTCACTGACGGTCGGGCCCTCGCGGGCACCGGTGATCCGCTACCGGGAGCGCGGCCTTGGAGGAAACAGGCGTCAGCGGGGTGCTGGCTGGGTGACGGGGGGCACCAATCCTGCGAGGGGTGCTCCCATGATCCTTCATGATCCAGCCGCCTTCATCCTTGCCAATACCCGGCTGCAAGCGGTGCCGCATGCGCCGGAGATTTCGCTGTGGCTGGCTGACGAGATCACGCCGATCTGGAAGATGACCGAGGAAGAACTGGGCGCCCTGGGCCTGCCGCCGCCGTTCTGGGCCTTCGCTTGGGCCGGGGGACAGGCGATCGCGCGCTGGCTGCTGGACAATCCCGAGGAAGTCCGGGGCCGGACCATGCTGGATTTTGCCACCGGCTCGGGTCTGGTGGGGATAGCAGCCCTGAAGGCAGGCGCGGCCTCGGTGACCGGATGCGACATCGATCCCTTCTGTGCAGCAGCGGTGGCGGTCAATGCGCAGGCCAACGGGGTGGTCATGGGCTTTACCGGCGAGAACCTGCTGGACGCACCGCCTCCGGCCGTCGACCTGATCTGCGCGGGCGACGTCTGTTACGAAAAGCCGATGACCGAGCGGGTTCTGGACTGGCTGGCCAGTGCAAGGGCCCAGGGCACGCGCGTGCTTCTCGGCGATCCGGGGCGTACCTATCTGCCGAAGACGGGGCTTAACTTCCTCGCCGAATACCGGGTGCAGACGACCCGCGAACTCGAGGACTACGAGATCAAGCGGACCTGCGTCTGGTCGCTCTGACAGGGCTCAGATCGCGGCGGCCTCGTGGGCCAGAAGCCAGCGCTTGCGCTCCAGTCCGCCTGCATAGCCGGTCAGGGTCCCGTTGGCCCCGACAACCCGGTGACAGGGCACGATGATACCGACCGGGTTCGCGCCATTGGCCAGGCCGACAGCCCGCACGGCCTTTGGCCGGCCGATCGCGACGGCCAGCTGGCCATAGCTGCGTGTCTCGCCTGCCGGGATGGCCCGCAAGGCCGCCCAGACCTCGCGCTGGAACGGCGTGCCTGCGGTGGTGACGATCAGGGTCTCGAGGGCCCGTGCGTCGCCGTTGAAATAGGCGATGACGGCGTTCCGCACCGGCCCGGGAGCCGCCCCCGGTGTCAGATTGACCTGACCATAATGGCGGGCCAGCAGGCGCATCATCCGGGGCGCATAATCGTCGAAATCCAGCGCGCGAACGGCACCGTCCGCATCGGTGACCAGCAGCACCGTACCGACGGGTGTCTCGATCCGGTCGAGGGTGAAGGCCTCAGGCAGCTTCGCGGTCATCGTCCGTCTCCGTCATCAGATCATCGCGATGCAGACCCGCCGCTGCGAGATGCGCAAGGCCATAGGCGCGCCAGGGTCGCCAGGGCTCCAGCCGGCCGAGGTGTTGCGCGGTCAGACCCTCCGGCACCCGGTCGCTCGCGGCGTCCTCGCCGGGGTCGCACCAGTCGCCGGCCAGACGCAGCCCCGGCCTTGCGGCGATGAGCGCCGTCAGGGCCGGGTCGGGCGACAGGTCGCGGGCGATCGCCTCGGGGTCCGCAGACAGGTCGAAGACCCGCCGCACCCGCGCCAGCACTCCCGGCAGGGCTCTGAGATCGGACACGGCGACCGTGACGGCGAGCTGGCCGGGCGGGCCCGCAACAACCGAGACCCGACCGTCTGCACCGTCGATGTCGGACGTCAGCTCCCGGGTCCAGACGCCGGTCTGCACGACATCCCCGCGCGCCGCCAGCGAAGCCATCAACCCCGTCAGATCAAGCGGCGGCCGGTAGGGCAGGGTCAGCCGGATGCCGCCGTCTTCGACCCGCGCCGTCCTCCGGCGCAGGGCCGAAGGCGGGCGTCCGTACAGGCCCTGGAAGGTCTCGTTGAAGCGCCGGACACTGCCGAACCCGGACGCGAGAGCCACCCGGGCCATCGACAGGTCCGTCTGGTGGATCAGGGTCTTTGCCAGAAGCACCCGCCGGGTCTGGGCCACGCTGACCGGGGCGGCGCCCAGATGCTGGCGGAACAGACGGCGCAACTGCCGCTCGCCAACCCCCAGCCGCGTGGCCAGAGCCTCCACATCGCCGCCGGCTTCGGAATGAGCATCCAGCGCCCCGGCCTCGATCAGGCCCAGGGCGCGACTGACCGTGTTCGAAGTGCCCCGCCATGCACCCATGTCCGGGGCTGTCTCGGGGCGGCAGCGCAGACAGGCACGAAAGCCCGCCTCTTCCGCCGCGGCTGCGCTGACGACAAAGACCATGTTCGCGCGTTTCGGCGTGCGTGCGGGACAGACGGGGCGGCAGTAGATGCCGGTGGTCTTCACACAGCCGAAGAACCGTCCGTCGAACCGCACATCACGCGTCAGCACCGCGCGATAGCAGGCCTCCTGATCAAGATGCGGGGTCGGCTCCATGGCCGCACGATGGACCGGCCACCGGCCGATGTCTCGCGGTTTTCGGACGTGGGCGTGCCGGTCAGGCGTTGCCGCGGATCGCCTTCACGAGGTGCCGCAGCACGGCGAAGGCCAGGGAGAGCATGGCACCGACGAAGACCCAGCTCAGGATCATCGACAGGGTGCTGGCGTTGCCGATGAGATCACGCTGACCGTCATCGAAGGCACGCAGCCGCTCGAGGACCAGCTGGGACCAGCCACCAAAGACCCGGATCGATGACCCGTCGTTCGAAAGGGTGAACCAGTGACCGGCCTCGAAGATGGTCCAGAGGATGGCGAGGCCGACGCCAGCCGCCACAGCCTGCAGCCCGGCGATGAACCGCACCCACTGGGGCCGCATCAACCGCAGCAGCTCGATCCACAGCTGGCCGATCGCCAGCAACAGGATGGGCACGAAATTCGCTGACCAGATCGGTGCGACCGTCAGAAACTCGCCGGTCCGGCTCAGGGTCACCCCCTCCATCCCGGACGTCTGAAACCCGCCCCACCAGGCGATGAAGACACCAATGACGATGATGCCGAAGATCGCCTCGCCCGCAGGCCAGCGGGCCGGGGACCTTGATCCGGACCAGGTCGCGGAGGCGGGCTTTTCCTTCTCACCGGTCATGGCCGCACCCCAGGCCGCGGGGTCGGACAGTTTCAGCACGGGCAGGTCCTTGACCCGCCAGTCGGTCATGAAGCCGGGACGCCAGCCGGTCCGTTCGATCACATAGGCCGCGACCGTGGCGATGCCGATCCAGACCAGGCCGCCCTCGAACGGAATGATGAACAGCTGGCGGATCGCGTCCTGAAAGCCGCCCAGTCCCGTCAACATCGTGAAGAAGACATCGACCAGATGCAGGGCGAGGATGATCAGCAGCCCCGCCTTGACGGCGAACAGCCACCAGGGGAACAGATCCGGCCCGGCCAGATGCTGGGGCCCCTTGCCGTAGCGCGCGGCCACGACCAGCGGATGCCCCATCTCGCGCAGGATCGCCTCGCGCTCGTTGTCGGTCAGGCCGCGCCCCAGGGCAGCTTCCTTTTCCTCGAACTGATTCAGCAGGGTATCCTGCAGCTCGGCGATGATGTCCTCGCGCTGGTCCTTGACCAGCTGGGCCGCGACAGCGCCCAGATAATGTTCAAGCAGGTCCATGTCGGTCCCCTCCGCCTTGGATTTCAGATGATCTTGTCGAGCGAGGCATTGATCCCCCGCCATTCGGTCGCCAGCGCCGCCAGCATTTCGGTGCCCATCGGCGACAGCCGGTAGAACCGCTTCCTGCGCTTTTCTTCCTCGCGCCATTCGCTGGTCAGGAGGCCTTGCGTCTCGAGGCGGCGCAGCAGCGGATAGAGGGTGCTTTCCTCCATCTCGATCCCGTCCCCGGCCAGGGCCTGACGCAGGGTGTAGCCGTACCGTTCCTCCCGCAGACGTGCCAGGACAGCCAGCACCAGCGACCCGCGCCGCAGCTCCAGCCGCATGGATTCAAACAGGTCGCAGTCGATTGGCACGACGGTATTCCATGGCGTCACATAGTGTGTGACAAACAGTGTATGGAACATACTGTGTGAGGGAGTCAAGCGGGGCCCCTCCACCACGCTCCGCGTGGTGGAGGGGCCGGCGGACGCGGACACCGGCGGGCGGTAATGCGGACACAGCCCCTCCACCGCTTCGCGGTCCCCCTCCCCGCTGCGCGGGAAGGAAAGCATCTGTCCTCCCCATCGCTCAGCGATGGGGAGGACAGATGCTTTCCTTCCCGCGCAGCGGGGA